>JAZTZC010000458.1:0-25959 GCA_045637265.1 Eubacteriales bacterium | reverse complement strand
CAACAGCCGGTCGAACCCGACGTACCGCCAATTGTATATCCCGAGCTGCCGACATATGATCTTTCTGCGGCAGTCCCCGAGAGCGAGGCGGTCGGAAATGAGTATTTTGACGATGCGGTCTTTATCGGCAATTCGCTGATTGTCGGTCTGCAGAGAACCGTGCCGCTTGGTGCCCGGTATTTTGCAAGCATCGGTCTGAATGTTTCGCAGGTCTTCACAAAGGAACTGGTTCCGATGAAGAGCGGCAAGATCTTCACAATCTCCGATGCGCTTGCGACCGTCGAGTTTTCCAAGGTCTATCTGATGTTCGGCATCAACGAACTCGGATGGGGCTCCATTGCATCGTTTATCGGTTATTACGGACAAATCATCGACCGCATCCGCGAAATCAATCCTGATGCGATCATCTATGTCCAGTCCATTCTTCCCATCAATGAGGAGAAGTGGGCAAAATCCAGAGACTTCCAGAGCTGTATCAACAACTACGCTGTTGCGACGTTCAATCAGAAGATTCTTGACATGTGTGTGGAAAAGAATGCCGCATTCGTCAACGTCGGAGAGGTCCTGCGGGACGAAACGGGCAATCTCTTTGCCGATGCAACCTCGGACGGCATCCATATCGGCGGTACCTACGCGACGATGTGGGTTGATTATCTGAAGACACATACGGTGTCAGCACCGTAACCGAATAGGAAAACGGCACTGCCGCAAGCCATTGAGACTTGGAGCAGTGCCGCTTTTTTATTTTTGGAATCAGTCGTTTTTGACGTGAACATCCATCTGCGGGAACGGAATTTCAATGCCTGCTTCGAGCATTGCTTCATGAACCTGTTCAAAGACTTCAAAATTAACGGTCCAATAATCGGCGCTCTTACACCAGACACGAAGCTTGAAATCAAGAGAGCTTTCATTCTGTGCTGTAAACAGGGCTGCAGGAGCGGGATCGTTCAGAACGAGCGGATGATTTTCGGCAATCTTCAGCATCAGTTCCTTCATCTTGGTGACATCGGTACCGTAAGCAGCACCGAACTGCAGCTCGACACGGCGGGTTTCGTTGGTGGAGTAGTCAACGATCGTACCGTTGGAAACGGTGCCGTTGGGAAGGGTAATGCGCTTGTTGTCGGGGGTGTTCAGAACGGTGTAGAAAACATTGATTTCCTGAACCGTACCGGCAACACCTGCCGCTTCGATGTAGTCACCGACCTTGAACGGCTTGAAGATAACGAGCATGATAGAGCCTGCGAGGTTGGAAAGGGAACCCTGCAGTGCCATACCGACAGCAAGACCGGCAGAACCGAGGATTGCAATGAACGAAGCGGACGGAACGCCGAGAACCAGTGCAGCGGAAATCAGAATGACGGCATTCAGCGCAAAGCGAAGAATGCTGAGCAGGAATTTGGAAATGCTTTCGTCGACATTTGCCAGGCTCTTGCTTTTTTCGATCTTTTTGCAGAGAGCCGAGGAGATTTTGAAGCCGATGATCAGAAGAATGATCGCATAGATCAGCTTCATGCCGACCGACATCGCAAGCTCACCAAGCGACGTCATGATGGAAGTTAAGAATTCTAACATGAGAAATTCCTCCTAAAAAAATTATTTGACAAGCTGACAAACGCAGCCAAAGTCCGATGAATCAATCGATTGCGGGTTTTGCCGCCTCCAATAACAGTACGTGGGTATTTTTCGTACCTGCACAGATGCCGGAGGGGTTTGCATACTGCATCGGATTGCCGGCAGGGTCGGTAACAATGCCGCCCGCTTCCTCAACGAGCAGTGCACCTGCAGCATAGTCCCACGGGGAGATCAGCAGTTCCACATAACCGTCCGCGCGTCCGCATGCCACAGCGGCAAGATCCAGTGCGGCAGAACCGAGACGGCGGATATCGACACCTGCTTCAAACAGGGAACGCATCATGGTGAAGGTGGCGTCGCCGAGTGTCTCGCGGTAATACGGTGCTGTGCCGACCGCATAAACACCCTTGTCCGCTGCTCTGTCGGAAACATGAATCTGACGTCCGTTGCAGAAGGCACCCAGTCCGCGGCGTGCTTCAAACAGCTCCTCGCGGTACGGGTCGTAAATCAGACCGAATACGGGAGTTCCGCAAAACAGAAGACCGACGGAAATGGCAGACATTCCGTAGTTGTGAATGAAATTGGTCGTGCCGTCGATCGGGTCAATGATGAAGGTGTATCCTTCCTTCAGGATGGACGGATCGTTTTCCTTTTCTTCTGCAAAAAACTGCGCTTCGGGCAGGATTTCGTGAAGGGATGTCATCAGCATATTCTGTACACGGACATCATATACCGTGACGAAGTTGGCAGGTCCCGCTTTTTCGTCAATGGCATCCTTCTGCGATTCGACATCGTGTGCCGATCGCATCACAGCCCCTGCTTCGCGTACTGCACGCATGATCGCTTCCAGTACCGATACGGACGGCAGTCCGATGGCAGAATCACCTTCCAGCAGATTCAGATTTCGCATGATACAAGCTCGCTTTCTCCACGCATAGGCGCGGCTTTGAAATTCCTCGTCCGTCATGGTTTCGACTTCCTCTGCAGTCAGTGTCGGGCGAAGATTCTGACGGAAAAACGGAATGGTTGTCGGTTTGGGGTTTCGGTTGTGGGGACAGACGGTCTGACAGCGGTCGCATCCCCATGCTGTACCGAAATAACGGATATATCGCTCACAGTCCTGCGGGGTCAATGCGGTGTCAGTCTGTGTGCACAGCGATTCCAGCCGTTTGGTTTGCGTAACCTCGGAAAGACACACATCGACCGAAAACGGATTGTGCTTCATTGGGCAGGCATGCTGACATGCGCCGCAATGAGTGCAATGTTCGGGTAAACGATCAAACCGGGTACTGTCGTAGGTTCCTGCCTCACAGAATGCCTCGGGCGGAAGGTCGGATATGATTTCGCCGATGAAGACGTAACTGCCGTACACAGGATGGATGAGCAGCCCGTTGTCACCGAGAATCCCCAGTCCTCCGATGGCTGCGGCATGGACTTCATCAATCGGCGAATTGTCAGAAAATCCGCAGAAGACGGCTGTCGGAAACTGCTTTTGCAGAAATGCACACAGACGGGAAAAGCAATCTCTGAAATACAGATGATAGTCACGTGCGGCGGCATATACGGATAGATTGCGGTGCGGAACTTCGCCCGCAAAATAAGGTACGGTAAAAACCAGTACGCTTTTTGCATGTTCCTCTGTCAGACCCGCGGTATGCAGCTTGCGGGGCTGTATCAAACGACAGCGGGAGAAGGGAACGGCAGCGGCAGCATCGATGCCCTCTGACAGAAACCATGCATGAATGTCGGATAATAATTGTTGTTTCATGCTATCTATTGTAATACATAATTGTGAATATTTTGTGAACGGTTGTGAATTTGTGCAAAAAATGACGGTTTATAAAAAAAATTCCGAAAAGCTCTTGCTATTTTTTCTGTTTGGAAGTATAATAAGTTGAATGAATCATAGAGGAGGTGAATGATGTTCATGACTTGTGATTGGGAGCCTGTAAAGATGAGATATGCTGATTTGCCCTTCGATGCGGATATGGCACCGTCTCTCTGTATGCTGACCTCGGTATCTCCGGCAGAGACGCTTTGTAATATTACATGCCCCGTGATGCTTTGTGATACGGAACATACAGAAAACGCGGTTCTGCTGTGTCAGAGGGCACGGGAGAGGGGGCTGCTTTTGACGGTGCTTCTGACACGGGACGGCGACTTCCCCTGTGACCGTCTGATCGTACCTGCTGACCGATATGAGAAATACCGTGATGCCGCACCGACGGTCGGTGTGCGGTTTTCCTACGATGTAAAGACCCCGGAGATTCTTTCAAGGGTTCTTGCATATGCAGATATGGGCATTGGGCTGATCGATGCTTATCCCGAACATCCCGGAGAGCGTCGGGAGGGAGAGCAGACAGCACTTCTGGACGAGTTCAAACGTACTGCCATGATGCTGGCACAGCGCAAAAAGGATGGACAGCCCGTGGAATTTCTTCCGTTTTCCGTCATGGGGCTGCATGCCAAGCATGGCATTGGAGCACATCGCAATGAGCGCTGTCATACCTGTACACACCGTATGATCTGCGGCGGACGCCGTCTTTCGTATGCCGACTGCGAGGTCAAGCAAATGCTTGCCGACTGTGCGGTGCTTCTGGAAAACATCTGAAGCTGCGGATAACATTTCGTTTTGTCTGTCAATGTTCCGCCATGTGCGGTTTCTGAAATAGAGATTATATACAAGGAGAGAGATCATATGAATTTCAAAACACGTTTTGGTGCGGCGGCACTTCTGACCGCCCTTTTGCTCGGTACTGCCGTTGCTTGCGGCGATACCTCCGATGCGGTATCCGATACCGCGAATATCGGCACGGATGATGTGACTGCTGCGGAAACAGCGGATCCCAACGATCCGTATGCCGCACGTATGAGTGCTTCTGCAGAGCTTCCCGCGGGACTGGATTTCGGCGGCGCGCATCTGCGCTCGATGGTCAATGACTCCAACATGATGGAAAAAGACATTTATGTTGGTGAAGCGACCGGCGAAATCGTCGATGATGCGCTGTATAATCGCCGGATTCATGTGGAAGAGCTGCTCAATGTGGTCATCGATGAATCGGAAATGTTTGATTACGTTCAGGCAAGCTCCAATATCCGTAAATCGGTCAGTGCGGGCGACGATGCGTATGACCTGTATCTGGAGCATATGATTCAGGCGGGAAGCGATACGCTGGAAGGATTGTTCCGCAATTGGTATGATATTCCGTATATGAATTTCTCTCATCCGTGGTATCCGCAGGATTCCATCAAGAGCATCACGCTGGATGATACGATGTATCTGCTTCTGTCTGATATCATGCTGTCCTCGTTCCATAACACCTACTGTTACTATTTCAACCGTGATATTGCCGCTGATTACGATCTGCCTGATATTTATGACATTGTCCGCAGCGGTCAGTGGACGATTGATAAGGTTTCGGAACTGACGAAGGGTGTTTACAAGGACGTCAACGGTGATGGTACCTATGATGCTGGTGACCAGTACGGCTATGCGACCTCCATTGACTCCAACGTCGTTACCTATTTCTGGGCGTTTGATGTTCCGCTGGTCGATCTGTCCTCCGGCAAGCCCGAAATTGTTGCGAACAACGAACGTGCCGTCAATACCGTTTCCAAGCTCGATGATTTCTTCTTCAAGAATGAAAATACCTATATCGCATCCCTCTGGACAGACTTTATCGATATGTTTGCCGCGGAAAAAGTGCTCTTTATCCCGCGCTGTATCGGTGAAACACAGACCTTCTTCCGTGAAATGGACAACTACGGCATCCTTCCGTTCCCCAAGTATGACGAAGCGCAGGAAGGTTATTATACGATGCTGGACGGCTGTGCTCCGATGATTGCGGTTCCCAAAACTGCGTCGAATGTTGAAATGATCGGTGCCGTTATGGAAGCGATGGGTGAATATTCCTACAAGCATGTCGTTCCCGCATATTATGATATGACGCTCAAGGTCAAGGGTACCCGTGATGAAAACTCCATTGAAATGCTGGATCTCACCTTTGCAGGTCGTGTTGTTGACTTTGCATTTGTTTACGATAACTGGAAGGGATACGCGTTTGCACTGCAGGACGTTCTGAAGAAGAATGGTTCGCAGGAATATGCATCCTACTATCAGAAGAACGAAAAGAAGGCCGTTGCGCATTTTGAGGCGCTTTACGAGCAGTTCCAGTCTCATGGTGAATAATGATATAAAAACAGCTCCTCGCATGAAACGGGGAGCTGTTCTGTATTTTGAACTTAATCTGCAAAAAATTCATTGATCTGCTCAATACGCTGTTCGTCCTTTGCGGCGTTCTTTTCGTAGTAGGAGGCAAAATCGCCGCCTTGGGTCAGAACATTGTTGACGACCTGCTGCAGACCGCCGCCGTTGCCGCCATAGATGTAAGAGTAGGACAGCACACGGTTCTGGAACATGATGTCGATCATCTTGACGGATTCTTCGTCGTTGGCATATCTGCCCTTGAGCGCATATTCGTAATAGGTCGGATAAACCGTGCGATATGCTTCTGCACTCATCGCCTCAATAATCATACCGGTACGGTTGATATCGGAAACGGTGATCGGAACAACACCGGGAAGCTCACAGCAAGCGCAGATGTAGTCTTTTTGCGATGCATCGACCTTCGGCATCGGCAGAATACCGTAGTTGATGTTGGAATTCGCCAGAGACGGCAGCTGATGACCGATTGCACCGTAGGTAAAGAGCAGATTGCCCTGCGAGAACCAGATTGCGGAGGAGTCCTCGTTCTGTCTGCCGGAATGTTTGTTGGAATAATAAACTGCCGGATTGTCGGAACACAGCCAATCTACGAGCTTGTCCATCAGCGCAACAGAACGGTCGTTATAAGCATTGAGATAGAGGGAACCGTCTTCGTTTTTGCCCCATGCTTCATGTCCGAAGTTTTCAAACAGGCAGTAGGGAACGGTCATTGCAAATCCGCGGGTATCGGTGTAGTCGACCGTACTGTTGCCGTTGGTGTCCTGATAAATGTCCTTGGACATCGCAATGAGCTTATCGAGTGTCCACTGATCGTTCAGAACGAGATCGTAGGGCGATTCCATATCGTACCTTTCGATCAGATCGCGGTTGAAGAACATCGTACGGGTAGCATAGAAGCCGTAATACGAGATCGCGTTGGAGATCAGATACATCTGATCATTGATGGTCATGGAATCGACGCTGTATTTGGGCCACCACGGCTGTTTGAAGTTCAGATGCGGAACATCGTACAGATTGTGGAACAGATTTTCCAAGGACAGGTTGCCTGCGGAGATATCGTGCATGAAGCAGATGTCAAAGGCATCATCTCCTGCAAGAATCGACTTCTGTACTTCCGATGTTGCCATCCAGTCCGTCATCGGAACATGTACCAGATCGACGTTGAAGCGTTCTTCCACCGTACGGTTGGATTCGTATACCATGTCGTTGATCTGTACACCGGTTTCGCCTTCGGAATAAACAAACTCAAGGTATACAGGGTCACACAGGATACGGAATTCATATCCGTCGTAATTGGCATCGGGCAGCTTGTCGTCGATATAGCCATCGTCTGCGGTTTCGGTCAGAGCAGGCGTTGTCTGCGCATCATCGCCGCCTTCTGTTGTTTGAACATCATTGCCGGTGCATGCGGTTGCAAGCAGCATGGATACCAGCATTGCCCATGCAAACAGTTGCTTTTTCATTGGCTGTTTCCTCTCTTTCTGTGTTTTGAAAAAAGCCCCGGAGTCTTGGATTCCGAGGCTTTTGATGTCTACAATTGATGGGGAAATTACAGAGCCTTGACGATTTCTTCGGTGTCGCGTGCGATCATGAGCTCTTCGTTGGTCGGAATGAGCCAGACAGCAACCTTGGAGTTATCGGTGGACAGCTTGACAATGTTGGACTGGTGATGAGCCTTTGCGTTTGCTTCCTTGTCCAGCTCGATGCCGAAGAATTCCATATCGGTGCAGACGCGTTCACGCAGTTCGGTGTTGTTTTCACCCATACCTGCGGTGAAGACGATGGCATCCAGACCGTTCATTGCAGCGGTATAGGAGCCGATGTACTTCTGAATCTGGTATGCGAGAACATTTGCAGCGAGAGCAGCACGTTCGGAGCGGATACCGTCATTTTCGAGGATCGCAGCTTCGATATCACGGCTATCGGAGGAGATACCGGAAACGCCGAGGAAACCGCATTCCTTGTTCATGTAGCTTGCAACCTGGTCGGGGGTGAAGTTCTTCTTCTTCATCAGATAGGGAACGATTGCCGGGTCGATGGAACCGCAGCGGGTACCCATTTCAACGCCGTCGAGGGGCGTGAAGCCCATGGAGGTGTCAACACACTTGCCGCCCTTGACAGCGGAGATGGAAGAACCGTTACCGATGTGGCAGGTGATGATCTTGGTTTCTTCGAGGGGCTTGTCAAGCAGCTTTGCCATTTCAGCGGAAACGAAGCGGTGAGAAGTACCGTGTGCACCGTAACGGCGGATCTGGTATTCTTCAGCGTCTTCATACTTGATGGCATAAGTAGAAGCCTTCTTGGGCTGGGTGGTGTGGAACGCGGTGTCGAAAACGAGAACCTGGGGAACATTCGGCATAACAGCGGTACAGCCGTCGATACCCATCAGATGTGCAGGGGTGTGCAGCGGTGCGAAGTCAATGCACTGGCGCAGCTTTTCCATAACCTCGGGGGTAACAAGGCTGGATTCAAAGAAGTAAGGACCGCCGTGGACAACGCGATGACCGACAGCTTCGATTTCGCTCATATCCTTGATACAGCCGTAATCAGCGTTGGTCAGCGTGTCAACGAGAATCTTCGTTGCAACTGCATGGTTGGGCATGTCGAGATCCATTTCGATCTTTCTGCCGTCGGGGAGCTTGTGGGTGATTTTACCGTCGATTGCGATGCGTTCGCAGATACCCTTTGCCAGAATGTCGCCGCTCTCCATATCAAACAGCTGATACTTCAGAGAGGAGCTGCCGGCGTTGACAACCAGAATTTTCATAATAATTTCCTCCAATATGATATTTTGCTATTGCAAAAAGTGGATTGTTGATATACAATATATATATTATATAACAGTTTTCAGAGAATTGCAAGACATTCCCCGAAATTTTTTGCATTTTTCGCAGTTTTAACGAAAAACAAGGAGTATTTCATGAATATCGGCATCATATGTGAATATAATCCGCCGCACAAAGGACATGCATATCAGATCGCACAGCTGAAAAAGCAGTATCCCGACAGTACCGTGATCTGCGTGATGTCCGGTAATTTTGTCCAGCGCGGGACTCCTGCTATCGCGGACAAATATACCCGTGCCGCAGCCGCGCTTGCCATCGGCGCCGACGCTGTGTTTGAGCTGCCGTTTCCGTATTCGTGCGCACCGGCGGAACTGTTTGCGCGCGGCGGTGTTGAGATCCTGTCTGCGCTTGGCATTGATGCACTGTGTTTCGGAACAGAGGGCGATGTCCTGCCGCATCTGCAAAAAGCCGCAGAACAGCTGGACAGTCCCGCATTTTTGCATGCCATGGCGGAATCCAGTACCGATGCCGAGCGCCGCGATGTCGGATATCCCGTTCTGCGTGACCGTGTCTATACCGCGCTGTACGGAGATGCGGATGCCGCTCTGCTTCGTACACCGAACAATACGCTCGGCGTGGAATATCTGCGTGCGCTTACCCGTGTCAGCCGACCGATACAGCCGATTACCATACCGCGGACGGGAGATGACCACGATGCCGCCTATCACACGCTGCCGCCGCAGAATGCCGTTGTGTCCGCGTCTGCCGTCCGTGCATTGATCAAAGACGGTGCTTTTGATACGGCAATGACGCTTCTGCCGCCGACAACAGCTCGGATTTTGACAGAAGCGAGAGCCGGAGGACGGCTGTGCAGTGCACCTGACCGTATCCTCGGTGCGATGCTCCTGCATACCTTTGCCTGTACACCGTCCGAGGTTCTGTCGCAGTATGCAGGACTGGAAGGCGGTCTTGCGGGACGGCTGTGTGCGGCTGCTTCCCGTGCACATACCCTGGAGGAGTTTTTCTCCCTTGCCGCAACAAAAAAGTATACCAATGCCGCCATTCGCCGTGCCGCACTGTACGGGTATTTCGGTATCACCGCCGATATGCTCCGCTCCGCACCTGTGTATACCGCACTTCTTGCATCGACCGACGGAGCATCGGCATTTCTGCGCCGCGCCAAAAAAGAATGCATACTCCCGATCCTGTCGCGCCCTGCCGCCTACAAAAAAGCATCTGCCGCAGTACAGGAAGCTTTTCTGCGTGCGTTATCGGCAGATGTTGTCTACGGTCAGCTTCTGTCAAACCCGCGCTCTGTGGCGGATATGCTTGCCGATACACCGACCGTTTCCCGGTGTAAAACTTGACAAAATCGCGATTTTTGTATATAATATGGATATCACACCGAAACGAAAGGAGATTTCCGTTTGCTGTATCTGTTTGTTCTGTTATTGGAAATTGTGCTGATCGTCGCCATATGTCTGCCGACAGCGATTTTCGCACCGCTGCCGCTTGCACTGGTGGTCATCGTCGTGCTGCTGCTTGCCGTGATCTTTCTGCGTCCGGCCAAGCGCGTTGTGCAGTATCGTCGCCGTCGACGCCGTGTTGTGGAACGCCGCTTCCGTCCGCGTACCGTACCGCAGGGACTGACGCTCCGTCCTGCAGGCAAGCTCACACCGGCGGAGGTCTTCCGCATGATGGAAATCCTGCAAGCGGTTCCCGCAGACCGTCTTGCTGTCGCTGATTTTACCGCAACCTTGCTTGATCTGAACCGACGCGGGATTCTTGTCCTGCGGGTTACCGATGGGGATGATCTTCTCCGCGCCGATGGGATGCGCATTGTCTGCCGCCGTGATACGGATATCAAAAAGCTCGCACCGCATGAAGCATGCCTGATTCGCATGATCCGCCGTGCAAGCGGCAGCAGCGGTTCCATTCAGCTTTCCGCCTTTGCCGATTACATCAGCCGCGCACCGGGACGCTTCCAGCGCGATACCGATGCCTTCCGTCGTGCGGTCGACCGTGCGCTGCTGAAGAAGCGGATGATGACATTCATGAGCGACAGACGGAGCCGCGCACCGCGGTTTCTGCGCCGCCGTGTCCGTGTTGTCACGCCACGCGGCGAACAGTGTGCAGCACTCTGGATTGCCTATCTGCGCAATCTTTGCCAAAAGCCGTTTCTCGATTCCTATCAGCCGATGCCCGGTGAGGGACAGAAGCGATTTGCCGCGGAAGCAGAGCGCCTTCTGGTGGATGCCGCCGCCGCAGGCTGCTGTGCACGTGCCGCAGAAGCGCTGATGCGGGAGTATCTGTTTGTGCCGGATTCGCTGTGGGAGGAGAGCCATTATTTCTCATCGCTGACCGAAACGCGCATAGCCTTTGCGGGAAATGCATCGGGCGAGAGCTATTTCTTTTTACCGCTGCGTCATTTTGAAACCGCCATCCGTACCGCCGTTCTGTATGGTACAGACGAGGGGAAGCTGGTCGGGTTTGACAGTTGAATCAAATACATAACACAAGGGTACTGCAAGAAATTTTTGCAGTACCCTGTATTTTTATCTTGATTTGATCTTACAGCGTGATTGTGCCCTTGGGGGTAATGACCAGACCCTCGGGATTGTGGATACCCGCGTCGACAGGCTTGATCTCGTAGGAGGCGTAGCCGTCCTCTGTGGGCTTCAGACCGAGAACGTAGGCATGGTAGAGGTAGGTGGGGATTGCGGACCATGCGTGGCACAGAGAACCTGCATTACCGAATGCGCGTGCGCCGTCGACCGTTTCGTAGAAGGTGGTCGCATTGTTGTAAAGCATCTTGCCAAAGACATCTGCGATTTCGTCAAAGATAGCCTTTGCATACTTGGCGGGACGGCGAAGCAGAGACTCGTATTTGAAGATGGAGTGGCTGAGTGTGACGGGCAGCATGGTCTTTGCTGCGAGTGCGGCAAGAACGGAGTCCTCGCGTTCTGCGGGACATGCATCGGCATAGACGATCAGCGCGTTGGTCAGTTCTGCGTAATGATAGATCTCGTCGCCCTTTGCATAGGATGCATAAACGCCGTGTGCTTCATCCCAGAACAGATCGTTGATGCGCGCATCGAGTGCCGCCTTCTGTTCAAGATATGCCTTTGCCGCCGCGTGGTTGCCAAGGGATGCTTCGAGCTTTGCAATGGAGCGCAGTGCGATGGAGAAGAAGCCGTTCATCGGTGCGTCGTAGGTGCGGTTTTCTTCCGTCATGGAGCCGCCGATGTGACCGTCAAGTCCCGACTGCCATTCGTAGAAGTTCCAGTAAATGCTTTCCTTGCGGCACTTGAGCAGCTGTTTTTCGTTGTCAAGCTGTGCTGTAAATGCGGCGATGATGGCGCGGGCGGTCGGCATCATTTCCTCTGCAAATGCACGGTCGCCGGAGTACAGCAGGTATTCCTGCAGCTGGGTAACGAAGATTGCGGAGAAAGAGGGAATGGTGATCGAAACGACAGCAGGCGAGCAGAGCTCCAGCATACCGTCCTCGCGCAGAGACAGTGCCATTAAGCGGATAGATGCCTTTGCAAATTCCGTTTCGCCGAAGGTGTAGTAGCCGCAGAGCATCTGGTTGCGGCTGTCCATCGAGTACAGTGCCTGTTCACGCCACGGGCAGTCTTCGTAATGCTCATGCATACAGGTCTGCAGGGTGCGCAGGCAAACCTCGTAGATCTTGTTGTGCAGGTGGTCGTCGCACTTGAAGTACGGGGTGTAATCAAGCGGATAGTCGGTCGGCTGGATACCTGCATAGTAGACCGTTGCACGCTCGGAATAGATGTGCAGCTGCAGATAACGCAGACCGAGGCGCAGGAAGGGACCGGAGAACGTGTTGCGGCCGGCATGTGCCTTGTAGCGGAGTGCAAAGCAGCGGCCGATCCAAGTGCGCGGACGGAGATCGTCGAGATGTTCGCCCCAGCCGACGAGAATTTCGGTATCTTCGGGAACATCGATATCGATGGAGAAGATACCTGCGGATTCGATGCCGAGGTCGAAGGTCAGATACATACCGTCGGCGATGTTGTCGCAGTGATCACAGTGGAATGTGATGCCGTCTTCTGCCGGGAAGTTGACATTGCTGCCGGCAGGGCGACCGCAGAGTGTGCCTTGATCCCGTGCGGACAGGAATGCATACTGCATCTTCTGCGCGATGTTGAGGTTCTCCGTGCGGGTGTCCATGAAGATACCCTGTGCGCACAGAAGCGAGGACTGATTGTCGCCGACAACGAGCTTCTTGATCGGGCGCGGATACAGTTCTTTGGACTTATCGATGACTTCTGCGGCAGTACGCTGTACGGGTGCTTCTTCTTTCGTTGCATCGTAGTGATAGGAGAAGCCGAGCTGTCCCGTGACGATCTCGACAGGTCCCTGCTTGTAGCACGGATTGACTGCCATCTTGGTTTCATCCGACGAAATGATGAACAGATCGCCGTCAGCGTAGACTTCGTAAATGACACCGGGACGTCCGATACGGTAGGTCGAGAAGTTCTTGCCGCGTCCGTGGACGGTGACCTTGATTTCGTTCTTGCCGGCGACGATGCCATTCAGTTCGATGGTATCATAGACCTTGTAGGTTTCATAGTCGGAATATTGACCGAAGTTCACGAGCGTTCCGTTGACGTAAACGGCGTAGTTTGCGTCGGTGGAGATATACATCGTGTAGGTTTGTGCGGGCGTGTCAATCTCAAAGGTTTCAAAGAAATCGATATAGACGTTTTCCGCGTTTTCATAGCCGTTTTTCCAAAGCCAGCTTGCGTTTTCAAATAGTTTCATGGGCGATTCCTCCGTTGTTGATCATTGCCGGGAACGTCTTCCGCGGCTTCTGTGTGTTTATTATATCGCAAAGCAGTCAAAAAAGCAATACTTTCGCTGCAAAAAACAGCATCGAAGTTTTTGGAACTTCGATGCTGTCTGTTGATGAAATTATGCGTTTGCGGCAGCAGCTTCCTTTGCCTTGCGTTCACGTTCGGCTTTGACTTCCGCTTCCTTCTGCTGGTTCAGACCCTTTGCCATCTTACGCTGTGCCATAACGAGCTTGTAGTAAATACCCTTCTGGGCAAGCAGCTCGGCGTGCGTACCGAATTCTGCGACCTTACCCTTATCCAGGACAAGGAGCTTGTCGGCGTTGCGGAGTGTGGACAGACGGTGTGCGATGGCGAGTGTGGTTCTGCCTGCACAGACGCGGTTGAGTGCGTCCTGAATGAGCTTTTCGGTTTCGGTATCGAGTGCCGCGGTTGCTTCGTCGAGGATCAGGATGCGCGGGTTGTGGATGACCGCACGGGCAATCGCGATTCTCTGACGTTCGCCGCCGGACAGGGAGTAACCCTTTTCACCGACGATTGTGTTGTAGCCCTCGGGCAGGTTGAGAATAAAGTCATGTGCGTTGGCAACCTTTGCGGCGGCGATGACTTCCTCGTCCGTTGCGTGAGGCATGGAGTAACGGATGTTGTCGCGGATGGTACCGGAGAACAGGAAGGTTTCCTGTAAAACGACACCCATCTGGGAACGCAGGGCATTCTGGGAGATGTCCTTGATGTTGACATCGTCGATCATGATCGCGCCTTCGTTGACGTCGTACAGACGCATGATGAGGTTGATCAGCGTGGTCTTACCGGAGCCGGAGTGACCGACGATACCGATCATTTCACCTGCCTTGATGTCGACGGAGACATTTTCAAGAACGGGGTTGTAGGATTCATAACCGAAGGTGACGTTCTTGACGCTGATATCGCCTTCAATACGGATATCGATCGGGAGGCTGATATCGGAGACTTCCGGGCTTTCTTCGAGAATTTCGAAGATCTTGGAGGTTCTGGTCAAGAAGTCGGAGATGATACGCGGCAGGGATGTGATGGACATCAGCGGTGCGTAGATCATGTTCGCATAAGAGGTGATCTGGGACAGCTGACCCATTGTCATGCCGTCCTGCTTGTACAACAATGTGTAGCCGTAGAACAGGATGAAGTAGTTACCGATATGAACGAGGGTGGAGAGGAGCGGGAATACGGTATCGAACAGCTTGGTGTTGGATTCGTTCTGTCTTGCAGCGCGAGTGGAGGACTCATTGAACTTTTCAATGGAGGAATCTTCCTGACCGTAGCTCTTGACGACACGGATACCGTTGAGGATGTCCTGCAGCAAATACGAGGTTCTCGTGCCGAGGATCCAGGACTTGACATTGCGGCGGCCGACGACCTTCCAGAACTTGGAGATCAGATAGACAACCAGCGGAATCGGAACGGCGATAAACAGTGCGATCAGCGGATTCATGAACAGAATGATGATCAGCGCAATGATGAATGTCGCAATGTTGATGAACAGGGAAGGAATCTGGTGAATGATAAACGACTGTACGACGGAGGTATCGGTGTTGATACGCTGCATCAGGTCACCGGTCGGCTTTCTCTGCAGAGAGGAAAGCGACAGGGAAGAGATTTTTTCGTACAGAAGTGTACGCATGACGAGGACAAAGCGGTTACCGGCGATGGCGGACATACGCGACTGGAATACGCCGAGCGCACGGGAGAGGAAGTCGATTAAGACAATCGAGCAGACAATAAGCAAAAATCCGCCCATTTTACCTTCTTCGAGGGAACCGGCTTTGAGCATGTAGTCGTCAACTGCGTGCTTCTGAATCATCGGGTTGATGATAGAGAAGATAACGGAGAAGACGGCGACCAGAAGCGGGACGCACATCATCAGACGCAAGCCCTTGGTCATACCGAACAGCTTCTTGTAGATTTCCATCTTGTCAAGACAGTAGGGACAGATGGTTGTGTGCGTAACGAAGGGTCTTGAGCACTTGGGGCAGAAGCGTTCAGGAGTGGAGTTGGTGATCGGGGTTTCGTTGCCCGTCTCTGTCAGGATTTCACATGCCTTGCAGATGACGGAGTAACGGGGCAGGTTTCTGCCCGAAATGAACTGGCACAGAAGGGTGGTATAGCCGTCGATGACTGCGTAGAAGCCGCAGCTGCCGTACATGACTTCGGTTTTGAAACCGGACATCTTCTTGATATCCCATGCGGCAAGAACCTTGCCATCCAGAATTTTATAAATCTTCTGTGTCGTGAAAGCCATCCAGCCGGAAACAAAACGGTCTTCGATGATGTTGAAGGGGATGCAGTACATCAGCTTCTCATCGGAAGAAACCGCCGCGTCATACGCCTGTTTGTCGACCTGCGGCATATCATACATGAGTTTCATCTGATTGACATTCCTTTCTCAAATGAATTGGTGTTGGATAAGGGACCGATGCATTACAGATAAATTTCGATCTTGCGCAGGCTCTGTGCATCCAGCTTTGCGACATCGGGAATCTTGAAGCAGTTACCGTCGATGTCATTGATGAATACGGAGTTGTCTTCCAGCACACGGATGTTGGAGAAGGGATTGTTCAGAACGAAGGTTACGCGGCCGGCGGTCGTATCGACATCCCAGTAAGAGTAGCCGAATTTTTCCTTCATGCCGGTGATGCGGAGAATTTCGGGTGTGAAGTAGCGGCGATCCAGCTCTTCATTGAGAAGATCCTGTGTTTCTTTGGGCATATCAGCCATACGGCGGATCATACCGATTTCCTTGCCGCGTCCCTTCTTCTTGGAGTCGGGTTCACGGATGGAAACAAATTCTTCGGGATTGGTGACAGGGAAGCAGCGGATTGCGACGATGCGTTCAAATTCCTCGATTTTACCTTCGGGACAGGTCAGCTCCAAGGAGACGAGTCCGGAGGGAGAACGCTTGAACTTGGTGTTTTCTGCGGTGATTTCCACGGAAACGCGGGTATCTTCCAGAATCAGATCGCCGTCGTCTTCCTCTTCTTCCGCTTCCATTGCTGCTTCAATGGCTTCATTTTCCTTGCCCTTTGCTGTCAGACCCTTGTCATCGAGCTTTTCGGGCTTTTTCTCGGTCTTTTTTTCTTCAGCCTTTACTTCTTCGGTGGTTTCGGCTGTCTTCTTTTCATTTTCTGCCATGATGATTTATCCTTTCTGACGTAGGATTGTTATAAACTGTACGTTATTTTGGAATATATGTCGTTGCGCAGAGGCACGGAACAAGACACTTGCGGCTTGTTCTTACATGCCTGCCAAAACCTTCTGCATAGCTTCTGTTTGGATGGTGTACAGCTTATAGTAAATACCCTTCTTGTCGAGCAGCTCGGTATGGGTACCGCGTTCTGCGATTTCACCGTTTTCAATTGCAAACAGATAGTTGCAGTCCTTGAGTGTGGAGAGACGGTGTGCGATGGTGATGGTGGTACGTCCCTTGGTGAGTTCACCGAGTGCGTCCTGAATGAGACGTTCGGTTTCGGTGTCCATGGCCGCCGTTGCTTCGTCGAGAATCAGAATACGGGGCGCGAGCAGGACAGCACGTGCGATGGAGACACGCTGCTTTTCACCGCCGGAGAGGGAACGGGAACCGGTACCGACAACCGTTTCATAGCCGTCGGGAAGCGAGAGAATGAAGTCATGTGCGTTTGCGACCTTTGCTGCCGCAATGATTTCGTCCATGGTTGCATCCGGCTTTGCGTAGCGGATGTTATCGGCGATCGTACCCTTGAACAGGAAGATTTCCTGCGAAACGATTGCGATGTTCTTACGCAGAGAGGACTGCTTGATTTCCTTGACGTTGACGCCGTCGATGGAGATCTTACCGGAGGTGACATCATACAGACGCATGATGAGGTTGGCGATCGTGGATTTACCGGAACCGGTGTGACCGACAAGACCGATGTTATCACCTGCATGGATTTCAAGGGAGACATCCTTGAGGATCGGACGGTTTGCCGTGTAATGGAAGCAAGCCTTGTCAAAGGTGATGTTGCCCTGCATGGTGGTGTCCATGTCAACGGGATTGGGTGCATCGGTGATCTCGGGAATCGCATCGATGATTTCAAACATACGCTGTGCGCAGTTTGCCGCATTGGTGTACTGATCGAGGAACTGGGTCATGAAGTTCAGCGGTGCGAAGATCATACCGATGTAGCCCCAGAACGCGGCAAATTCACCGTAGGTCATTTTTCCGCCGAGGACATCCATACCACCGAAGCCCCAGATGGCGTTACAGGAGATACCGATGAGCAGACCGATGACGGGGAAGATCGTGAGGGAGACCATGTTCAGCTGCAGGTTTGCATCGAACAGGTTGTGGGAAACGGTGTAGAAACGGTTGGTTTCTTCCGCTTCCTTGGAGAACGCCTTGACAACGCGGATACCGGTCAGAGAGTCGGACAGCATTGCGTTGAGCGAGGAGGAACGTCTCCACTGCTTGGAGTACATTCTCCAAAGCTTGGGAAGCATGAATTTGAAGATACAGACGATGATCGGAACGGGAATGAAGACGATGAGCGTCAGCTTCCAGTTGAGGATCAGACAGATGATCGTCAGACCGATGTAGTTGATCATATGAACGACAAGCGCGGGAATCTGGTCAATAAAGAATCCGCGGATGACGTCGGCGTCGTAGTTGACACGGGTAATCAGACGACCGGTCTGATTAGAGTTGAAGTAGGACAGGGACAGCTTTTGCATACAGGAGAAGATATCCATCTTCATTGCCAGCGTGACGCGGGTGGACATGTATGCGTTGGTACGGTTACGCCAGATACCAAGACCCAGCGACAGCATGGAGGTACCGAAGATCAGCGCGATTGCGATCCAGACCATGTATACGCCGAGGTGATGGAACTTACCTGTTTCCGAAATGATGTTGTCATAAAGGAACAGACCGGAGATCAGCGGGGAAACCAGCGAAATACCGGAGGTTGCGAGCATGACAAACAGAACGATTGCGATACTGCCCTTGTAATCCTTCAGATATTTGAACAGACGGAGCATGACTGCGGAATTGTTGATACAGTCGGTACAGATCTTTCTGTTCTGGTCGGCGTAAACCTTGCCGCACTTCGGGCATTTTGCGTTGAACTGATCGAACAGCGGATCGTCTTCCTTGATCTCGCGTCCTTCCCGCATGCGCTCCATAAGGTCGAGGAATGCGAACATCTTTTGCTTGCGGGCGTTGGTCGACTGTGCAAGAACCGTTGTGACCCCGTTCAGCTTGGACAGGAATCGCTCAGAGGTGACAAAGTTGTCAATGTAGGAATCCTGAAGATCCGCGATGTCGTAGGTATGGAACACGCAGTCGCGGAACTGATCGGCGGTCACCGTCGATTCCGTTTTGGGTGTTTTGTGTTTTCTTTTGAGGTTCTGATCCACCAGTGTGGAGGTGACGCGGGGACTGTCGGTATCGCTGCCCGTTGCGGACATGATGTGCAGTCGTTTGTCTCCGTCGATGCAAAGCCAGGTTTCGCCGAACCGACCGTCGACATCCATATCCAGCTGCAGTGCAAGCTGAATGTTGTCTGCCTTGATGCCGTGCGCTTCAAGCCCGAGCTCCGCTTCTTTGGACAGCCTGTCAAGTGGAAGCATTACATTCATCCTTTCTCCCGGAGTCAAAATGTCAGTTGGTGCGATGGGTGTCCGGGTTCCGTGAATTTTTGTGTTTGGCGGTACATTAGATATAAGGAATGAAAATGTTCAAAACCGTCATATCCGCATGTATTCCTTATAAACATATCACATTCTTTGAAAGATTTCAAGTCTTTTTTGAAACTTCGTTCAATTCCGTCAGAATCAACAAAAAAAGACCGGTAAAATTGGTTAATTTTTACGCGGCAGAATCTTGGAAAAAACGATGACATTTTGATGAATTTATGGTAAAATAAAAGGTAGAAATTGCAAAAATGATGAATACGGAAAAGGAGTGAGGCGGTTGTCTTTGTTCAAGAGGCTCTTCAAACGCAAACCCGACGAAAATTCCGTTGCCTTCCGCCGCGAGATGGCGGAAAAGGTGGCAAACAAGCATATCAAATATGTCTCGGAGCGGCAGGAGGGCATCGATGTCATCCTCGGTAAGGACGGCTCGCTTTCCATCCGGGAGGGATGTCTGATCGTGTCCGCAGCAGGACAGTCGGATATCATTTTCCGCGGCTATGTCGACGAACTCAAAATCTCGGAGCTGATGAGTCTGGACGGTGCCATCATCATCGGTCCCGATATTGAGCACGGCGGTATCGAGCGCACGATCATTGCATATTATAAGTATTACCGATAAAATTCACCGATAAGAGGTACCAAATGGAACATATTACCCCTTTTGAACTGAATGAAAATCTGTTTTCCCTTCTGGATAAAGAGTGGATGCTGATCACCGCGCGTGATCCCGAAACGAAAAAGATCAATACAATGACCGCTTCCTGGGGCGGCTTCGGTATTCTGTGGAACAAGCCTGTCGCGTTTGTGTTTATCCGTCCGCAGCGGTATACAAAGGAATTTACCGAACGCGCGGAGGGAATGACGCTGTCGTTCTTCGCAGAAGAGTACCGCGATGCGCTGAAGCTGTGCGGACGTGTCTCCGGACGTGACTGTGACAAGATAGGTAAAGCCGGTCTGACACCGACGCTGATTGGCGAAAGGGCTGCTTTTGCGGAAGCACGCATGGTCATGTCCTGCCGCAAGCTGTATGCGGATGACCTGAAGGAGAGCGCATTTGTCGATCCTGCGCTGCTGTCCAATTACAGTGCTAAGGATTACCATACCATGTATATTGTTGAAATTGAAGGGATTTTAAAAAAATGAAAATTGTTTTAACCGATGCACAGACCGTGACAAACGGCGATATTGATCTGTCTGTTTTTGAAAAATACGGCGAGGTGGTCATTTACCCGCTGACCTCCCGCGAGGAAACGGCAGAGCGCATTGCCGATGCCGATGTCGTTCTGCTCAACAAAACCGTCATGGACGAGGAAGTGCTGTCGCAGGCGAAAAACCTCAAATATATCGGTATTTTCGCAACAGGCTACAACATGATTGACCTTGCATACTGCCGTGCGCACGGAATTACCGTGTCCAACGCAGGCTCTTATTCCACGGATGCTGTCGCGCAGACCGTCTTTGCGTTCTTACTCCACCATTACAGCCGCGTTGCCGATTACGATGCGTTTGTGCGTGACGGTGGCTGGAAGAATTCTCCGTCGTTCTCGCCGTTCGTCTTCCCGACTTTTGAGTTGGCGGGCAAAACCATCGGTATCTTCGGCTTCGGTGCGATCGGACGCAAGGTCGCAAAGATCGCCGAGGCATTCTCGATGAAGGTTGTCGCCGTTCCGCACAGAATGCCCGAAACGGTTGACCCTGACGATTCCGTTCTGTACACCGATCTCGATACGATGCTCGGTATGGCGGACATTGTCTCCGTGCACACACCTCTGAACGAGGAAACCAAAGAGCTGTTCAACGCTGCCCGTTTTGCACAGATGAAGCAGGGTGCGTACTTTGTCAATACCTCCCGCGGCGGCGTACTGGTTGAAGA
Organism: Eubacteriales bacterium; assembly: GCA_045637265.1. Classification (GTDB taxonomy): domain Bacteria; phylum Bacillota; class Clostridia; order Oscillospirales; family CAG-272; genus RGIG3925. Next base: position 5,001 of record JAZTZC010000458.1, on the reverse strand, counting down.
AGACCTTCGCGCGGCGCTCGAATCGGGACATCTATCGGGTGCCGGTATTGACGTTCTGACGCTGGAACCGATGCGTGAAAATTGTGTCCTGCACGGCGTCAAAAATCTGACCACAACACCGCATGTTGCGTGGGCACCGAAGGAAACTCGTGTCCGTCTGCTCGATATTGTGGAAGACAACTTAAAGAATTTCATTGCGGGAACCCCGACGCACGTGGTTTCCTGATTGCAGATACACAATCCCCAAAAGCAAACAGCGATCCTGACGGTTTTCATTGCCGTACAGCGATCGCTGTTCTTTTTATGTTTACGGATGACGGCGGCGATGTGCCCGGGGCTTTTTGTGGGTTGCACCATATCCGCCGATGGCAGACAGTGCAAGACAGACCCCCGCACGAATGGGAAGACCCAGCTGAGATACGGCGGATACCTCTCCGCGCGGGACTGCCCAGCCGAGCAGAAACAGGAGCAGACAGAATACCGCACCGCCGAGCATGCCCGACAGCAGACCTCCGAGGGATGACTGCTTTGCAGACAGAATCCCGCAGACAAGGGCGACGGGAAACGGAATCAGCGCGGCGGCGAGCGGTGCATACGCGCCAGGATTCTCGGTTGAGAGCAGGACGGCACATACAATAAGCAGGGCAAGGATACCGCATCCCAGTGCTGTGACAGCGGCGCGCAGAATCCCGATGACAGGGGACGACGGCAATTTTGGGGCACTTCTCGTTTTCACATGTGGCTTTTTCTTCTGTGTTGGTATGGACATGGGCAATCTCCTATCGTTTTTGTTCTATTCAATGCGGCGCGGCGGGAAAATAGACGATCTTCATGAATCCTTTACAGATTCTTCATAAATAAACGAATGGAAGATCTTGACAATTTCGTTCGGATATGGTAAAATTCAACTGTACTAATACAAATAGTACAGATAGAACGCAAATAGGGGGTCAAATACCAACATGATTACGGTAGACATGCGTGACCGTAAACCCATTTACGAACAGCTGATTGACAAGATACGCACCCTGGCGGTACAGGGACATCTGAAACCCGATGAGCATCTGCCGTCGGTCAGAGCGCTGGCGGCGGAGCTTGCCATCAATCCGAATACGATTCAGAAGGCGTATGCGGAGCTGGAACGGCAGAACGTCATCTATTCACTGCCGGGACGGGGAAACTTCATTTCACCCGATATTGGTTCGGTCGCAAAGCAGGAGCAGCAGCGTCAGCTTGAGGCACTCGGCATGCTGCTCAGACAGGCACAGAACGCAGGCGTGGAGAAGTCGGACATTCAGAAGCTTCTCGATGCGGTATACAACGAGAGTATGTAAGAAAGGACGGACAATCATCATGCAAGAACAGTACACTCCCATGACAGGAGAAATTTCCATTAAAAATGTCACAAAGACCTTTGGTCGTGTCCGTTCTCTGGACGATGTGACAGCAACCATCCGACAAGGCTCGATTTTCGGCCTGATCGGTTCCAATGGCGCGGGCAAATCGACGCTTCTGCGCATCATGGCGGGCATTTACCGTCCCGACTCGGGTTCCGTCTCCTATGACGGCGAGGATATTTGGGAAAACACCGCGCGTAAGCAGGACATTGTCTATCTGTCCGACGACCAGTTTTTCTTCAATCACGGCACGATTGAGGATATGGCGCGCTATTATAAGCAGATGTACATCAACTGGTCGGATGAAAAGTACGACTATCTGCGCTCCATCTTCAATCTGGAAACCGACCGCAAGATTGCGACGTTCTCCAAGGGTATGCAGAAGCAGGCATCGGTTCTGCTGGCACTGTCCTGCTGTCCGAAGTATCTTCTGTGCGATGAAACCTTTGACGGTCTTGATCCCGTCATGCGCCAGTTTGTCAAGCGTCTGCTTGCCGAGGAGGTCGCGGACGGCACGATGACACCTGTCATTGCGTCCCACAACATGCGCGAGCTTGAGGACATCTGCGACCACATCGGACTGCTTCACAAAGGCGGTATTCTCTTTGACCGCGAGGTCGACGCGATGAAAACCGAAATTCACAAGGTGCAGATGGTCCTGCCCGGCGAGGAACCCGACCTTGGAAGCTTCCGCGGTCCCGACGGGGAAAAACTGCACGTTGTATCCTACAAAAAGTCCGGCAGTGTCCTCAATCTGATCCTGCGCGGTGAACGCGAGGCGGCGGAGAGCGCAGTCAAGGCAAAGAATCCCGTATTCTATGAGTTGATTCCGCTGACACTGGAGGAAATCTTTATCTGTGAAATGGAGGAAAAGGGTTATGATTTTAACAGCATTATCGGCTAAATCGGAAGCATCGGACGAACGTACCCGTCTGCTCGGTCATCATAATGACTGGTTTGTTCCGGGACTTTATAAGAACGAACTGCGCAGAACCTGGTCGATGGGACTGCTGTTTGCCATTGTCCTGTTCTTCGCTCTGCCTGTTATGAATCTGCTGGTGTTTTCCAATCGTTCCAACTCCTTTGCAGAGTACCCCGGACGTGCGCTGTCGTATCTGGAGGAGTTTTTTGCGGTTTCCAATCCGTTCATCACGGTCTTTGCGTGTCTGGGCGGTATGATGTGCGCGATGGTCGTGGCGGAATACCTTTATGACCGCAGAAAGACAAACTTTATCTGCTCTCTGCCTGTCAAGCGGCAGGCGTATCTGGTCACCAAAGCCGCGGCGAATCTGACATGGACCGTGCTTGCATGGCTGCCGTCAATTGTGCTGATGGTACTTGTTGCACTTCTCACCGAAACAATGCGCCCGTACCTCGGACTGGTCTTCGGCGGATGCTTCGTACTGCTTGCGGCATGGCTTTGCATCCATCTGTATTTCTTCGGTCTGACGCTGCTTGCATGCAGCTTCTGCGGTACGGGTGTCATGGGCGGCTGTATGCTGCTGATGCTCGGCGGATATGTGCCGATTGCGGTTGTATCTCTGATCGGTCTTGCGGAAATGACGCTCTCCCGTATCGCCACCGATTATTATCTGTCTGCGGAATTCTTCTGTGCAATCTCCGGCGTGTTCCGTGTTTTCTACAGCATCGCAGAGGCGAAATCCGTATGGTTTCTGCTCGGCACCGCACTGATCGGTCTGATATTCTGTGCAGCTGCTGTAGTCCTGACCGTCATCCGCCAGAGCGAGAAAGCGGGAACGCCGTTTGCGTTTGATCGGGTGCGCGACATTGTCAAGTATCTGCTCATGGGTCTGGCATCGCTGCTCGGCGGTATGCTGTTTGAATCGATGAGCTACAGTTCCGATGCCTTTACCGTTGTCTGGATGCTGTTTGGCTGCATCTGCGGCGCGGTTCTGTGCTGGATGCTGTGCAACACGATTTTCTACAAGACCCCGAAGATGATGTTTGAGGGCAGACGTGCGGTCATCCTTCTGACAGCATGTATGATGGTGTTCTCCGTGCTTGCACGTATCGATGTGCTCGGTCTTGACGGGTATATTCCCTCTGTTGTCATGACGAGACACATTACGATGGAACACCGCGATATGCCGATTACCATCCGCGACAAAGAACTGATCCGTATGTACAATGATATGGCAAAGAACGGACAGGCGGCATACGATGCCTACGGTTATGCGCCTTATGATATTCCCTCGGCATATAGAAAAGTGGAAGAAGGCTATCAGAAAGCGCCGTCCATGATCGACATCGGTACCACCGTGTGGAAGACCAACTACCTGATTCCGATTGCGAAAAACACGGATGTGCTGTATTCCGACTGGGTACCGTTTGTCACGGCACTGACGGCACAGGATGATTTTGCCGATCTGTATTTTGAGCGTGCGCTGGATGCCCTTGACAAAGCGGAACGCGTATATCCCGATAAGACGTATTATACCCGTGTTTATCACAATTCCAGTCTGTTCAGCGATACGGGTCTGGACGCAAGCAACCATCTGACCGCCGCTGAAATCCGCTCGATTTTGGAGGTCTACCGTGAGGAACTCCGCGCGGCAGGTGTGAATGCGATGCAGAAGATTTATTCCGGCACGCTCAATATCCGTATGGATAACGATTATTTTGAATTTCCGCTGTTTGCAGAGTACAAAGGTGTCACGGAGAAAATCCGCGAGGTTCTGTCGACGGGAAGCGGTGACAGTTGGCGTGAATTTAACGATTATACCTACGAAAAGACATTCCTCTTTGCAAACGTCTATTACCGGGGTGAAATCATCGATCGGCTGACCGAAGAAGAACTCGAAGACATGGCGGAAAACGGTGTGCTGTCGGGATACTATCACGTATACGATACGCCTCTGACGCTGGTAGACCCCGATTACGGGATTCACATCGAGTACAAAGTCAAGGAAACGCAGAAGTATACTTACGTTGAGTATGTCAATACGAGTTCGGGTGTGATTTATGAAAGCGTGATGACCGACGGAAACGGCGATATCTACGCAACGGAACCCAAACCGACATCGAACATTTCCTATAATGAATACAATGAAACCGTGGAAGCGTGCTTCTTCTGGGGCTGTGTTCCGGCGGAATATCAGCAGTAAAGGAGCGGCGGTATGAAAAACAGCGGTCTCCTTGTGCTTGGGATTTTACTGGCGGCAGTTCTTCTGATTCCGATTCCGATCCGTATGAAAGACGGCGGTACTGTGGAATACCGTGCGGTTCTGTATCGCGTGACGGATGTTCACAGAATCCACCATGAAATCGATGGCGGTTACCTTGACGGAACGGTTGTGGAAGTTCTCGGCATGGAAATCTACAATGATGTGGAATAACAGATAAGAAAAGCGATCCTCGCGGCAAAACCGTTTGAGGATCGCTAACTTTTTATAACAGAACAGAACAGACTTCAATTCCCCAATACCCAAACGCACGAACGGCGTCCTCATTGATTTCTTCACCCGATACCGCAATCGGAATCGCGGGTGGACAGGATACAGACGGCTGGGCAAGGACTCTGCCGATACAGTCCTCCACCGGGACGGTCTCAGACGGGGACAGCATGGCTTGGCGCGGTGTACAG
>JAZTZC010000457.1:0-6787 GCA_045637265.1 Eubacteriales bacterium | reverse complement strand
GCACGGATGAACCTTCTCCTGGGAGAAGGTGTCGCGCGTCAGCGTGACGGATGTGGGTTTCCGTTTGTAAATTTCTGTTGTACGACCCACATCTGTCTTTTCGCAATTCCCGCAGGTGGCGCACGAAGATAGCAAAGCTATCTTCACCGAAAATCCACCTGTTCTCACCGGGATGCCAGCTTCCCCGGGGGAAGGTTTTGGTTGTGCGCTCCGACGCCGCCTGCGTCAATCGGAAACATCATCGAAGCCATATGTGCGGCGGGAGCAAGCCCCCGCCATACGCGCATCTTGACTCCGCCTGCCCCAATTCCTCATTCTCTTTTCCCTCATTTTTCAAAAAAATTAAACTACTTTTCACGTATCCGTCAAACTTTTGCGGTATACTATAGTCACAGAAAAGAAAACTGCTTTTCCTGCATGGGCTTCGGTTCATGCTTCACATAACCATTTCCACAGGAGGTAAACCTATGTACAACGAAAACGAAAACAACATGTTAAACGAAGAAGAACAGGTTACGTCATCCGCGCCCCTGACAGAAGACACTGCCGCAGAACCCACCCCGGCATCCGGCGAAACCGCAGAAACCAATACCATCGAATTTGCACCGACCGGGGAACCTGCACAGGCACAGATTACGATGCGGGAGCTGAAAAAGCAGGGCTTCCGTCCGTATACCGATCCTACCGCTCCCACAGAGAAGCCAAAGAAGAAGAAGGGCGGTATCGCAAAGAAGATCGCATCCGCTGTCGCACTGGCACTGATCTTCGGCGTGGTGTCGGGCGCGGTGTTCCTCGGCATGACAGGCGGATTTGCAAAGCCCGATCCCCAAAACCCCGGTGCGCCGATCACCGAGCAGGACGGCTCCGACAAACCGCAGCTGCAAGGCTCCGTATCGGGTCAGCTGCAGTCCGCATCGACCGCCATGCAGGAAGCACTGCAGAAAGCGGAAATTGCGATGCGTGATACCTTAACCATTCCGCAGATCAACATCATCATGGAGCCTGCGATGGTCTCCATCAACTGTATCGGTGAAGCAACCGTCAACTCCTTCTTCGGCGCACAGACGTATCAGACCGCATCGTCCGGCTCCGGCATCATCGTCGGCGAAAACGAGACGGAGCTTCTGATCGTCACCAACAACCACGTTATCGCGGACACGACCGAGATTTCCGTTGTCTTTGTCGACGGGCAGGAATGTAAGGCGCTCGTCAAGGGCACGGACGCGGTCAACGACCTTGCGATCATCGTCGTCAATCTCGCCGAAATCCCCACGGAAACGATGTCCGCCATCGCCTATGCCGAAATCGGTGACTCCGATGCGCTCGTCATCGGTGAGGGTGTTGTCGCCATCGGTAATGCACTCGGTTTCGGTCAGTCCGTCACGCAGGGTATCGTCTCCGCGCTCAACCGTGCGGTCACCGATGCAAACGGCAATACGACCTACCTCATTCAGACCGACGCGGCGATCAACCCCGGCAACTCCGGCGGTGCGCTCGTCAATATGCGCGGTCAGGTCATCGGCATCAACTCGGCAAAGTATTCCGACGAAGCCGTTGAGGGTATGTGCTTTGCGATTCCCGTCAACACGGCAATGCCGATTCTCGAAGACCTCATGAGCCGCACAACCCGTGTGGAAATCACCGATCCCGAAAAAGCGGCTTATCTTGGCATCAACTATCAGGACATCAACGCGGCAATGGCAGAAGCATACCGTATGCCCATCGGCGTTTACGTCACGGCAATCGGAGAGGGCAGCCCCGCGGACAAGGCAGGCATGCTCCCGGGCGACGTTATCGTCAAGTTCGAGCACGACACGATCACCGGCTACACCGATCTGCGCAAGTCCCTGTCCTACTACGCGGCAGGCGAGACGGTATCGATTGTTGTCAAGCGTGCCGAGGGCGGTCAGTATGTGGAAAAGACGCTCTCCGTCACACTCGGTGTCAGACCCGTCGAGGAAGCACCCGCAGAACCCGCACCGGAACAGGATGTTCCCTCCGGCAGCTACGGCGGCGATGAGTTCCCCAGCTGGTTTGATTTCTTCGGATGGTAATTCAAAAAATGTTTGCAGGAAGGCATGAACGTGTCTTCCTGCCTTCTTTTTGAAATGAGAAATTAGAAATTAGAAATGAGAAATGACGCAGGCACGTCTCTCTGTTTGTTTTGTGGGTGATGCAGGCGCCTCTCTCTATTTGTAGGGGAGGGGTCGCCCCTCCCGCACCTTGAAATTCGATGATGTTCATGGAAGACAATATCACATTTTCCGAAACAAAAACACATGCATCAACCGATATCATGATCGATGCCATATGTTTCGGGAGGGGTTACCCCTCCCCTACAAATCACGAAAACACCATCCTCATTTCTAATTTCTCATTTCTAATTTCTCATTTCTCATTCCTCATTCCCAATTGCTTCACCCAAAAAAGAATTGACATTCCGCCGAATTGTGGTATAATATAGGAACATATGCAATCAAATGAGGTGAAATTACATTGCTGTTCGGAAAACACATCAACCGATATTATCTGCGGTATCTGCCGTGGATTCTCGTAGGACTTGCGGCGCTGATCATTGTCGACTACATGCAGCTCGTACTTCCCGAATTTTACCGCACGGTCGTCAACGGACTGATCTACGGGCAGGTCACAGAAGACGGCATGACCATGCCGTTTACGATGGACTATCTGCTCGATCACATCTGTCTGCCGATGATCGGGGTGATCCTGTCGCTCGTCGTGGGGCGCTTTCTCTGGCGCGTCTGCTTCCGCGGCATGGCGGTGCGGATGCAGACCCATCTGCGCGGGCGCATGTTCGACCACTGCACGACGCTGTCCCGCTCCTATTATGAAAGAAACAAGGTCGGCGAGCTGATGACGCTCTTTACCAATGACCTGGAAACCGTGCAGGACTGCTTCGGCTGGGGCGTGCTCATGTTCTGTGACGCGCTGTTCCTCGGTGTCATGGCAATCGTCAAGATGGGATACATGGATGTCATGCTGACGCTGTTCACGCTGATTCCGATGGCGTTTCTGCTCATCATCGGCGCAATCATGGATCACCGGCTGGAAGCGAGATGGGACGCGCGTCAGGCGGCGTTCTCCTCCCTTTCCGACTTCTCGCAGGAGACGTTTTCGGGCATCGCCGTGGTAAAAGCATTTGTCCGTGAGCTGGCACGGCAGGGAGCGTTTGCGCGTCTCAATCGCAAAAACGAGGAAACCAACGTCGCGCATACCAAGCTGTCGACGCTGCTGAATATCCTCGTCACGCTGTTCGTCGAATCGGTCGTCTGCGTCATCCTCGGCTACGGCGGCTATCTTGTGTACAAGGGTTCCTTTGACGCAGGACAGCTGGTCGAGTTCATCGGCTACTTTACGTCGGTTGTCTGGCCGATCATGGCGGTTTCCCAGCTGATTGAAATGCGGTCGCGCGGTGCGGCATCGCTCAAACGCATCGGAGCACTGCTCGAGGCAGAACCCGAGGTCCGGGATGCGGATGACGTTGTCACACCCGACACGATGACCGGGGAGATCCGCTGTGAGCATCTTTCCTTCCGCTATCCCGAAGCTGCCTATGACGCGCTGTCCGATCTCTGCTTTACAATCCACGCGGGCGAGCACGTCGGCATTGTCGGGCGCACCGGTTCCGGCAAGACCACGTTCGTCGACCTGCTTCTGCGCACCTACAATGTTCCGACCGGCACGCTGTTTGTCGGCGGACACGATGTCAATCGGATTCCGATCGCCGCAGTCCGTGCACATATGGCGTACGTGCCGCAGGACAACTTCCTGTTCTCCGACACGATTGCCGCCAATATCGCGTTCTCGGTCACCGAAACGGACGACGATAAAATCAAAGAAGCATCCGTCCTCTCCGACATTCACGACAACATCATGGGCTTTTCGGACGGCTACGAAACGGTGCTTGGGGAGCGCGGCGTGACGGTCTCCGGCGGTCAAAAGCAGCGTATTTCGATTGCCCGTGCCCTGATTGCCGATGCGCCCATTCTGATCCTCGACGACGCCGTTTCTGCGGTCGATATTTCCACGGAAAAGACGATTCTTGCCAATCTGCGCAAGACCCGTGCCGGCAAAACGACACTGCTGATTGCCCACCGTATTTCCACGATTACGTCGATGGACAAGATTGTGTTCCTCGACGAAGGACGCGTGGTCGATGTCGGTACGCATGAGGCGCTGTATGCGCGGTGCGAGGATTACAGAACCATGGTACAGCTGCAAAAATTGGATGATGAAACGGCGGATGGGTGAGAAGTTTGTTTGATACACTGTGACGGTTGACGTACACGGTTATGGTTGAAGCACACGGTGATGGGCGCACCAACCCAAACCTTCCCCCGGGGATGCTTGCATCCCGGTGGGAACCGGTGGATTTTCTGCATTTTCGCCCCGTCGAAAATGTAGAAAAGACGGATGAGGGTCGTTTTTCTAACCCATCCATTGTCTGAACCATATCGTCTGCAGCCCTCATCCGTCACCTGCGGTGACACCTTCCCCCAAGGGAAGGTTTTGGTGCGAGCGCACGTCAACTGATTCTTCAACCATAAACCCCGTTTTCATCCATAACGCAACCCCCATTCCAACGAAAGGAATTACATGATATGCACGAATTCTACCCTTTAATCGGCGTCGGCGCGGTGCTGGGCGTTTTGTCCGTGATCTTCATCTGCGCGTACATGACGATCCGAAAACAGAAGGAAGCCATCGGCTTTGACCGCAACATGAAGGACTCCGAGATTACAAAACGGCTGCTCGTCTACGCAAAACCGTACTGGAAAAACTTTGCGTTTGTGCTCTGTCTGATGCTGTTTTCCGTGTCCTATGACATCGTCGCGCCCATTCTGATGGGTCACATTGTCGACCTGATCGCAGGCGATTTTGCGATGTCCTACCTGCTCCGCATGGTGCTCATTTACGCATCGATTCTGGTGCTGTCGCTGCTCTGCTCGTATGTGCAGGCGATCATCCTGCAGAAGACGGGTCAGCGCATCATCTCGACAATCCGCGCCGATCTCTTTGCGCACATTCAGTCCTTGTCGCAGGGTCAGCTCAACTCCATGCCCGTCGGCAAGCTCGTCACGCGCGTCACCAACGACACGGGCGCGATCTCGATGATGTTCACAAATCTGATCGTCAACTTAATCAAGAACATCTTCGTCATCATCGGCGTTCTGACCGCAATGCTGATTCTCAATCTCCAATTGACGCTGATGGTGCTGTGCTTTGTACCGTTCATTGTGCTGTTCACGATGATCTTCCGCAAGTTCTCGCGCCGTGCCTACCGCCGTGTCAAGGACGGTACGACCGACATCAACACGTTCCTCTCCGAGCATCTGTCGGGCATGAAAATCATCCAGTCCTTCTGCCGTGAGGACAAGAAGCGCGGGGAGTTCGGGGAGCGCAACCGTGCGCTCGGACGCTCGATGATGGGCGAAATGATGGTCTTCTCGATCTTCCGTCCGCTCGTCTATATGCTGTACGTCTCCTCCGTTTTGTGTCTGCTGTACTTAGCCGGTCGCGGCTACATCCGTGAGCTGACCGTATTCGGACAGATCATCACCTCCTCCACGCTCGTTACGTTCTACTCCTACATCAACAAGTTCTACAATCCCATTCAGAGCTTAGCCGAGCAGTTCAACTGGCTGCAGTCTGCGTTTGCCTCCGCCGAGAAGATCTTCACGATCTTTGATATGGTGCCCGAAATCACCGACGCGCCCGACGCCATCGAGCTTACCGAGGTACGCGGCGACATTGAGTTCCGTGACGTCTGGTTTGCCTACAAGGAGGACGAATGGGTGCTGCGCGGTGTTTCCTTCAAGGTGAACGCCGGGGACACCGTTGCGTTTGTCGGTGCGACAGGCTCGGGCAAAACGACCATCCTTTCCCTGCTCTGCCGCAACTGGGACATCCAGCGCGGTCAGATTCTCGTCGACGGACACGACATCCGCACAGTCAAGGTCGCATCGCTGCGCCGTCATTTCGGACAGATGTTACAGGATGTATTCCTGTTCTCGGGCACGATCCGCTCCAACATCGTCCTTGATGTGGGCGACAACATGACAGAGGGCATCGACGATGAAGCGGTCATGGAAGCCTGCCGTTACGTCAATGCGGACAAGTTCATTTCCAAGCTGCCCGCAGGTCTTGACGAGATGGTGCACGACCGCGGTACAAACTTCTCCGCCGGTCAAAGACAGCTGCTGTCCTTTGCGCGCACGATTGTGCACAAGCCGTCTGTCATGATTTTGGACGAGGCAACCGCAAACATCGACACCGAAACGGAAGTGCTGATTCAGGATTCCCTTGAGCGCATGATGACCATCGGTACGATGCTGATGGTTGCACACCGCCTGTCCACGATTCGCCACGCCGACAAGATCATCGTCCTCTCCCACGGCGAAATCGTCGAGGAAGGTACGCATGACGCGCTGGTTGCCATGGGCGGCAGATACGCAGAGCTGCATAAAATGCAGTTTATGCGAGAACAACTGCAAAGATAATGAGGAATTAGAAATTAGAAATTAGAAATTAGAAATGAGAGAGTTTTGCGAAGGCGGGGACAACCTCGCCTTTGTGTTTTTTAGGAATGAAGAATGAATCATCAGGCTGCAATGAGAAGATTTCCTATTGTTAAAACAATTTCTCATTTCTCATTTCTCATTTCTCATTTCGTAACCCTTCGTCCTTTTTCGACCACGCCCGCAATGCTGCCTGCCAGTCGCGCATGGGTCTGCCGTTCACCGTCCAGCCGGATTTTTCGTTGATC
>JAZTZC010000456.1:0-19030 GCA_045637265.1 Eubacteriales bacterium | reverse complement strand
CCTGACCAAGGTCCGCAACTCCGCGCCCACCCGTTATACCGATTCCTCTGTCGTCAAGGACTCTCTGATTGCAGACGGCTGTACCATTGACGGTACCGTTGAAAACTGCATCCTGTTCCGCGGTGTCAAGATCGGACGCGGTGCCGTTGTCAAGAACTGTATTCTGTATCAGGATACTGTTGTCGGCGAAAATGTCTTTATGAACTGTGTCATTTCCGATAAGAATACCGTTATCCGCGATGGCAATGTCCTGTCCGGTCATCCGTCCAAGCCGTATTTCATCGGTAAGAACCAGATGCTGTAATTGCTCTCCGATAATCCGATCCGAAAGGAGAAAGTTTGAAAATGAATTTTCAAACTGTGTTTTGTGACTTTCGCAGTTTTACAACTGCGATTTGGTGCAAGCACCAAACCAGGCCCAATTCCACAAGAAAGGAAACTTTCGCTTGGCGAAAGTCATGGTCATATTTATGAAATTATTATTTGTCGGTGCGGAAGCACTGCCGTTTGCATCCACAGGCGGTCTTGCTGACGTTCTCGGTTCTCTGCCCGCAGCACTTAAGCGCGAAAAAGGCGATGATCTTGACATCCGTGTCGTTCTTCCTCTGTATCAGTCTATTTCCGAAAAATACCGCGACAAGATGGAGAAGGTCACCGAATACTATGTCCAGCTGTCCTGGAGAAATCAGTACTGCGGTCTGTACAGCTATGAGCTGAATGATGTTACGTATTACTTCATTGACAACCAGTATTACTTCTCCCGCGGCAATCTGTATGGCAACTTCGATGACGGCGAACGCTTTGCATTCTTCTGCATGGCAGTCATGGAAATGATGCCGAAGATCGGCTTCTTCCCGGATGTCCTCCATGCCCACGACTGGCAGAGTGCGCTGTCCATCATCTACCTGCGTACCAAGTACAACTGGATGCAGGAATACCGCGGCATCAAGACCGTTTATACCATCCACAACATCGACTATCAGGGCATTTACGATATGTCCATCCTCGGTGACGTTTTCGGACTTTCCGATTACGAACATTCCATTGTCGAATATAACGGCATGATCAATCTCACCAAGGGAGCCATCGTCTGCTGTGACAGACTGTCCACCGTTTCCTCCCGTTACGCCGAGGAAATCCAGATGGATTACTTTGCATCGGGACTGCAGCACATTCTGCGCATGTACTCGGGCAAGGTTATGGGTATCGTCAACGGTATTGACGTTGATTATTACAACGCGGAAACCGATCCTGTCATCAAGCAGAACTTCACGGTTGATACAGTGGAGGAAGGCAAGGCGGCGAACAAGGCAGAGCTGCAGAAGGTATTCGGTCTTCCCGAATCTCCGACCACGCCTGTTATTGCGATGGTCTCCCGTCTGGCATCCCACAAGGGCTTTGATCTGGTCAAGTATGCCATCGAGCGTCTGCTTGTCCGCGATGTGCAGTTTGTTCTGCTCGGTACGGGTGAAGCGGATCTGGAATCCTTCTTTGAAGGTCTGCAGAAGCGCTATCCCGAAAAGGTTTCGATCCTGCTGGCATACAACAAGGATGTTTCCAAGCAGATTTATGCCGGTGCGGATATCTTCTTAATGCCGTCCAAGAGCGAGCCGTGCGGTCTTGCACAAATGATCGCTTCCCGTTACGGCACGGTGCCGATTGTCCGTGAAGTCGGCGGTCTTTACGATACCATTCATCCCTACGACCGGACCACAGGTGAGGGCAACGGTATCACATTCTGCAACTATGATGCTCTCGATATGCTGGATGCGATCATTCGCGCGGTTGATCTGTACGGCGATGCCAAGCAGTGGGAAACCCTGCGTGCCAATGCCATGAAGGTTGACTTCTCCTGGTCAGTATCCGCAAAGAAGTATCTCGATATGTACGACGCACTGTAATGAATTGAATATCCTATGCGGCGGCATGCTCCGATGGGGTGTGCCGCTGTTTTTTTGTGTCATTTACCAAATCCTATCTATTTTTGTGAGATAAAACAACTGACAGTTATTCCAAATAGCAAAAATCCCCAAAATTTCATGGAAAACGCAGGTATAACATCTTGACCGAAAGCTGATTTTGTGGTATAATATTAGCGTATCAATTTTTCATACAGAAAGAAGAATTACCCATGAATCAGAATTTTACCAAAGAATCCGTACGGGAAGCACTCTCTACCAAGCTTTCCCGTTATTTCGGCGTTACCATGGCTGAAGCCAATGAAGATCAGATTTACCGCGCCGTTATGCTGTGCGTCAAGGACATTCTGTCCCAGAAGCGCTCTGAATATAAAGAAGAAGTCAAGCGTCAGTCCGGCAAGACCCTGTACTATATGTGCATGGAGTTTTTAATCGGTCGTTCGCTGAAAAACAACCTCGGCAATCTGGGACTGACCGAAATCTATCGTGATGTTCTGACCGAGCTCGGTTTTTCGCTCGAATCTGTATATGAACGTGAACCTGATCCGGGTCTTGGCAACGGCGGTCTCGGTCGCCTTGCGGCATGCTTTATGGATGCTGCAACCTCGCTCAACTATCCCGCAACCGGTTTCTCTCTGCTGTACGAATACGGTCTGTTCAAGCAGAAGCTCGTCGACGGTCAGCAGATTGAACTGCCCGACAACTGGCTGCCCGGCGGTGATGTTGTTCTCGTTCCCAGAACCGACAAGGCGTGCACCGTCCGTTTCGGCGGTCACATCAAGGAAACCTGGAAAGACGGCAAGTGTGACATCGTTCATGACAACTATGAAGAAATCCAGGCGGTTCCTTATGATATCATGATTTCCGGTGCCGACTGTGAAGCCGTCAATGTTCTGCGTCTCTGGAAGGCAAAGAGCACCTCTGTGTTCAACATGAATCTGTTCTCCCAGGGTGCGTATATGCAGGCAATGGAACAGAACACCAACGCGGAAATCCTGACCAAGGTTCTGTATCCGTCCGACAACCATACCGAGGGCAAGCTCCTTCGCCTTTCCCAGCAGTATTTCCTTGTTTCCGCATCCCTGCAGTCCATCATTTCCGATCATCTGCGCCGCTACGGCTCGCTGTGGAACTTCGCTGATAAGGTTGCCATTCACGTCAACGATACGCATCCGGCACTTGTCATTCCAGAACTTATGCGTCAGCTGATGGATGTACACAGCTACAACTGGGAACAGGCATGGGATGTCGTTACCCGTACTGTTTCCTACACCAACCACACTGTCATGCCCGAAGCGCTCGAAACATGGAATGAAGACCTGTTTGCGCTCAAGCTGCCGCGTATCCACACCATCGTCCGTGAGATCAACCGCCGTCTGTGCGAAGACCTCTGGAAGTGCTATCCCGGTGACTGGGACCGTATCTCCCGCATGGCGATCATCGGCTACGGCTCTGTCCGCATGGCAAATATGTGTGTTGCCGGCTCTCATACCGTCAACGGTGTATCGAAGCTCCACTCCGATATTCTGACAAAGACCGTCTTCCACGATTACTATAAGTACACGCCCGGTAAGTTCACCAACGTCACCAACGGTATCGCACACCGCAGATGGCTGTGCTACTCCAACCCGGGACTCACCAATCTGCTGGACGATCTGATCGGTGCCGATTACAAGAAGCAGCCCGAAACGCTGTCCCGCCTGCTCGAATATAAGGACGATAAGAAGGTTCTTGACCAGATTCTTGCGATCAAGCGCGAGAACAAGGTCCGCTTCTCCAACTATGTTGCGTCCAAGACCGGCATTGCACTCAATCCCGATTCCATTTTCGACGTTCAGGTCAAACGTCTGCATGAATACAAGCGTCAGCTGCTCAACGCACTGCGCATTGTCAGTCTGTACAATGAACTGCGTGAGAATCCGAACCTCGACATCACGCCCCAGACCTTCATCTTTGGTGCAAAGGCTGCGCCCGGCTATGATATGGCAAAGCGTATCATCAAGATGATCTGCGATCTGCAGGCGGAAATCGAACGCGATCCGCGCATCCGTGAAAAGCTCCGCGTTGTCTTCATGGAGGACTACAACGTCTCCATGGCAGAAGTGCTGATTCCCTCGGCAGATATTTCCGAGCAGATTTCCCTTGCAGGTAAGGAAGCATCCGGTACCGGCTGTATGAAGCTGATGATCAACGGTGCTGTTACCATCGGTACGCTGGACGGTGCGAATGTCGAAATTCATGAGGCTGTGGGAGACGACAACATGTACCTGTTTGGTCTGACCACGCCCGAGGTCGAGGATCTGTGGCGTCACGGCTACAATGCGGCTACCTATTATGTTGCAAACGACAAGCTCAAGAGAACGGTCGATTCCTTCACTTTCGGCTTCAACGGCAACTCCTATCGTGATTTCGTCGATTACCTCGTTATCGGACGCGGTATCGCTGACCCATATATGTGTCTGGCGGACTTTGAGTCCTACTGCCGTGCGCATGACCGTATGACGGTTGACTACAACAACCGCGACAAATGGGCGAAGATGTCGCTTGTCAACACGGCATCCGCGGGTATCTTTGCGGCAGACCGTGCGATCGGTGAATATGCAAAGAACATCTGGCATATGACGCCCATCACGGCTCCTGTCACAAAGACAACCAAGACCAGAAAGAAATAATTCTTTGGCATGAATAAAATGAATCATACGGAACTGTTGCAAGTACCACAAAATGGACTTACAACAGTTCCAGGAGAAACCGGATATCATCCGGTTTTTCCTATCGAAAAAGCAATTCCCTATCCGATGACAGTTGCCATCGAAGACGGAACAGTCCTCTCGCATACCGTCAGCCGCTTTGGTGAAACCCTGACGTTTTCTGTACCGATTCCGCGTGAATGGGAAGTGCAGGGCGGCAGAATGCGTCTGTATCGCGATGATGACGGCGCTGTGCTGTGGCTGGAAATGACAGAGCGCGATGACAGCATCTGGTCGGTCACGGTCGGCGGCAGACAAGTTTGTGCAGATGGTGAGGAGAGCGGACTGTTTTATTTCCGCTTTGAGTTTGACACCCGTTTTGGGCATCTGATCTACGCAAAGGAAGAAAACAATTTCGGCGCGGTCTATAAATGGAAGGACGAAAATGTCCATGCATTCCAATGGACGGTTACCGAGGACGGATATGAGACACCGAAATCGCTGTACGGCGGCATTATGTACCATGTGTTTGTCGATCGTTTTGCGAAAAGCGAGGCACATCCCGACATGCCGCGCCGCGACGATGCCGAATATAACGGTGATTGGTATCATGGGATTCCCCAGCATGCAAAATATCCCGGAGGACAGGTTGAAAATAACGAGTTCTTCGGGGGTAATCTGTGGGGTGTGGCGGAGAAACTGCCGTATTTGCAGTCGCTCGGTGTGACGGTTCTGTATCTGTCGCCGATCTTCCGCGCGTATACCAACCACAAATACGATACAGGCGACTATGAGACGGTCGACCCCTCCTTCGGCGGTGACGAAGCGTTTACGCATCTGCTGTCGGAATCAAGGAAATGCGGTATTCGTATCATCTGCGACGGTGTCTTCAATCACACGGGCGATGACAGCCGGTACTTCAAGCGTTACGGAAAATACGATTCCCTCGGTGCATATCAGTCCAAGGAATCTCCGTATTTTGACTGGTACCGTTTCCGCGAGTATCCCGATGAATATGACTCCTGGTGGGGTGTAAAGGTTCTGCCTGCGCTGTATTCTGGCAATCCCGATTTCAGAGAATACATCTGCGGTGAGAACGGGATTCTCCATAAGTGGATGTCCTACGGCGTATCCGGCTGGCGGCTCGATGTTGCGGATGAGCTTGACAATCGCTTTCTCGATGATCTCCGTGCCCGTGTCAAGGCAGAGAACCCCGATGCCGTCATTTACGGTGAGGTCTGGGAGGATGCATCCAATAAGATCGCATATGACCGCAGACGACGCTATTTCCGCGGAGGACAGCTTGACTCTGTCATGAACTATCCGTTTCGTGACGGGATTCTGTCCTTTGTTCGCGATGGGAATGTTGGTGCGCTGGAACATGCAGTACAGATGGTATTAAAACATTATCCTGACGGCTGCACACACCTCTTGATGAATTTGCTCGGTACCCATGACACGGAGCGTATCATCAGCGCGCTGGCGGCAAAACCGATGGGCGATCTTGACAATGATGCGCTTGCGCTGATCCATATGACAGAGGAGGAAAAAGCACGCGGTCGTATTCTTGTCGGACTTGCGTCGGTATTGCAGTTTACCTTGCCCGGTATCCCGTGTATCTATTACGGTGATGAGATTGGTATGGAGGGCTACCGTGATCCGCTCAATCGCCGTCCGTATCCGTGGGGATGGGAAGACGAAACACTGCTTGCGCATTACCGTAAGCTGTCGGAAATTCGTCGTACCCATGCTGTATTTGCAGACGGTGTTACGCGGATTCTGTATGCCGAGGACGGGGTGTTTGACTTTACGCGCGGTGACGGAGAGAAGACACTGCGTATCTGTATCAACCGCTCGTCCTGCGACTATCGGATTGCGGGGAGCTATACCGATCTTCTGACAGGAACGGAATACCGCGGCGGAGCAATCGTCAAACCCGATTGTGCTGTGATTCTGGCATTAAACGAATAATCAAAAAGGAATTGACAGATGCATACGTTCATGATATAATGAATGTACATCAGGTCAATTCCTGTTTTATATTATCGGAGGGAAAATCAAGTATGAAAACTTATGAAATCGGTGCGCTGATCGGCTATTCCGGCAATCAGGAAGCACTCGACGCAGACTTTGCTCGTCTGGCATCTCTGGAGCTCAATGCCTGTCAGCTCAATGTATGGCCGGGTTCTGTTATGACCGAGGAAGCTGCAGATGCGGTCAAGGCGTCTGCGGAAAAGCACGGCATTCGCATTACGGCTCTCTGGGCAGGATGGAGTGCTCCTGCGGTCTGGAACTTCTATGAAGGTCCGACAACACTCGGTATCGTTCCCGCGCAGTATCGCGAAAAGCGCATTGCGGAAATCAAGGCGGAGGCAGCATTTGCACGTCTGCTCGGTGTCACCGACGTGATCACGCATGTTGGCTTCCTCCCCGAGGATCCCAACAGCCCGGATTTTCTGCCGATCAAGGATGCCATTGCCGATATTGCAGAAGAACTGAAACAGTACGGTCAGTATTTCCTGTTTGAAACAGGACAGGAAACGCCCGTTGCGATGCTTCGTTACATTGAAGAAGTCGGTACGGGCAACCTCGGCATCAACCTTGACACTGCGAATCTGATTCTCTACGGCAAGGCAAACACGGTCGATGCGATTGAAGTATTCGGCAAGTATGTCCGCAACACGCACTTCAAGGACGGCTTCTACCCGACGACAGGACGTGAACTCGGTCACGAATGTGCGCTGGGAGAGGGACGCGCCAATGTGCCCGGCATCATCGCAGCACTCAAGAACTGCGGCTATGAAGGTCCTTACATCATCGAACGCGAAATCTCCGGCGATCAGCAGACCAAGGACATCGCAAAAGCACGCGATCTGATCCGCTCCTGCCTGAACACATAAATCAAAGAACGATTGCAACGGCATCACTGCAGGTCATCGCTTGCCGTGATGCCGTTTTTTCATATAGAAAGGAGTCATTCGTTTTGAAACTTGCAACAACGACAGGAGATTTCAACGCTTATACAAAATCCAAGGAAGAAGCCGTGCAGTATATCTGCGAGGCGGGCTTCCGTTATCTCGATTATGATTTCGGACTGGATTACCACACACGCGGCGGTGCGTATGCCGATGACTGGCGTGCATTTCTTGCAAAGCTCAAAGATCATGCCGCATCGCTCGGCGCGACGTTCATTCAGGCACATTCTCCGATGGGCGCACCGCTTGCTGCTGACAACGCCGCGTTTATCGCAGATACGGCACGCTGTGTCGAAGCATGCGGGATTCTCGGTATTCCGAATCTGGTCGTTCACTCCGGCTATACAAAAGGACTGACAAAAGAGCAGACCTTTGAGGCAAACGCGCACTTTTACGAGCCGCTCTTGAGACTTGCAAAAGAATGCGGTGTCAACATCCTTGTGGAAAACTTCAACAAGATGTGCGTGGAAGGACTCTACTGGATTGACAACGCACCTGACTTGCTTGCGATGATCGAAACCGTCAACCATCCGAACTTCCACGCGGTCTGGGACTGCGGGCATGGCAACATGCAGGGCATGCCCCAGCATGAATCGCTGAAAATCCTCGGTCATCACGTCCTGGCACTCCATGTACAGGACAACTGGGGCAACGACGACCATCATCTGGCACCGTTTTCGGGTTCTCTCAATCTTGATTCGCTGATGCACGGTCTTTTGGACATCGGCTACAAGGGCTATTTCACGTTTGAGTCGGGCAACATCTTCTATCCTGTGGGCAAACGCCGTCCGTATGAAGAAGACACGCGTCTTGCAAAACCGCCGCTTCGTCTGCGCAGAACCGCAGAGAAGTATCTGTATGAAATCGGTAAGTGTATCCTGGAGGAATACGGCTGTTACGAAATCTGATCTTTGATGTTCACCGCGATCGGAAAGGAGACTGCATATGAAACACCGCTTGATATGGAATTTTGTTCTTGTTTGTTGTCTGACGGTTTTGTTTGCGCTCCCTGTCTTTGCCAATGCCGCAGAGCCGCCGTGTCTGACGATTGTTGTTGTATCAGCGCCTGATGATCTCGCGCTTTCCCTTGTGGATGAAGACGGTGCAGAAGCCTATCAGCTGCGGAAAAGGCAGTCTGTGCGCGGCTGGGAGACGTATTTTCGTTTTACCTACAGTCATGTCACACTACCCGGACGGGAATATGAGTCGGACAATGTGGATTTGTCCAAGCTCCGTCTTGCCGTGACGACAGGCGGGAACACGACGCTTCTGGAATTGCCCGATCAGACCTTTGAGCATTACAACAATGTACTGCAATTCGATTGCTCTGATATGACGCTGCATACGAATATGTATGCAGGACGGATGGTATTGATCATCGGATTGCGTGTCGCACTGACGCTGTTCATCGAAGGCTTTCTGTTCTGGGCGTTCGGATACAAAGAAAAGCACAGCTGGTGTGTTTTCCTCTGCTTCAATGCCATGACACAGCTGGTTCTGAATCTGCTGCTCGGCGGTGCTTCCATGGATTCCTATGTGCTGTATGGGTATTATCTGATTGAGGCGGGAATCGTGATCTTTGAAGCACTTGCCTACTGGAATACACTCAATGAAAAACGGGGACGCAGTATCATTTACGCGCTGTGTGCCAATGCCGCAAGCCTTGTGATCGGTGCTCTCATGATCGCCAACCTGCCGCTTGCACTCTAATAAAGGAGAAATACAATGAAGTTACTGACAAAAGAATTTATTTATGACCCCAAAACACCTGTGAACATTCCGTCCTGTCATGCGGCATCGCTGATCAAAACTGCAGATGGCATTCTTGCCACGTGGTTTGGCGGTACCCATGAAGGACATAATGACGTGCAGATTTATGTCGCGCACCGCTCGGATGCGGACGGAACATGGTCGGCACCGCAGTGTGTATCGATCGTTGAGCCGATTCCGCACTGGAATCCCGTGCTTTATGACAACGGCGAGGAAATTCTGCTTTACTATAAGCGCAGTCAGCGAATCGATTCTTGGAATACGATGTTCACGACCTCGCGCGACGGCGGTCATACTTGGGCTGTGCCGCGTCGCCTGTGCGAGGATGATATCGACGGCAGAGGTCCTGTCAAGAACAAGCCCATCCGTCTGTCAAACGGCACGATTCTGGCTGGTGCATCGTTTGAGCAGGGACCGTGGCGGTGCTTCTGTGATATCTCCGCTGACAACGGCTACACATGGGAGCAGACCCCGTTTCTTCCCGTGCCGACGGAGGATACCGAAGTTATTCAGCCGTCGCTTTGGGAGGATGACCGCGGCGTACATATGCTGGTGCGCTCCAAAAACAAGAAGATCTTCCGCTCCGATTCTGCGGATTTCGGCAAAACCTGGTGTACCTTGTATCCGATCGATCTGCCGAACAACAACAGCGGTCTGGATCTGGTTAAGGTTTCCGAGAACCGCATCATCCTTTGCTGTAATCCCGTGACCGAGGGACGTACACCGCTTTCTCTGTTCGAAAGCACAGACAGCGGCGATACCTTTGTGCGCCTGTTTGATCTGGAAACGGAGCCGGGCGAATACTCCTATCCTGCGGTTATTACGGACGGAAAGTATCTCTATGGTGCATACACGTGGAAGCGCGAAAAGATGGTATTCTTCCAATGCGATCTGACCGAGTGAAGGGGTTGCGGCGAGTCGTTTTGTGCGTCTCTGCGGTACTGCTTGTCATCGTTGGGACGGTATTGTGGCAGTATCAGAGACATTCGCCGCTTGCCGTCATCTGGGCAGGCTCGGATTTGCAGGGCGAGGGTAGGGACGGCGTTGTGCTGTCGCAGCTTTTGACCGCAGTGAAGAAGAACGGGTATCGCGCTGTGGACGAGGCGCTCTTCCTCGGCGACTACAGCTCGGCCTACGACACGGAAAGGTCGGCTGAGGGCTTGGAGATCGTCAGCCATCGGATTGAGGATGCGCTCGGACTCGGTGCGGATGACATTTTGTTTCTGCAGGGCAATCACGACCCCGAGGATACCCCGGGGCTGGATGACGGCGGTGTTCATGAGCGGGAGGATTATATCGTTTACATGATCCACGAGGGCGATTTTCCGTCGTTTTCCGATGAGGACAATGCGTATATTACCGAGGAAACTGCGGCTGAACTGGAATCCTATCTGCAAATGTGTATCGATGCACATGAGCGTCGCCCGATCTTTGTGATGACGCATGTGCCGCTGCACGTCAACTGGCGCGAGGACAATCGTTATGCAAAATGGCTGGTCGATGTACTGAACGACGCGGGGAATGCAGGGCTGAATCTGATCGTTCTTTACGCGCACAACCATTCCGACGATTATGACAGCTATCTCGGCGGCTCGTGTGTATATCTTGCGCCGGGCGATACGATGCTCGTTCCCGATCCGACGGCGGAATACGGGCGGATGGCATACGAAACGATGGAGCTGTGCTTCACTTACCTCAATGCCGGTTATGTCGGGTTTACCGCGACAGGTGAGGATGGCGAGGCACGGACGTGTACGGTCTTCGCCGTATACCGCGACCGCGTGGAGGTTACAAGGTTTGATACCGAGGGGATCCACGATCTCAAAAATGCCGGTGCTTCGGGAATTCTCGATGGTGCATGGGCACCTGATCTGTCGAACGTGCCCGGTAAGATGACCATTTCTTTGCAATAAACGAAAAGCCGATGTACGGAAAATCTCCGACATCGGCTTTGTTGATGAATGTTTGTGTAACGATACACAAATGGCGTGTGTATCGATTTACATATGGCGAAGAAGTGCTGTCGCGGAGGTCATCCAGACTTCCTTGTAGGTTGCATTGATGCCGCATGGCCAGAATGGCTCATCGCAATCTGCATCTGTCTGGATGCCGACGGGAACAGCCCCCTCGCACCGTCCGAGCAGGGCAAAGTACGGTTCCGCACAGCGACTGCCGAATCCGTATACCATCGACTGGCAGAACGGATTGCATCCGAGCAGGAATGCTGTCTGACGGTCAGCGATCGCATGCAGTTCTGGGTCATTGCAGATCCGCGCAAGTGCACGAATCGATGCCGCCTGCGATAGCAGAATGGCATTGTTTCCGCGGAAGGAAAACCAGACCGGGAATTGCTTTACGTACAGTCCGCCGCCGATGGACACACCCGCGCGGATCTGTGCCTTCTGCGCCTGGCGTGTATCGTCAAAATCCGCGAACAGGTGACAAAGGGAAAAGATCTCGCGGTTTTCTTTTGTATCGTCGGTTTCCGACAGCGCATAGACGCCGGCGGGAATCATACCGTAGGGGGATACAAAGGAATACAGCGTTTTGAAGTAGTTTGCATACGCTGTGGCGGCATTCTGTACTTCTGCTTTCACGGTGTCGTCAAGCGGCAGGGTCATCAATGCGGCGAGTGCTTCTCCGTACAGGTATTCCCGCGACTGATGCGTGAAGTGTACCGGAACGGACAGACTTTCATCCCGACAGAAATAACCGCTGATCGGCTGTGCGGTATCACGCATCTGCGATGCGAGCAGTACCTTTGTGTGCGGCAGGACAGCATGAAGATAGGTGTTATCTTTTGTCAGGCGGTACAGCGACACTGCGCTGACAATTGCCGCAGCAGCATACAGGGAGCGTGGGGATGAATACGAGTGCTCAAAAAAGATCGGAAGCTCTCTGCCGTATGCAGCATATCGCTCCTCGGCAAAGGTAAAGTCCTCGCGAGCGGCGTTCATCAGTGCATCGCGGCGGTCGGCATCGGTCTCGTCGAGTGCCGCCTTTGCTTCGATGGCAGAGAAGAGATAGTTTTCAAAGGCGTGGTTGTGAACGCGGGCATAGCAGTCGTCCATCGTACCGATGATACCGTCTGTCCAGCGGGTGATGCCTGCGGATGTGGCGCGATACCCGTCGCCGAAGCGCATCGACAGGACAAAATCCATACCCCAGCGGGATTCTGCCTGCAGGCGGTCACGGATGGACGGCGCATGTCCGACGGCACGGCTGAGTGCGATTGCCGTTTCTGCCGACTGCAGCGTCTGCTGGGAAAGGTCTCCCGCATCGTGCCAGCCTCCGCAATAGGATTTGATGACACCGTTGTGCTCGGCGACAATGTCGGCATGGCATGGCGGATGATGTCCCGGGACATCACAACCGCACCGCTCGGCGGAAATGAAAGTGAGCAGCTTTTCGGCAAGGGCGGTGTCAAATGCTTCTCTTGTCATGACGGGGAAGTCATCGGATGTATAGTCTCCTGCGCGGAGTGCATAGGTACCGCAGGTATTCACCGCGGAAAAATCGAGCAGAAAGTACGGTTTTGTGAGAAATTCCACCTGTTTTGCGGGAAGGTCGATTATCTGACCGGATGTGCGGTCGATTATGGAAAAGGTATCGCATGCCATCTGCGTTACTGCGATCTTCGGTGCATCTGCGGCATAACCCGCACGGGAATATGCGACCGTATCGCCGCATTCCCAGCCTCGGCACGGCTCGGGATTGTCAATGTGAGAGAGCGCAATGTCGCGCAGATAAACGGTGGTATCGGGAAAACCGCGCCCGAAGTCTCCGTTGAGCGGCATGGAGATCGTGATCGCATCACAACGGTCGGCACACAGCTCCGGGAACTCCCAGATGACCTCGCACCATTGACCAGTGATGAGCGATGCCTGATGGGTACCGCTTCTGCCGAATGCATCGGGGATCGGATGTCTGCCGCTGCTTTGGATGCCGCAGTACAACATCGGTGCGGGAATACCGGTATCAACGGCAAACGCGGAAAAGGTCAGACGGTTGTATTCAGACAGATCGCGTCCGCCGAGATCGATGACCATGGTCGCAGATCCGAAATTGCAGTAATCACCGTCGGAAGGGCAGTTATGTGCCGCCCAGTCGTTGTGTGTCGGCGGTGCGGACAGAATCCATGTGCCGTCTTTTTCGGTCAGACTGCCCCGACCGACATGGCGCGGCGGTGTATCGGTCGGCAGAGCAAGGACGCTTGTCGGCGTTTTTGCTGCCATTTCGTCGTGCAGATAACGCATGGCATTCTCCTTATACCGATACTTCGGGTGCGGCTTCGGTGTCGCAGATGATCTGCAGATGCGGGTGCGACTGCAGGACCGTTGCAGGAAGATCGGTCGTCCTGGGACCGTACAGCGCATCGGTCAGCGGCTGTTTTTTGTGTGCGCCGTTGGCACAGAGCAAAATGGCCTGTGCATCCATGACATCGGCAATACCGAGGGTCACGCCGCCGAGCGGAATGTCATCGGGCGTATTGGTTTCACGGCGGATGCGTGCTTCCAGATAGTCATGCATCGTGCCATGGAACGCGCGCTGTGTAAACGGCGTACCGGGCTGATTGAAGCCGATGTGTCCGTTCTCACCAAGACCGAGCTCCAGCAGGGTAATACCGCCGCGGTGTGCAAGCTCTGCGCGGAATGTATCGCAGTCGCGCTCCCAGTTCTCCGAGGTCAGCGGAAGCATTAGGAAATTTTCTGCGGGAATGCCGAGATCCTTGACGCACTCGTGCTCCAGCATCCAGATACAGCTGCCAAAGTAGTCGCGGCTGACACCTGTGACCTCGTCAAGACCGAAAATGGTCAGACGGGAAACATCGATGCCGTGTTCTTTGACCAGCGCGGCAAAACGGCGGTGAATGTCACCGGTTGTGCGTCCTGTCGAAAGTCCGATGACGGCATCGGGTTTTTCCTTTACGGTGCGGAACAGCACTTGTGCACAGGCTTCGGCGAATTCCTCGGGGGCAGTGACGGTCAGATCATACGTCTTATTCATGTGCGTTCCTTTCATTCGATACCGAGCACGGTGTAATCGGCTTCCTCGACGGCGGTTTTGAGAAGCTCGTCGGCGACATCTTTGGTCAGGGTGATCACAGCGGTGCCTGCTTTGAAGTCAGCGGTCGCTTCCGCAACACCGTCAAGTGCTTCGAGAGCTTTCTTTACGTGTGCTTCACAGTGCGGGCACATCATGCCCTCGATTTTCATTGTTTTTGTCATGGTGGTTTCCTCCTTTTTTTCGGGAATCTGCGGGGATTGGTCGATGATTTCCGGCGCTGTTCCGGTTTGTGCTGTCTTTTGCGGTTTGTGACGGCGGATGTCAAAGAGATTGAGTCTCAATGCATTGGAGACGACGAGAAAGCTTGAGATGCTCATTGCCGCGGCACCGAACATCGGGTTCATTTCCCAACCGCCGAACGGGATAAACAGACCTGCCGCCAGCGGAATGCCGATGATATTGTAGCCGAATGCCCAGAAGAGATTCTCACGGATGTTCCGCAGGACTGCGCGTCCGAGACGGATGGCGGCGGGGACATCGGAAAGTCGGCTCTGCATCAGAACGGTATCGGCGGCATCGACGGCAACATCGGCTCCGGCACCGATGGCAATCCCGAGATCGGCACGGGTCAGCGCAGGTGCATCGTTGATGCCGTCTCCGACCATTGCAACGTGACCTGTTTCGCGCAAGGACGCAATGACCGCTTCCTTGCCGTCGGGAAGAACACCTGCAATGACCTCGTCGACACCTGCGGCAGTACCGACAGCGGCGGCGGTTTGAGCGTTGTCCCCGGTCAGCATGACAACACGGATGCCCATTTCGCGCAGCTGACGGATTGCCTCGGGGCTGTCTTCCTTGATTGTATCGGCAACGGCGATGATGCCGAGCAGTTTGTTGTCACGGCTGAACGCAAGCGGTGTTTTGCCCTGTTTGGCAAAGGCTTCTGCCGCTTCCAGGACTGCGTTCGGAATGGCTGTGGGCAGGACGGATGCCATGTGATGAATACTGCCGCCATGCAGCAGGGATGTGCCTTGTCGTGCTTCAAGACCGCTGCCGGGCAGAATGACAAAATCGGTAACGGGTTCTGCGGTGATACTCGCCTCCTCAGCCTTTTTGCGGATGGCACGGGCAAGCGGATGCTCGCTGTTTGCTTCAAGCGAGACGGCGTGCTGAAGCAGAGTGTCCTCTGTGATGCCGTGGACAGGAAGCAGATCGGTCACGGACGGTTCACCGCGTGTAATCGTGCCTGTTTTATCGAGCGCGACGGTGGTGATGCGTCCTGCCATTTCAAGGGATGCGGCGGTTTTGAACAGAATACCGTGTTTGGCGCCGACGCCGCTTCCTACCATGATCGCAACGGGTGTCGCAAGACCGAGCGCGCACGGACAGCTGATGACAAGGACGGCAATGCCGCGAGCCAGCGCAAAGCCAAAGGTTTGTCCGACAAGCATCCAGACAATGGCGGTAACCGCTGCAATCGCAATGACCGTCGGAACGAAAATGCCTGCCACCTTGTCTGCAATCTTGGCAATCGGTGCCTTTGTTGCCGCGGCATCGGAGACCATTTTGATGATCTGCGCAAGCGTGGTGTCCTCGCCGACGCGCACCGCCTCACAGCGCAGAACGCCGAAGGTGTTGAGCGTCGCGGCGGAAACGCTGTCGCCGACCGTTTTGTCAACGGGGATACTCTCACCGCTCAAAGCCGCTTCATTGACGGCGCTCATGCCGTCAAGTACGGCACCATCGACAGGGATGGCTTCGCCCGGACGCACGACAAACTGATCGCCCCGGATGACTTCGCGGATGTCAACCTCGGTTTCCTCTCCGTCGCGAATGACGCGCGCGGTCTTCGGGGTCAGACGCATCAGACTTTTCAATGCATCGGTCGTTTTTCCTTTTGCCCGTGCTTCCAGCATTTTTCCGACGGTGATCAGCGTCAGGATCATTGCCGCCGATTCAAAATACAGATCATGAAGACGGTGGTGCGCCCCCATAAGATCACCTGCGATAAGATCTGCTGACATTGTATAGACGGCATAGGTGCTGTATAAAAACGCGGCGGCAGAACCGAGTGCGACAAGTGCATCCATGTTCGGTGCGCGCATCCAAAGACTTTTGGCACCGTTTATGAAGAATTTCTGGTTGATGACCATGATGACAGCAGACAAAAGCAGCTGCGTCAGCGCAATGGCAAGCGGATTTCCTGCAAAGACAGCGGGAAGCGGAAAGCCCCACATCGTGTGTCCCATGGACAGATACATCAACAGCAGTAAAAGAATGACGGATACGGTCAGACGCTTTTTGAGCAGCGGCGTTTCGCGGTCGGCAAGTGCGTCTTCCCCGGATGGGGCAGCACTGGGGACGTCTCCGTCTTTGGGGGACGCACCGTATCCTGCGGCTGTGACAGCGGCGATGACGGCATCGGGCGATGCTGTTCCGTCAACACCCATGGAACCGGTCAGCAGGCTGACGGCACAGCCCGTGACGCCATCAACGGCATTGACCGCTTTTTCAACACGGGCAACGCATGCGGCACAGCTCATGCCCGTGACATTGTATTGTTTCATGGAAAATCCTTTCTGGTTTGGTTTGATACCAATATTATATACCTTGCCGCGTTGTTTGTCAAGACATAATTCCTATGAAAATTATAGGAATTAAAATTTGTTTTTCCTCTTGCATCTTGCAAAAAAGTGTGATATACTGTAGTCAACCATTTTTTACTGAAAGGAACCATTTACCATGTTGAAAATTTTATCGATCGGCAACAGCTTTTCTCAGGATGCACAGCGTTATCTGACCCGTTTTGCAAAGGCGGCGGGCGTTGATATCATGACCCGAAATCTTGAAATCGGCGGCTGTTCTCTGGAGCAGCATTGGAACTACTTCAAGAACGACGAAAAGAACTATACACTTGAAAAGGACGGCGTCTGGGCGGCAAACGAATATACGCTGACACAGGGACTCATGGAAGATGAATGGGATATCATCACGATCCAGCAGGTCTCCCATCTGGCGGGCAAGCCCGAAACCTTTGAGCCGTATCTGCCCAATCTGCTGACCGCCATTCGTGCACTGTGCCCGAATGCACGTCTTTATTTCCAGGAAACCTGGGAATACGAAATCGGTTCCAACCATGGCGGCTTCCCGGAATACGGATGTGACCCGAATGTCATGTTTGAGCGCGTCAAAAATACCTGCCGTGCAAAGGCAAAGGAAAACGATCTGACGATCATTCCGTCGGGTGAGGCGATTCACGCGGCAAAGCAGCTGCCGGAATTTGATCCCGCACAGGGCGGTCAGTCCCTGTACCGCGATGCGTTCCATATGCATCTGGTTTACGGACGCTATCTGCTGGCTTGTGTCTGGTTCAAGACGCTGCTTGGCAGAACGCCGGTCGGCAACAACTTTATGCCCGACGACGTCAAGGAAGGCGAGACCGTCAACACCGATCTGCTGGTCAAGCTGCAGAAGATCGGCGGCGCTTATTACGAAGCATAACACAGCACGGAGGCGACCGCAATGTATAACGACAGCGTGTTTCTTGATCAGCAGAAGTTTCATTGGGCATTTTTAGCGCATCTCGGCTATAACATGTGGGCGGATCCGGTCAGAGACAAGCGCGGCGTTCCCGGTATTCCGCAGGAACTGACGCAGGTCTGTGCCGAGGATCATCTGCGTTTTGACCTCGATCTGTGGCACAAAACGACCAAAGAGCTCGCCGCTGCCGGATGCAATATGATCGTTCTCGATATCGGAGAAGGTTTGCAGTATGAAAGTCATCCGGAGATTGCCTGCCGGGGCGCATGGACGAAGGAGATTCTGCAGGAGGAAATTTTCAATCTGAAGATGCTTGGGATTGAAGCGATTCCGAAGCTCAATTTCTCGGCATGTCACGATGAGTGGATGGGTGAGTATGGTCGCATGGTATCAACCACGCCGTATTACCGCTTCTGCGAGGATGTCATTACCGAGGTTTGTGAGATATTCGGAAATCCGCGCCTGTTCCATCTCGGCATGGATGAGGAGACGTACGGACACCAGAGCGGTTATAATATGGTCATCATCCGACAGGCGGAGCAATGGTGGTACGACCTCAACTTCCTTGTCCGCACAACGCTGCGGCGCGGTGCAAGACCGTGGATCTGGTCCGATTATATCTGGCATCATGAGGAAGAATTCCTGCGTAAAATGTCCCGCGATGTATTGCAGTCCAACTGGTATTACGACGGCTTTGAGGAAGAGGATTCCGTCTATCTGCGCGGCTTTGAGGCACTCGAGCAGGGCGGCTTTGAACAGATTCCTGCCGGCAGTGTCTGGTCGCGACGCGATAATTTTGAGCGCATGATCGATTATACGTATCCGCGCATCGGCGGTGAACGGCTTGCGGGCTATATGCAGACCGTCTGGCGTCCGATGATGGCAAATTACGCCGAACGCCAGCAAATGGGTACAGAAACGCTCGGTGCGGCAAAGGCGCGGTATGAAGCACTGACGGAAAAATCCTGATGCGGCGCAAACTTTGTCGTACGGTTTTCGTGGTTTTTGCATGAGATCTGTGGTATACTTTAGGTGAGGACGGTCATGTCCCCTGCCGCAGAGAACGCCCTATGACAGCGGTATCGGCATCATGACCGCATCCCACAAGGACGGAGACTGTCCGACGGCG
>JAZTZC010000455.1:0-2730 GCA_045637265.1 Eubacteriales bacterium | reverse complement strand
ATCCGCGGCGGTGAAAACCTGTATCCGCGTGAGATCGAAGAATTCTATCTGACGCACGACAAGGTTCGTGACGTGCAGGTCGTCGGCGTTCCCGACAAGACCTTCGGCGAGGAATGCTGTGCATGGATCATTCTCAAGAAGGGTGAGGAGTCCGATGAGGCGGAAATGCGCGCATACGGCAATTCCCACATGGCAAAGCACAAGGTTCCGCGCTACTTCATGTTTGTAAAGGAATTCCCGATGAATGCTGCGGGCAAGATCCTCAAGTACAAGATGAAGGAAACTTCCGTCGAGCTTCTGGGGCTGAATAAATAATCGCAAACGCTGAATAAAAATTTGAAAAAATACGAAAAACCCCTTGACAAGCGCATGACATTGTGCTATAATTAACTCATACAAAAGAAAAAAAGGCTATGACGAAGACGGATACATGATATCCCTTCACAGAGAGTCGGGGACGGTGAAATCCCGACAGGCGTTATGTGTAAATCCTATCACTTCCGAGCCGGAGATCCCAAAGGGCATCCCCCGAGTAGGTTCTTCCGTGATTGCTGCGTAAAAGCATAGGGCGTGATAGCGTCCGAGAGCGGCACGAAACTTTTCGTGCAATTTGAGTGGTACCGCGGGTATGATTTTTATCAGACTCGTCTCAAAGCAATGAGACGGGTCTGTTTTTTTTCTTTTGTCAGATCATAAAAATACTGTAAAGGAGAAAACACTATGAACACGAACACAACAATGATGCAGATGCATGACATCGCTTCCCGTATCAAGGAGCTGCGTGAAATTATGGGCTGGTCGCAGGAAGAGCTTGCGGCAAAGATTGACATTTCACCCGATGATTACCGCGCTTACGAATCTGCATCGGTTGATATTCCGTTCTCGTTCATTCACAAATGCTCGCTGGCATTCGATGTCGATATGACGGAACTGATCGAAGGTCGTGCCGCAAATCTGACAGGCTATACCGTTACCCGTGCCGGAAAAGGACAGGGTACCGCCAAGGAAGACGGCATTGAGATCAGCCATCTGGCACCGAAGTTCCGCGACGCGATTGCTCAGCCGTACTACGTTCGCTACGAATATTCCGCCGCGCAGCAGAATAAGCCGATGCACCTGGCAACACACTCAGGTCAGGAGTTTGACTATGTCCTTTCGGGCAAGCTCAAGGTGCAGGTCGGCGACCACACCGAAATCCTCTGTGAAGGCGACTCCATCTATTATGACTCCTCCAAGCCCCACGGTATGATCGCCGTCGACGGTCGGGACTGCGTGTTCTGCGCGGTTGTCCTGCCCGGTGAGAAAGCGCAGGAGGTCGAGGTTCGCCGCAGTATTGTCACCGCAAAGAAGTCTCAGCCGCTGATGTGCGAGGAATTTGTGGAGCTTCACGAGGACGAAAACGGCGCTTTGCGCGATCTGAAGTTCAAGAACACCGAGCGCTTCAACTTCGGCTTCGATATCGTCGACAAGATTGCCGATGCTTATCCCGAAAAGCTTGCGATGATCCATATCGACAACAAGGACAACGAACGCCGCTTTACTTACAAGGACATCAAGCGTGCATCCAATCAGGTTGCTCATTATTTTGCTTCGCTGGGCATCAAGCGCGGCGACCGTGTCATGCTGGTGCTCAAGCGTCATTACCAGTTCTGGTTTGCGATGGTAGCACTGCACAAGCTCGGTGCGATTGCCATCCCTGCGACCAATCAGCTCAAGGAACACGACTTTGAATACCGCTTCAATGCGGCAGGTGTCTGTGCGCTCGTCTGTACGGGTGACGGCGACACCGCGGAAATCGCACAGCGCGCGGCTGAACATTGCCCGCAGGTCAAGAACCTGATTATGGTCAGCAATGACAAAATCCCGGATGGCTGGCACGATTTCAATACCGAGTTTCCCCGTTTTTCCTCGCACATGGAGCGTCCTGTTGACTGTGCCGCAGGCGATGAAACCGCGCTGATGTTCTTCACGTCCGGCACAACCGGCAACCCGAAGATGGCGGCGCACAAGCACACCTATGCGCTCGGTCATTTCGTCACCGCGAAATACTGGCACTGCTGTGAGCGCGACGGTCTGCATCTGACGATCTCCGATACCGGCTGGGGCAAGTCCCTGTGGGGCAAGCTCTACGGTCAGTGGGAATGTGAGGGCGCGGTATTTGTCTACGACTTTGACCGTTTTGATGCGGCAAAGATCATGCCGATGTTCGCAAAGTATCAGATCACCACGTTCTGCGCACCTCCCACCATGTACCGCATGCTCATCAAGCAGGATCTGGGTCGGTTCGACCTGTCCTCCATTCAGCATGCCTCCACTGCCGGTGAGGCTCTGAACCCCGAGGTTTACCGCCAGTTCAAGAAGCATACCGGCCTTGGCATCCGCGAAGGCTTCGGTCAGTCCGAAAGCACCATCATCATCGGTAATCTCACCGGTGAGAGCCACAAGATTGGCTCCATGGGCAAGCCCGTTCCCCTTTACGATGTGCATCTGCTGGATTCCGAGGGCAAGGAAGTTGCCACCGGTGAAAACGGCGAGATCTGCATCAATATTGCCAATGGTCTGCCCTGCGGTCTCAGCTATGCCTACGAAGGCAGCCCCGAAATCACCGCAGAGACCTGGCGTGACGGCTTCTACCACACCGGCGACCTTGCCTGGAAGGACGAGGACGGCTTCTTCTGGTACGTGGGCCGCGCTGACGACGTCATCAAGTCCTCCGGCTACCGTATCGGG
>JAZTZC010000454.1:0-11822 GCA_045637265.1 Eubacteriales bacterium | reverse complement strand
ATGTCAACGATAAATTCGTAATGGACACCCTTGAACGTCACCGACGTAACGGTGCCGACGAGCATACCCTTTTCCGGCGCGACAAAGTCAACGTCCTCGGGACGGACAACAACGTCAACCGCTTCGTTCTTTCCAAAGCCGCCGTCCACACAGACAAATTCCTTGCCGGAGAAGCGAACACGTCCGTCCTCAATCATGACACCGTCGACGATGTTGGATTCGCCGATGAAGTCTGCGACAAACGCATTGACCGGTTCGTTATAGATATCGATCGGTGTGCCGACCTGCTGGATCTTGCCGTCTGCCATGACAACGACGGTGTCGGACATGGTCAGCGCTTCTTCCTGGTCGTGGGTAACATAGATAAACGTAATGCCGGTGCGCTGCTGGATGTTTTTCAGTTCGTTCTGCATGTCCTTGCGGAGCTTTAAGTCGAGTGCTCCGAGCGGTTCGTCAAGGAGCAGGACGCGCGGATGGCTGATGAGTGCACGGGCAATGGCAACACGCTGCTGCTGACCGCCGGAGAGATAGTTGACATTCTTGTGCTCAAAGCCGCGCAGAGCGACCATATCGAGCATTTCGCGGACGCGGCGGATGATTTCGTCCTCCGGCACCTTTTTCAGACGCAGTGCAAATGCGATGTTTTCAAATACGTTGAGATGCGGGAACAGTGCATATTTCTGAAAGACGGTATTGACATTGCGGCGGTATGCGGGAATGTCGTTGATGCGCTTGCCGTCAAACAGACATTCACCGGAGTCGGGCGTTTCAAAGCCGCCGATGATGCGCAGGGTGGTTGTCTTACCACAGCCGGACGGTCCGAGAATCGTGATAAATTCCTTGTCGTATATATCGAGATCGATGTTGTCGAGAATGCGTTCTCCGTCAAATTCCTTGATGATATTGTGAAGCTCAATGATCTTCTGCATGGTGGTCTTGCCTCCCGGAAAATAAAAAATCGGTGCTTGTGCAGATGCGGAAAACATACTCCGCGGCACAACACCGGTAGAAAAAGGCTTTTGTATTCGGATGGCAGGCAGGGAAGCGATTGCGGTTCGGGTAGTGTTCCGCTGTATCGCGTGCACAGGCACGGAAATCGCTTGAAATCCATACGATGGTATCAGAGTCTATATAGTCACGGTTCTCTCGGGTAAGCAAGGGTGTACTTTTACTACTCTTATTGACCTTTTCACAAGTTTGTTGCGCCGACGGCGATCCGCCGCACAAAAATGGCAGCATGCCCGGTCACCCGACCATGTGCCCCGGTTATAAAGTAACCAACTCATAAAATGCTCGCTCGGAGAGAGGTTCCCCGGAGCAATCAATAAAAAAGCAACAGAAGTTGCCGCAGATTTGGAAAATCGGCATTCGACCGGCTGTCCGTATGGCGTTGGCTCCCGACAGATCGGTACAGTGTGCGGTACAGCTCTGGATGACCGGGAGCGGTCGAAATATCTTGCTTTGGAAAGAGAACACCGCAGATGCGGATTCCTTGATACCAAGTGAATATTCTTCCCAATTTCTTGACGATTACAGTATATCATATCCGACAGAAAATGTCAAGATTCTGCGTTGATTTTTCCGAAATCTTTTATGGAAGAAACCGTGCGCATGTGAAGCGGGAGAGGACTCTGTGATTCTACAAAAACAAGAACAAATGAACTTGAATTGATTGGCATTGCTTTGTGCAAAAGAACGAAAATTCCGTATAATAGAACAAATGAGCGAATATGTATTGACAAAATCAAATCTTTATGCTATAATAGACATGCAAACGAACAAAGTTTTGGAATGGAGGTGTCTATGACCTGGGAAATTCTGATGGGACTTCTGACCTTGCTTACCGCACTTGCGGGACTGGCAAAGACCATCACCAACAACACACGCGCACTGACCGAAATTCGCTGTACCGTATCCGCGCTCAATGATACGGTATTGCAGCAGAGAAGGGATCTTGGTGCGATTCGTGAACAGCTGCAAAGCTTGATTCTGCGTGTACACGACCTGGAACGGGAGATGGGAGAGGGCGGCAGACATGATTGATACCAATCTTCGCGGCGTAGATGTATCGTCGTATCAGGGATACATTGACTGGCGTGCCGCATATGCGGACGGTATCCGTTTTGCGATGATCAAAGCGACGCAGGGACGGTCATTGTCGGATGCGAATCTGCGCAATTTCACAGACAGCCGCTTTTGTGAGAATGTAGTCGGTGCATCGGGAGCTGGTATGGTCTGCGGTGCGTACCATTATCTGACGGCGCTGAACGAAGCGGAAGCGATGCGAGAAGCAGAGGTGTTTTTGGCGGCTGTGACCAAGTACCGTGCAAAACTACAGCTCGGTGCGGCGGTCGATGTGGAGGACAATCGTCTGCCTAGGGACAAGAAGAAGCTGACGGCGATTGTCCGTACGTTCTGCCGCCGTATCAGAGAAGCGGGGATGCCTGTCATGGTGTATACCAATCCCGATTTTCTGAAGAATCGGCTCGATGCGCTTGACGAATACGGTCTGTGGCTGGCGCTGTGGCGGAACAAGGCGCTTTTGCCGGATATCAGACAGTATCCGAATCTGCGTATCTGGCAATGGGGAACGGAGGGTGTTCGCGGCATTGCAGGGAAACCCGATGCGAATTTCGGCATCCGCGGACTGCTCAAGACGGCAGAACCGACGGTCGATTATAAGGCGGAGGTACAGCGTCTGGCGGGTCTTGCCGATGTGACGGTGCAGTATCTGGCGGAATACCGATTCGGCGATGATCTTCTGCGGAAGTTATACGAGGCGATGGTGAAAAAGGAAGGGGACAGGGAAACATGAACGGACAATTTCTGACATGGGAAATGCTCGGAACCTATTCCGGGACACTTGGTATGGTGCTGATTCTGACCCAGCTGACCAAGGGTCTGCCCGGGATTCGGAGCGTTCCGACACAGCTTTACAGCTATCTGATTGCACTGATTGTCATGACGGTTACGGCGATTTTCGGCGGAAGAACGGCGGCATCCGATTTTGTACTGCTGATCTTCAATGCAGCGGTGGTCGCTCTGAGTGCCAACGGCGGTTATGATGCGATGGTACGTGTCATAGAAGGAAAAACAGAATAATGTCAAACATCGGGCAGGTCTTGTACTTGCCCGACTTTTTTAACGCCGGATTCGGAAAAATCCCGGCACTCCTCTTGACATCGCGGGCAGAGAATGGTACAATGAAAGAAAAACAATTGCGAGGTATTACCTATGATTTTCAAAACAGCATATCCCCAGCCGGATTTTGCCCGGTCCGACTGGTATAACCTCAATGGCGCATGGGACTTTTCCTTTGCACCTGAAGGCGAGACTCTGACATCTCCCGCATATGAGAACAAGATCGAGGTTCCGTATCCGTGGGGTTCTCCGCTGTCCGGCATCGCATGCGGCGACAACGGCACAGGTTACTATAAGAAGACCGTTGTCTGGAATCCGGACAAGGAACGCATCTTCCTGTGCTTCGGTGCGGTCGACTATACCTGCACGGTAACGGTCAACGGCAAGCAGGTCGGTGGACATACCGGCGGTTACGCTCGCTTTGACTGTGAGGTCACCGCAGTCTGGAACCGTAACGGTGATAATGTCATTGAAGTTTCGGCAACCGACAATGCCGGCAGAAATCAGACCTACGGCAAGCAGGGCTACGGCGACGCGCGCGGCATCTGGCAGACTGTCTGGCTGGAAGCAAGACCGGCGGCGTACATTGCCTCGTTCTTTGTGAAAACTGCGCTGGACGGCACGGTTTCCTATGACATTGAAACTGACGGTGCTGCAGACGGTATGACGGTCACCGCGTCCTTTGCGGATATCACGGCATCCGCTGCTGTCTCCGACGGTAAGGCATCTCTGTCCTTCTGTGTGGAGGATGCCAAGCTCTGGACACCGGAGGAGCCGAATCTCTACGACGGTACGCTGACGCTCGGAGACGATGTTGTTTCCACCTATTTCGGTATCCGTGAGATCGGTACCGGTGTGTTCGGCGAGCACGGTCACCGCTATATCACGCTGAACGGCAAGCCGTATTATATCAACGGCGTGCTTGACCAGTCGTTCAACCCGAAGGGCTTCTTCACGCTTCCGTCGGACGATGACTGCAAGGAAGAAATTCTCCGTCTGAAGCGCATCGGCATCAACATGGCGCGTATCCACATCAAAGCAGAAGAACCGCTGAAGCTGTACTATGCCGACAAGCTCGGTCTTCTGATTATGGAAGACCTGCCGTGCTTCTGGGCAGATCCGACCCCCGAAACCCGTGCGCAGTACGAAAAAGAACTTGTCGAGCAGATTGTGCGCGACCGCAACCATCCGTCCATCTTCTACTGGGTCGTCTTCAATGAAACATGGGGTCTGTTCACCAATTATACCAAAGAAGATGGAACACCTGCCAGAGAATATCTGCCCGAGACTGCCGAATGGGTTGTTTCCTGCTGGCAGAAGGTTAAGGATATGGATCCCACACGTCTCGTCGAGGACAACTCTCCCTGCAACTGGGACCACACCAAGACCGATGTCAACACCTGGCACTTCTACTCCAACGGTTATGAACGCGTCAAGGATGTTGTCGATTCGTTCTGCAACGGCGCGTATGTCGGCTCGCAGTACAACTTTAAGGCAGGATATACGATGGAAGACGTACCGTGCATGAACAGCGAATGCGGCAACGTCTGGGGTATTGAGGGCAATGCGGGGGATTCCGATATCTCCTGGCAGTACAAATATATGATGAACGAATTCCGTCTGCATGACAAGCTCTGCGGCTTTGTCTTCACGGAGTTCCACGATGTTGTCAACGAATTCAACGGCTATTATAAGATCGACAATTCCGATAAGGACTTCGGCTACGATATGTACGGCATGTCCCTGCGTGATCTGCATGCACAGGACTATCTCGGTGCCGATCATCCGCCGATGAAGACGGTCCGAGCAGGAGAAGCTGTCGACATCCCGATGTTTGGCTCCAGCTTCACCGATGTCCGTCACGGCAAGGCGCTTGATGTTGTCTGGCAGCTGACGGTATCCGATGCGGCATATGGAGCACATCCCGATATCTGCGATATGGGTGAATACTCCATCGTATGGAAGGGCTACGGCACATTCCCGGCAGGTGTCATCCGCGTGGTTATGCCGGAGATCGACGGCATTGCTTGTCTGACATGGTCCTTGATGGACGGCGAGGAAACCGTCATGACGAACGGCATCCTCTTTGATGTTGTCTGTGATCGTGAAGATGTCCTTGCAATTGCGCCGACTGCCGGAACTGCCGAGGGCTTTACAAAGGCATTTGCGGTTCAGCAGGGCAATAAGCAGAACGGTCTCGGTGCGGGTGCATTTGCCTATACTGTCAATACCGCCGACATCCCCGGATGGGCAGATGCCGACAATGTACGCATTCTCTTTGAAGCATCCACCCGTGCACCGATGACGCATGACTTCCCCGAAGAAGACAAGGGTTCCAAGATTGACCTCAACTATATGCTCGGCTATCGCTGTGATCCCGGTGCCAACCCCAATACATTTGCGCAGACCGATGAAAACCGCTATCCCGGTACGCTTGAAGTGTCCGTTGACGGTACCGTCATTGATGTGATTGCCCTTGCAGACTGTCCTGCCGATTCCCGCGGTGCGCTGTCCCATCACTATCAGGCATCCGACCGCCATCTCGATGAGGCAGGTACCTACGGTTATCTGTGCGATGTCCGTATCCCCTCGGCAATTCTGCTCAAACTCAAGGAAAAGGATTACTTCGTTCTGACGCTGAAGGCAGTCGGGGAACACGGTCTGTCTGTTTTCGGACGTAAGAGCGGACGTTATGCTATGGACATTCTGGTGAAGGCAGAATGAGCTATAAGCCGCAATACAGCCCGTTTGCCGCGTATGTTTCCGCGCTGAACCCCAAAAAGGCGGCGGCGCGGAAGTACACGGGACGCACGGTTTCCGAGACGGAGATCGAACGCAATGCCGATCTTCTCTGGGCACATACGCTGGAAAAAGACCCCGAACGCGATTTTGTCATTCTGAACATCACGGATGTGCATCTGGCAGACATTGGGGAACGTGTGAAGCAGGGAAATGAGACACTGAAAACTGTGGAGGCGTTGATTCGCGATGTCAATCCCGATCTGATCACGGTGACGGGAGATATCGTCTGTGAGGATGCGACTTATCACGCAATCCGCCGCTTTACGGATTTCATGGAGTCCTTCGACATTCCGTGGGCACCGATTTTCGGCAATCATGACGATGAAGGCAACTGCGATCTTTCGTATCTTGCGGATATCATGCTGAACTCCCCGCACTGCATTATGAAAAAAGGCGATCCCGCAATGGGGGTCGGCAACTATGTCATCTGCATCACCGAGGAGGCGCGTATTGTCACGGCACTGTTCATGATGGACAGCCACCACGGTCTTGTCAACGCACAGCAGACGGAATGGTTTTCCTCGCTTGCCGCACAGATTGATGAGGAGTCGGAGGGAAATGCCGAGATTGCCGTTATGCTCCATGTGCCGACCGCTGAATATGAATTTGCCTACAACGCCGCATATGATCCCGAAACGAAAACGTATCGGGACGGATACGGAGCCTTCGGTGAAAAGTACGAGGAGGTATGCTGTGCGCGCCGCGATGGTGTTCCGTATGAGGAAGGCTTTTTCGCCGCACTCAAAGAAGCGGGAAATGTCAGACACCTCATCTGCGGTCATGAGCATATGAATGACTTTTCGATCGTCTGGAACGGCATCCGCCTGACATATACGATGAAGGTCGGCAAGTCTTCCGGCTATCAGCCCGGCTTTGACGGCGGAACGGTCATTACCGTCGGCCGCGGCGGCATCAAGCGTATCACGCACAAGACCCGCAAAAACGATACCACACACGAATTTTATAACATCGAGGATCAATTCCTGCGATAAAAAACAGCCGCAGATGGGAGCGAAAGAACT
Organism: Eubacteriales bacterium; assembly: GCA_045637265.1. Classification (GTDB taxonomy): domain Bacteria; phylum Bacillota; class Clostridia; order Oscillospirales; family CAG-272; genus RGIG3925. The sequence continues at coordinate 4,857 of JAZTZC010000454.1, read as the reverse complement.
CCTGTCTGCGGCATTGTCATATTCACATTTGCGAAGCAAATATTTCACCGCGCAGCGATTTCACATTGACGCGCAATGAAACCATTGCGTGGCAATATTTCACACGCCGGCGGCGTATTTCACTGAAAAAACCGCCAATCGTAAGATTGACGGTTTTTTCTGGTGCTCCATCGGAGAGTCGAACTCCGGACACCTTGATTAAAAGTCAAGTGCTCTGCCATCTGACCTAATGGGGCATCGCTGTTATTACAGCTTTATTATGATACCACATTTTTCCGGATTTGTCAAGGGGTTTGCGGAAAATAATTCGGAACGGTTTTGTGCTGTTTTTCCCGTGTTGTTTTTTTCAAGGGAATCGATGTCGGGGACTTGACAAATTGCCCCATTTTGTGGTATGATGTATCTGATAAATTATGATCGTAAATCAAGATCACAACAAGGAGGAACAAAACATGAAAACATCGATCAACGCGTGGTCGGTCAAGGGCGACACCGGCTTTGAGGAAATGTTCGCGCAGATCTCTGCGGCAGGCTTTGACGGCATTGAGCTGAACGTCGACGCGCCCGGTACGGCACACGGTCTGCACATGGACATGACCGACGGCGATATCGCGGCAATCCGTGTGCTGTCTGAGCAGTACAAGCTGCCCGTCGTCTCCATTTCCACCTCGCAGACGGCTAATATGTGGGGCGACAACGATCCCGCAGTCCGTGAAAAGGTCAAGGCGCTGGTTCGCAAGCAGATTTACTTCGCCGAAGCACTGGGTGCTACCGGTATTTTGACCGTCCCCGGCGGCATGAACGATTCCCGCTCACTTCTGACCTCGTGGAAGAACTCCGTCAAGGCAATGAAGGAATTCGGTGAGGAAATCCGTGGCTGCAAGATCAAGGTAGGGCTTGAAAACGTCTGGAACGCATTCTTCACCTCTCCCTTTGATATGGTTCGCTTCCTTGACGAAGTCGATTGCCCCGAATACGCCATCTACTACGACGCAGGCAATATGCATGCATTCTCGTCCTCTGAACACTGGGTTGAAGTCCTCGCAGGACGCATCGACAAGGTTCATGTCAAGGGCTATAAGCGCAATCACGGCTCCATCAACCAGGGCGGTATCTGGTGTGACATCACCGATGCGGATATCAAGTGGGACAAGGTCGTTCCGGGTCTCAAGGCAGGCGGCTTTGACGGTTATCTGACCGCTGAGGTCGGCAAGGTCGACGCTGACCAGCCGTGGGATGCATATTATAAGATGGTCCGCGATCAGGTCGCTTCCATCTGCGCATTTGCTGATTGATTTAAATTAAACTTTATTTATAAAACATAAATTGGAGGATTATCATCATGAAAAAGAGACTTGCTCTCATCGGCTGCGGCGGTATCGGACAGTATCACCTGAGCCATTTTGTACAGTTTAAGGACATCGTGGATCTGGTCGGCTGGTGTGACCTGATTCCCGAACGCGCAGAAGATTTCAAGCAGAAGGCAGGCTGCGGTGAAGCATACACTGATTGGAAGAAGATGCTGCACGAAACCAAACCCGATATGGTCTTCCTCGGTGTTCCCCCGTACTGCCACGGCGAAATCGAATTTGAGCTGATCGAACGCGGTATCCACTTCCACGTACAGAAGCCGCTTGCGCTGGATCTGGATCTGGCAAGAAAGATCCGTGACGCCGCAGAAGCAAAGGGTCTGATCACTGCCAGCGGTTTCCAGTGCCGTTATGCAGAAAACATCGTACAGCCGGCAATCAAGTTCTGTCAGGATAACCAGGTCGTCATGATCGACTGCTCCAGAATCGGCGGCGTTCCCGGTGTTGACTGGTGGCGTAAGAAGGAACTGTCCGGCGGTCAGGCAGTTGAGCAGACCATTCATCAGTTTGATATCATCCGTTACTTCATGGGTGAAAATGCAGAACCTCTGGAAGTATTCTCCTACAACGGCCGCGGCTTCATCAAGGACGAAGAATGGCCGGGTTATGATACCGACGACCTGTCCACAACGGTTGTTAAGTTTGCCAACGGCGCTTTGGGTGTCATCACCACCGGCTGTTATGCAACCTCCGGCAACAGCTTCGATTCCAAGGTCATCTTCTCCACCAGAGACAAGAGAATGGAACACAAGATCCTTGGTACGACCGTGATCTACGGCGAAGAACCCCCGAAGGAAGAGGGCGGTGCAGACGGCTTCATCGTGAAGGGTGATGGCGCGCTGAAGGCTGCAGGCGGTGCTCTGGAATACAGAGAATCCATCGACGCAGGTGTCCTGTGCGACCGTACCTTCATCGAAGCGGTTATCTCCGGCGACGGTTCCAAGATCCGTTCTTCCTACAGAGACGCATTCAAGTCCGTTGCGTTCACAATTGCTTGCAACAAGTCCATGGAAACCGGTATGCCCGTTAAGGTTGAACTCGAATAATTACTCATCAATGACCAAAGACCTCTGTTTTGTGCAGGGGTCTTTTTTTGCACATTTTGTTGACAAACAACTGTGGATATGGTATGATGATATCAACAAAGACAGGAGGACACGACGATGACCAAACACAAAAACCTTCATTTCTGTTTACTTTCCCTGACACTCTGTATGCTGTTTGCCCTGCCGGTTTGGGCTGATGTCGGTGATAAACCTTCCATTTGTATTACCTTCGAGAACATGCCCGATGCGCCGTTTTACGGTACGCTGATTGTGGGTACCTTGCCCAAAGGTGCCATCTATGCAGCAGACTCCAATGAAATAGAATGGTACGCGAATGTGCCAATTACGGTCTATGATGCGTTTTGCGGCTATGATGAGGCTGACAGTTTTTCCTATTGGCACAGTCCCTATGAGAATATCTTTCTATGTTCGGAGAGCGGGCGACTCGTTCTGAACTATCCGTCACCGGAAAGATTCAAACTCTTATTGTATTTCCCGGAGACGGAAACCTATGCTGTGTCCGATGTGCTTGAAAAGTATGCGCATGATGCATCGTATGTTCTGGATTTCGGCGGTGCAGTACCGTCAGATGACGTACTTTTGGATGTCCGCACCGATGATCATCTGCCGTCGGGTATCGGCGGACTGTTTGTGCGGATGGTGCTGACGGTGCTACTGGAGCTTGGAATCGCTTGGCTGTTCCGTTACCGCACAAAGCCGCTTGTTACCAGCATCATCACGGTCAATGTTGTGACACAGCTTCTGCTCAACATGCCACTCGTCTTTATCAGCTTCAAACTCGGCGGTTTGGCGGCATTTATCGCATATTTCCTGCTTGAAATTCCGGTACTTATCATCGAGGCGATCGCTTATGCCATCATCCTGCCCGATCGTCGCGGCGGGACATGGTGGAAGGCGGTGCTGTATGCCATCGCCGCAAATTTCGTATCGTTCATCGTCGGTTTTCGGCTGTCGGTATATTTTCCGCTGATTTTTTGAGCAGGTTCTTGACAAACCCACAGCATTTGTGGTATCATGAACAAAGAACATCACACGACAGGAGGACTCCATGATGGAACATAAGCAGCTGCCCGTGCGCGGCAAGTACCGCCACTTCAAGGGTATGGAATATGAGGTCGTCGGCATTGCACACCATTCTGAAACCATGGAGGACATGGTTGTCTATCGTGCCCTGTACGGTGCGGGTGAGCTGTGGGTGCGTCCTGCGTCCATGTGGGATGAGGACGTGATCCGTGACGGTGTGACATACAAGCGTTTTACGTTGATTGAAGAATATAAATAACGGAGGACAAACCGCAATGAAAATTACCGTAACCCATCCTTATCTGGTATTTCCTGTCAACCTGGCAAAGGCGATGAAGAAGCTGCTTTTCTCGGTCGGCGGTGAACCGGTCTACGAGGCAGATGTGCGGCTCGATACGCACAATCCCGATTTCTATGCGTATTTTGATGTCAGCCGCTTAATGGGACAGCGCATGGAGCTGACGGTCGAGCCGGAAATGGCGATGTCCTTCCGTGAGGCGGATTCCATTGACCGTATCGATCTCTACCGTGAGCCGTTCCGTCCGCAGTATCACTTCACCGAAAAGAACGGCTGGAGCAATGACCCCAACGGTCTTGTCAAAATCGGCGACACATATCATATGTTTTATCAGCTGAATCCTGCCGCACCGCAGTGGGGTAATATGCACTGGGGTCACGCGACCTCGCCGGATATGATCCATTGGACGCAGCTGCCCGCGGCACTGTTCCCAGACGAAATGGGCACAATGTTCTCCGGCTCCGGCATCATCGACGAGGAGGGACGTGCAGGCTTCGGTGCAGGCGCCGCGCTGTTCTTCTATACGGCGGCAGGCTGTAATTCCAGACGCTCGGCAGGACAGCCGTTTACACAGTGCCTTGCTTACTCCACCGACGGCGGCAAGACGCTGACCAAGTACGAGGGCAATCCTGTCATTCCGCATATCGCCGGTGATAACCGCGATCCCAAGGTCATCTGGTGTGAGGAACTTGGCAAATTTGTCTGCGCGCTGTATCTGGAGGGCAATACCTTCGGTCTTCTGACCTCTGACAACTTCCTTGACTGGAATCTGATTCAGAAGCTTGACATTCCGGGTGACGCCGAATGCCCCGATTTTTATCCTCTGAATGTCGAAAACGAACCCGGTGTGTGCAAATGGGTGCTCTCTGCCGCATCGGCGAAGTATCTGGTCGGTGATATCGTGAACGGTCAGTTTGTGCCGTGCCAGGAGGTTCGTGCCATGCACACAGGCTCCCTCGGCTATGCCGCACAGACGTATTCGCTTGTTGGGGATGACCGACGTATCAATGTTGCATGGGAGCGTGTCAATTTCCCCGGCAATGCAGCGTTCTGCTCGCAGATGACCATTCCTGTAACCCATGTTCTGCGCCGTGGGGAA
>JAZTZC010000453.1:0-2395 GCA_045637265.1 Eubacteriales bacterium | reverse complement strand
CACCGTTGGATCTTCTGTGTGCGGCGGACATTGTCGCGGGAATACCGACGGCGCAGTTTGTTGCGCAGATACAGCCAGCGCAGAAATTCCGGCAGTGTGGTGCTTTTCTTATTTTGCGGCTGTTTTGCGGACATTCTCCTGCCTCCTTTCCTGCGTTGTCGGGTCGCAAATCATCTGTTCTGATTATGATAGTATACCACATTTCGGTGTTTTTGTCAAGTATCGGACCTTTGGGCGGTTTGATTGCCGGAATGATAAAAAAGTCCCGCAGACCGTTTTGATCTGCGGGATGTGATGTTTGCAATTATGCCTTCTTCTTTGCGGTGAGTGTCTTGATGACAAACAGCGCTGCGACCATGAGAATGATGGCGATCGGAAGTGCGATCCATGCATTCTGGATGAAGCCTGCGATCAGGTAGCTGACGAAGGAAACAGCCGCTACGGTGATGGCGTAAGGAAGCTGGGTGGAAACGTGGTTGAGGTGGTCGGACTGAGAACCTGCGGATGCCATGATTGTGGTATCGGAAATCGGGGAGCAGTGGTCACCGCAGACCGCACCTGCCATACAAGCGGAGATACCGATGATCATGATTTCGTTGTTCATATCGCCGCCGAAAACTGCAACAACGATCGGGATGAGGATACCGAACGTACCCCAGGAGGTACCGGTTGCGAATGCGAGGAAGCATGCGATAACGAAGATGATTGCGGGCAGGAAGGAGAGCAGGCTTGCAGCCGATTCTTCAACGATACCTGCAACGAAGGTAGCAGCACCGAGGGAGTCGGTCATGCCCTTGAGCGTCCATGCAAAGGACAGAATGAGGATTGCGGGAACCATGGACTTGAAGCCTTCGGGAAGTGCGGACATGCATTCCTTGAAGGAAAGAACACGGCGGCAGCAGTAGAAGATGACGGTCAGCAGCATTGCGATGAAGGAACCGAAGACCAAGCCCACCGATGCGTCGGAATTGGAGAATGCATCGATAAAGGTTTCGCCGTCGAAGAAGCCGCCGGTATAGATCATGCCGATGACACAGAAGATGATCAGAGCAGCGATCGGGAAGATCAGGTCGATAACGCGGCCTTTTTCATTGACCTGTTCGGTGGTTGCGGGTGCCTTGACGGTACCGGAGGTGAACAGATCGCCCTTTTCAATGGCATTCTTTTCGTGGATTGCCATGGGACCGTAGTCAAACTTCATGCAGGCGATAACAATCATCATGACGATGGTGAGAAGTGCGTAGAAGTTGTAGGGGATAGAGCGGACAAACAGGTCAAGACCGTTGACGCCGTCAACGAAGCCGGAGACTGCTGCTGCCCACGAAGAAATCGGAGCGATGATACAAATGGGAGCTGCGGTTGCGTCGATAACATAAGCGAGCTTTGCACGGGAAATCTTGTGCTTGTCAGCAACGGGAAGCATAACGGAACCGACAGTCAGACAGTTGAAATAGTCGTCGATGAAGATGAGTGCACCGAGTGCGATGGTAGCAATCTGTGCGCCGACACGGGACTTGATGTGTGTCTGTGCCCAGCGACCGAATGCTGCGGAGCCGCCTGCACGGTTCATCAGAATGACCATTGCGCCGAGGATGACAAGGAAGATCAGAATACCGACGTTCCATCCATCAGACAGCTGTGCGATCATACCGTCGACAAAAATGTGTTCCATCGTGCCGACAGGATTGAAGCCTGCATACAGAAGACCGCCGATGACGATACCGACGAACAGGGAAGAATAAACTTCCTTGGTGATCAGTGCCAGACCGATGGCGATGATGGGAGGAAGCAGTGCCCAGAAGGTTGCATAGAAGGGAACTTCTTCCTTGTTGATGAGATAATCGGCACGTTCAATCGCATCTGCATATTCTTCTGCATATGCTTCCGCACCGTCATCCAGAGTGTCGACATATTCGAGCAGTGCGACTGCATCATCATATGTCATGGTCGCAGGATCGGTCGAAAATGCGGTTTCGACGACCTCGACGGTTTCTGCGGGAGCCGCGGTGTCTTCACCGTCTGCAAAGACATGCAGGACGGACATGGAGAGCACGACAGAAACAATCAGCAGAAACAGGGTAAAGCGTCTTGTGTTGCGCATGAGTGAAAACCTCCAAAAAATAGTAAAAGAACCGCAGACAGAATATGGCTGTACGCGGTTCTCATATGACAGGATAAGATAAATTCCGTCCTCCGATAGCGCTCCACATGCCGTGACAGTGCATCGCATCTTCTGCGATACCCCAGAAAACCTCTTTTGCAGAAACAGGTTCTCTTCGGCGGCGACCCCTTTTGCCATTTCCCGGTCTGCATACCGTTTGCCTGTGAATATACTCACGGGCGGAAATGGCGACTCTTGATCTGCCGCACCTCTATCTGTTCTTTTCATTGGAAT
>JAZTZC010000452.1:0-2448 GCA_045637265.1 Eubacteriales bacterium | reverse complement strand
GGACACCGCCGATGCGGAAAACGTCACAGGAGGTGTTCAGCTCACAGCGGCGGACGCGCAGATTGGTGACGTAAATGCCCGCGATGCAGTCGTCGCCCGTGTGGAAGATACAGCCATCGATCAGCGTATCGTCGCAGTAGTGCAGATGGATGCCGTCCGAGCCGCCGATGCAGGTGACGTTCGTCATGGTCGTGTGATTGCACTTGTCCAGCTGATGCATGAAGTTGCCGGCATAGCGTGCGGTGTAGCCGTGCAGGGTGATGTTGTCGCAGTTTGTGAAATAGATCATGTGCGGACCGCGGTAGCCTTCCTCACCGTCCGGGTCATAGCAGTGTACGCCGTCGATGACGGAGCCGTCCTCACCGATGATCGACAGGTTGTGTTCTCCGTATGCCGAAATGATCGAGCGGCGGTATGCGTCCCACGGCTTTCCGTAGTAGCGGCGGAGCAGAAGCATGTCGGAATAGTCTTCCACACCTGCGGGGAACGGGAAGATCGCGTAATCGTTGCAGTCATCCGAGCCTTCGATGACAGCACCGGATTCGAGATAAATGGTGGTGTCGGAGTGCATGTAAAGACCTGCGGTACGGTAGGTGCCGGCAGGGAAGATGACTTTGCCGCCGCTATCTTTGCACAGATCGAGAACGGCTTGAATTTCGGCGGTCTGCATAGCAGGGGAATCGACTGTAACGCCGTGTTCGAGAATGTTGTAAATTTTCATGATGGTCTCCTTTATGAATGGAGTTTGATGTTGTTTTTGGGTTGGAGATTATGGTGATGGTGATGGTGCGCACAAAAAGGCTCCATCTATGAGGGATGCTTTTCGAGCTTACTTCGCCTTCTTCAGAATATCCACCGCCGGTGCGGGAATCCGTCCGAGGTAGTCGGGACCGACATTGAGCAGGTAATTGATGCCGCGGCTGTTCAGATGCTCGCGGATGCGGCGAACCTCGTCGGGATTCTTCCAGTTGTTGTCAAAGGACTTGTAGCCCCAGGTGTCGTTGAGCGTTGCGGGCGTTTCGTAAAGCATCTCGCCCTTGTCGTCGTCCGGGATTTCGTTGTCGCCGGCGGAGGTGTAGTCGCCGCGTCCGTTGCCGATACGGGAATTGATCAGACAGTTCGGCTGGTATTTCTTGACCATGTTGTACAGCTCATCGGACTGCTCGGGCGAAATGGTACAGGGGGTATCGAACCAGATCAGGCAGAGATCGCCGTAACCGGTCAGAATTTCCTTGACCTGCGGCTTGATCTTTGCTTCAAAGCACTGGGTATAGTTCTTGTGCGCGTCATCCGGAAAGTCCCAGTTGTTGACCCAGTAGCCCTTGTCACCGCACCATGTCTTGCCTGCGGGCCATCCGCCGCCGTTCGGTTCGCTCCAGTCAAGGTCCTGCGAGTAGTAAAGACCGAGCTTCATGCCGTGCTTATAGCATGCCTCGGCAAGCTCAGCCAGAACGTCGCGTCCGAACGGGGTCGCATCGACGATGTTGAATTTCGAGACCTTGGAGTGGTACATCGCAAAGCCTTCGTGGTGTTTTGCCGTGAAGACCATGTAGTTCATGCCGGCATCTTTTGCCAGCTTGACCCATTCCTCGGCATCAAAGAGAATCGGATTGAAGATCGACGCGAGCTTGTGGTATTCGGCGTTGGGAATGCGGAAGAACTGCTGTGCCCACTCGCCGATGTCCTCCATGCGCTGTCCCTTCCACTCACCTGCCGGCAGGGAATAAAGCCCCCAGTGAATCATCATGCCGTATTTTGCCTGTTTGAACCATGTTTTGTTGTCCATCATAGTTACCTCATTTCTGTTCAAAATATATCTTTAAAGCTGTAAGATTTTCACGTTCCAATGCCGTGCGTTCCTCATTTTCACAGCACAGGGTTCCGTCGTCAAAGGCGGCGAGCATGTTCTTGACCGCTTCTGCCGCTGCAGAATAACCAACGGGCCGCGGATCTCCGAGACGGCGTATAAAGTTGCCGCGGTAGATTTTCGTCAGAGTTTCCTCATCCAGTCCGAGCGGATTCAGCGTGCCGTACCACGGATGCTCAAACGGCTCTGTCCACTCCAGATATTTACGGACGAGATTGGTGCGGGCAAGATCGGCATTGTTTCCGTAGTCGGAGAGGTTTTCGTGCAGGTCGTAGTTGTAGGTATCCGTACCGAGGGAGATACGGTCGGCATAACGGACAAAGAACGCACGCCAATCATCGGGACGACGGGAGAAATTCTCAAACATCTCGCCGCCCGGTGTCAGATCAAAGCAGAGCGTCGGATACCGCTCAAACAGGTCGGCGCATGCTTCCAGATCCTGTGACAGGAAGAAGAAATGTGCCATTGTCAGACGCAGACGCGGGAACTTGTCGAGGATGCCGAGCACCTCACCCTGCATCGCTTCCAGCGTCGGGTAGGTTTCATCGCAGTACCAGCCGACCTGCAGCGCATAAGGAGAG
>JAZTZC010000451.1:0-2565 GCA_045637265.1 Eubacteriales bacterium | reverse complement strand
GGAATTATTGCGCTATTCGCGCAGATGTAGTGGTACGAATCACGTTATGCTGCTCTGTGCATCTTTGCACATGGCATAGAGGGCACAGATTGTCAGCGCTCCGAAATGGATTGTCAGGTGGTTTTTGTTCATGGAACCAGTATCCTACAGCGAAGCTGTGGATACGGTTCCGATTGATGTTCGTTTCCCCGAATTTATATATTGCAGAACTGCTTCGCAGTTGAAATTCAGACGGGAACCAGCCCTTTGGGCGGGGTTCCTCGTCGGAATTTCACGAAGAACAACTATCCTTATACTCCATATAGGAAGACGCTAACCTCCATCATCAGAACTATGCCATCTTCAAAGGCGCACACAGCCGCATACCGATATTCCCACAGCAACATTTCCGCGAATAGCGCAATAATTCGGCCAGAGGAGTGAGTGCCTATTACCGCCTTGCCCACTGTCCCATTTCCACCATTTACATGGCGGTAATACAGCACGAACGAAGGTGCGCTCTTTGGTGACTTTCTCTCGCACGGGAGATGAAAGACGAAGAAAGGCAATGCCTTTCTTCAGAAGTTACGCTACGCGTAACTTCGTCATCCCCCCCGCGGCGACGGGCAATTGGATGTCGCAGCAGAGAAATCCGACACCCCTGTGTCGGGTTTCTCGTCCCATTGCGGCGCACCGTGCCGATATCTTACCACCTTTTGAATCCAGAAAGGAATCTCTCTATGAAATTCTCTATTTTCGCTGACATTCACCACTACCCGGGTGTCTTTGATGGCGGCACCGACGAGGAGCTGGAATTCATCCAGCGCCGCGCCGAGGAAAACGGTGCCGCGTTCATCATCCATGCGGGCGACTTCTGCCACGGACCGTCACTCTGCCCGGACTACGTCAAAAAGTACAACGACTTCCATATTCCGTCCTATCATTGTCTCGGCAACCACGACTCGGACGCAACGTCGTATACCGAGACGCTGGCGGCGTACAACATGCCCGACGGTCATTACTACTTCGACTGCGAGGGCTATCGCTTCATCGTCTGCGACCCCAATTATTATAAGCTCGACGGCGAATACATCCACTACGACCGCGGAAACTACTTTGCGCACGGAGCTTTGCGCGATTGGATGCCGCCCGAGCAGCTTGACTGGCTTGAAAAGACGATCGACGAGGCAGGTGTCCCCTGTATTCTGATCAGCCATGAGAGCTTTGAGCGCGAGGCAGATGGTGTCAAGAACCAGGAGGACGTCCGCGCGATGTTTGCCCGCTGCAATGCCAAGCGCAAAAACGCGGTGCTCATGTGCATCAACGGTCACCACCACCGCGACAACCTGCGCATCCTCGACGGCATCCTCTATTTCGAGCTGAACTCCGCCGCCTATGACTGGGTCGAAAACGAACACGACTGCTATCCGCGCGAACTGTGCGAGAAAACCAAGCTGCTCAACCACACGGTCGTCTACAACGATCCCATCCACGCCATCATCACGCTGGAGGGTACGACGGTCACCATCGACGGCATGGAAAGCTCCATGTTCATGGGAATCAACCGCCGCGAAACCGGTGTCAATCCGATCTACGACAACGCCGGAAGACCTGTGTATCCGAGGGTACAGTCGGCGAAGGTGACAATGGGGTAAACGTATTTAATGAATAATGAATATTGAAGATTGAATAAACAATCTACAAACAGGAATTTTCGAATTGTAATCTGATTATTCATTTTGCATTATTCATCATTCATTATTCATTTCTTTGCCCCAATCATGTCCAAACTGTAACTTTTCCCATATTTTGCTCCGATGTTCTTGTTTTCTTCACAATTATCGGCTATAATAGGAGCAGTTTCCAAGTCCAAACACCCCAAGGAGCAAAATGCTTACATGAAACGTACTTTCCCGCAGCCCTTTCCTCTCAATCGCATACTCCCGCTCGCCCTTGTCCTGCTGATGCTCGCGCTGTGTGCGTGTACCGCCGCACCGTCCGCAACAGACACAGGATCGCAGGCAGCCTCCGATATCCCGACCATGCCCGAAACCGCAGCGCCCGCAGTCCCCGATACGCCGCCGACGGTGGAGTCGTACCCGTTTTCCGTCATGCTCGATAACGGCGAAGAAATCACCGTCACCCTGCCGCGCGACCCCGAATACTACGCAGAGCTGCACCTGTGCGCCATGTCCGGCGAGGAGATTCCCGTCCGCGTCGTGCTGCTTGATGTTGCAGACGATCCTGCGCTGCTTCTCGATGAGGTGCGGGTTTTCTCGGGCGAGGACGGCACCGAATACCCCGTTGTCACACCCACCGAAATTCTTAACCGTTATGCCGTGTTCGCCGACGGAGAGGACGCATGGCGCATGACCGTCTCCGGCGCGGAATATCTGATTCCCAAGGCGCAGTTTGCACATCTTCCGCAGGATGCGCTGTCAGCGCTTCCCGATCCGTCAGAGCAGCAGAATTTCTATGTCGAAAACGGTCAGCTTTACTGCCGCGTCTTCTTCCTCTGCGCCGATGCTGACGACGGTTATGCCGCAGAAAGCCTGCTTCTCCGCTATGACCTCATCGATACTACCG
>JAZTZC010000450.1:0-1965 GCA_045637265.1 Eubacteriales bacterium | reverse complement strand
GGTTGAAATAGCCGATGGGCAGGGGAACGGCGACAGACGTGCCGGCACAGACAAGTGCTGCAAAGAGTGCGGTCAGACAAAGCTGTCTTGTCGCGGTGTTGTTGGATAAGGTTTGGACGGAGGTCATAAAACTACCTGCTTTCTTTGTTGGAATTAATGTGAAATAATGGAAATTTCACATAATAGTATAGCACATATCTGCGTGTTTGTAAAGATATTTTTTGAGAAAAATCCGATTTCGATTGATTTTTTGAGGTAGGTGTGATATACTATATAAATTAGAAATGAGAAATTAGAAATTAGAAATGAGAAAATAGAAATGAGAAATGGTGGAAGATTAGGTAACGTGTGCTCTCGTCCCAAGCCTATCATCACCCGGGAAGGCTTGGATGCGGAATTTGCCGCCTGTCTCAAACAAACTCCAATTTCTCATTTCTCATTTCTAATTTCTCATTCCACATCTGATTTCTCATTACAAAACTTTCCTCGAAAGGATTTATCCTATGCTGTTAAAATCCCTCATCGGCGACCGTAATTTTTACCGTCATGTGCTGGCGGTATCGCTGCCGATTATGATTCAGAACTTTATTACCAACTTTGTTTCGCTCTTGGACAACATCATGGTCGGGCGGGTCGGCACGACGGCAATGACGGGCGTTGCGATCTCCAACCAGCTGATTTTCGTCTTCAATCTGTGCATTTTCGGGTGCGTATCCGCATCGGGTATTTTCACGGCGCAGTTTTACGGACGCGGTGACCAGCGGGGCGTTGCCGACACGATGCGCTTCAAGCTCTACTCGGGACTGCTTCTGTGTGCCGTCGGCATCGGCGTGTTTGCGCTGTTCGGCGAGGGGCTGATTTCGCTTTACTTACAGGGGGAGGGAGCCGTCGAGGACGCGCAGGCATCGCTTGCCGCAGGTCTTGAATATCTTGGCATCATGCTGTGGGGACTGGCACCGTTTGTGCTGGTACAGTGCTATGCCGGTACACTGCGTGAGTGCGGACAGACGTTTGTACCGATGGTTGCAGGGATCACGGCGGTCATTGTCAACCTGTCGCTCAACTATGTTCTGATCTTCGGTAAGCTCGGTGCACCGGCACTCGGCGCATCGGGTGCCGCACTTGCTACGGTCATTTCGCGCTATGTCGAGCTTCTGATTGTGGTGATCTGGACGCACAGGCATCATGCCGAGAATCCGTTTGCCCGCATGACGTATCAGAGTGCCGGGGTTCCGCGCGCGCTGGTCGGCAAAATCATGATAAAGGGCATGCCGCTGATGGTCAACGAGCTGTTCTGGTCGCTCGGTGTTGCGGCGCTGTCGCAGTGCTACTCGTGGAGAGGGCTTTCCGTTGTTGCAGCGATCAACATCTCCTCGACGATCACGAATCTGTTCAACGTCATTCATCTGGCGCTCGGCTCGTCTGTTTCGATCATCGTCGGACAGCTGCTCGGTGCGGGTGACATGGAAGAAGCCGTCGACCGCGACACGAAGCTGATTGCATTCTCGTCGGGCGTGTGTCTCATCATCGGCGCGGTCATGTTTGCGGCGGCACCGCTGTTTCCCGCCATCTACAACACCGAACAGTCGGTACGCGATCTGGCAACGGCATTTATCCGCATCATGGCGGTTTATATGCCCTTCGGTGCATTCCTGCATGCGTCGTACTTCACGCTTCGCTCCGGCGGCAAAACGGTCATTACGTTCCTCTTTGACAGCGTATTTATCTGCTGTGTGTCACTCCCGGCGGCGTATATCATGGCGCACTATACCGCCGTGCCGATCGTCCCGCTCTACGCCGCAGTACAGGCAATTGACATCATCAAATGCGTGATTGGGTTTATTCTCGTCAAACGGCGCGTTTGGGTGCAGAATATTATTGAGAATGAGAATTGAAGATGACGGATATGGTTGACGGATACGGGCGGTATGACGCGTCCAAGCCTTGCCTGGTGAGGGAAGGTGG
>JAZTZC010000449.1:0-3331 GCA_045637265.1 Eubacteriales bacterium | reverse complement strand
ATCTCATCGTCTGGGACTTCATCCGCTATGCAAAGAGCGTCGGCATTCCGGTCGGACCCGGACGAGGCTCGGGTGCCGGCTCGCTGATCGCCTATCTCATCGGCATCACCGATGTCGATTCCATCCGCTACAGCCTGATGTTCGAGCGCTTTCTCAATCCCGAGCGCGTTTCGATGCCCGACTTTGACATCGACTTCTGTGATACACGCCGCGGGGAGGTCATCGAGTATGTCCGCCGCCGTTACGGAGAAGATCATGTCGCACAAATCGTCACCTTCGGGACACTTGCCGCACGTGCCGCAGTCAGAGACGTTGGACGGGCACTCGCCATGCCGTACAATACCCTTGACGAAATTGCAAAAATGATCCCGCAGGACCTGCACATGACGCTCGACCGTGCGCTGGAGCAGAAAGAACTGAAAGAAAAATACGACGGCGATACGCAGATCCGTACCTTGATGGATCTTGCCCGTGCACTGGAAGGTATGCCGCGTCACGCATCGACCCATGCGGCAGGCATTGTCATCACCGACCGTCCCGTCATGGACTACGTTCCGCTTGCGGAAAACGGCGGTATGACCGTCACGCAGTTTGACATGGACACCGTTGCCATGCTGGGACTGCTTAAAATTGACTTTCTCGGTCTGCGATATCTGACGATTCTATCGGACACCGAGGAGCAGATTAAAGAGCACAATCCGGACTTTTCCCTCTCACAAATTCCGCTTGACGATGCGGAAACATATGCCATGATCGGCCGCGGACAGACACTCGGCGTTTTTCAGCTGGAATCGGCGGGCATGCGCAATATGCTTACCCAGCTGTCCCCCGAAAATCTTGAAATGATCGTGGCGGCGATCTCTCTTTACCGCCCGGGTCCCATGGACTCTATTCCGAAATTCTTATCCAATCGACAGAATCCCGATAAGATCACCTATTCCTCACCGCTGCTTGCCGATATTCTCGACGTCACCTTTGGATGCATTGTCTATCAGGAGCAGGTCATGCAGATCTGCCGCACGATCGGCGGATACACCTTCGGACGTGCCGATGTGGTACGCCGCGCCATGGCAAAAAAGAAAACCGATGTCATGGAACGGGAGCGGCAGGCATTCATCTACGGACAGAAATCCGATGACGGTACGGTCATCAACACCGGTGCCATCGCTGCTGGCATGGATGAGACATCTGCCGGTCAGCTGTTTGACGATATGGCGGGCTTTGCCAAGTACGCATTCAACAAGGCGCACGCCTCGGCATATGCCATCACGACCTACCGAACCGCTTATCTGAAGCGTCACTATCCCGGCGAATATCTCGCCGCAATGCTGACCTCGGTAACGGGCAACATCGTCAAAACCTCGGAATATATCGCCGAGGCATGGCGGCTTCACATTCCGATTCTCGGTCCCGATATCAACGAAAGCGGCAAATATTTCCGCTATGCGGAGCAGGACGGAACATGGGGCATCCGCTTCGGTCTGATGGCAATCCGCAATGTCGGCGCACCGTTTATTGAGCAGATCATCCGTGAACGCGAAAAGTCACCGTTTGTCAATTTCGAGGACTTTGTTGCACGTATGGCGGACAAGGACTGCACGAAACGTCAGCTGGAACCGCTGATCACCAGCGGCGCGTTTGACCGTATGCCGCAGAAGCGCAGTCAGATGATGGCAAGCTACGAAACCATTATGGATCTGTATCTCGACCGTGCCCGTTCCGCAGTGACAGGTCAGCTTGATCTGTTTTCCGCCGCATCGGAAGACACGGCACACGGCACGCACAAACCCAACCTTGAGGGCTACCGCTACCCCGATATTCCCGAAATCTCCAACAGAGAAAAGCTGCTTTTGGAACGCAGTGCAACGGGACAGTGCTTTTCCGGGCATCTGCTTGACGACTACAGCATGCATTTGGAACAGCTGAAGCCAACCGAAATCGGCTCGATCATCGCGTCGTTTGAAGCCGAGGAATCCGCAGACGGTACAGCGGTTCTCCCGTCCGATACCGGGGACTTCCGCGACAAGCAGGTTGTCAGTATCGCCGGTCTTGTATCCAAGCGCGTTTCCAAGCTGACACGCAAAGGCGACAATATGGCATTTGTTACCGTGGAAGACCGTTATGCCGAAATGGAGGTCATCGTCTTCCCAAAGGTATTGGAATCCTGTGCGGCGTATCTGTCCTATGATACGGCGATCTTCGTAACCGGTGAGCTTTCCGTGCGTGAGGAAGAAGCACCGAAGCTGCTTGCACGTACGATCTTCCCGCTCCGCACCAACGATGCCGTCAGTGAAGAAGCGCAAAGGGAGGAGACTGCACCGCAGACGTCCCACGCATCTGCCAATGCCGTACCCGCATCACCGCGTCCCACCGCACGTGCGGTATCTGATACACCGATTTCTCCAAATGCAAAAACACTGTATCTGCGTGTTCCGCGTGTCAATGCGCGTGATCTGCAATATGCACATGCAGAAAATTACGCACAGATCTTTGCAGCAGTACCCGGAAATGTCGGTCAGACCGTTGCCGTTGCTTTTTATGACAGCGAAACGGCAGAGTATCATCGCGGTCTTGTCCCGCCGATGATGCTGTCCCCGTATATCCTCCATCAATTTGAAATCCTGCTCGGTGCGGAAAATGTCATTCTGAAATAACAGAATCGAATATTTTTCGTCATCCTTTTATCATATCAAAGGAGCACAACATGAACGAAAACGAAACCGTGCGTGACAATCAGCCCATCACGCCCGAACCATCTCAGGCGACCTCGACACCGCCGATTGCGGATCCTCCTTTTGTGGAGACACCGTCACCGAAGGAGCCATCGGAGGAAGCAGCCGATGAAAAGTCGCCGTCTGCGGAAGCCGAAGAACACCCCCAGGCAGAGGCGAAAAAAGTCTATGTCAACACGCCGCCGAAGAAAAAAGAAAAGGATGAAAACCGCGTGCACTGGGGACGTGAGATTCTCTATGCCCTTGCACTCGTCGGTCGTGTCATCCTGCGCATGTTCTCCTGGGTGCTCAACATTCTGATGACCGTTGCGCTGATCGGTATGATCACAGGTACGATCGTCGGCGGTGTCTTTGCACTCTGGATCAAGAATTACGTTGACCCGACGGTAGACACCTCCCTGCTGACCACATCGCAGGATCTGACCACACGTCTTTACTATATGGATTTTTCAGAAAATCCGCTCGGCGTTCCCGTGGAAATTGAGGACCAGCGTCTGCACAGTACGGAAAACCGTCTGTGGGTCGCCTATACCGATCTGCCGCAGGATCTTGTTGATGCCTTCGTCGCCGTTGAGGATCACCGGTTCTGGAAGCACAAG
>JAZTZC010000448.1:0-9807 GCA_045637265.1 Eubacteriales bacterium | reverse complement strand
ATGAACACATACGCCTTTCACGCAGAGCAGTCTTTGTGTCAGGGGAGTGGGTAATATTCTTTTGAATGTATTTATTATACTACAACTTTTCTGTTTTGTCAATATGCTGTGATAAAATTTTAACAGTCTTTTTCTGTGGTTGACAATATCCAAGCATTGTGCTATAATGGACAAAAGAAACAGTTCAGGAGAAACATCATTATGAATCGAACCACTTATTCCCACGTCGTCGTCTTCGGCATCGACGGCATGGGCAATTTCAATCTGCGTACCGAAACGCCGAACATTGATCGCGTCGCCGCCGACGGTGCCGTCACCTATCACGCACTTTCCATGGCACCGACGATCTCCGCACAGAACTGGTGCGCAATGCTGCTCGGCGCGTCCCCCGAGGTACATCGCTATACCAACAGCACCCTCGGTCGTGTCAAATATGACAATCCCCGCCTGCCCTCACTGTTTGCCCGTGTCCGTTCTGCTATGCCGGATGCGAAGATCGTTTCCTGCTCAGAGTGGAACGCCATCAATGGACTGATCAACGACGAAGATCGTGTCGACGCTTATTCTGCACATAACAGCACGGAGCTGATGGAAATCATCCTTGCAAAGATCAGTGAGCATCCGACGCTCTTGTTCATTCAGGTCGAAGACCCCGATTCTGCGGGTCACGCCGGTGAATACCGCTCTCAAAACTACCTTTCTGCCATTAGACTGGATGACGGTTTTGTAGGACAGGTGTACGATGCTTACCGCGACGAAGGTCTGCTTGATGAAACGCTGTTCCTCATCATCACCGACCACGGCGGCATCCGTAACGGTCACGGCGGTTATACCGATGAGGAAAAATATATCACACTTGCGGCGGCAGGCAAATATGTTCCACATGGTGAGATCGGCAATGCCTGCACGCGTGACCTTTCCGCCATCGTCCTTTATGCGCTCGGTATCGATGTTCCCGCATATGACGAACACGGCTTTTCCTCCCAGATTCCCGACGGCATTTTCTCTGAAATCCATGGAAATTACCGTACAGCCGTACCGAAGAAGATCGAATTTTCTCCGCGTGAAACACCCGATCTTCATGATGCGGACGGTCTGTATGCCTTTCTTGACGAAAACCGTGTCCGCCTTGCCATGTTCTGCGACAACTCCATGGACGACGCAACCGGAAAAAATAACGGTATTCCGCACAATCTCCCCAAATACTATTCCGCAGGTGTGATGGGTTCCCGCGGAGAGCTTGGCCGCACAGGTTATGTCACCTACCCTGAACTGAAGCTCGGTGAGGGCAGTTATTCTGTTGCCGTCTGGCTGAAAGTAGATCGCTCACTTGACGAAGGTGTCGTTATCTGGTCGAACAAAAACTGGTTCTGGCGCGACCGCGCATCCCTTGGTATGGGACTTTCGTTCCGGGCAAACGATACGGTTTTCTCCATCGGCATCGACGGCGATCAGGAGGAATACATGGCGGCACTCCCTGCCGATACTGATGACAACGGATGGGTACATGTCATCTCCGTCGTCGATAAGGAAGCAATGGTCTATCGCCTCTACTACAATTTCAAGCCCGTTCTGACACTTGATATTCCCGATGAATACCGCCATGTCGGCGATACCGCAATGCCCTTCACCGTCGGCAATGACGGTACAGGCGCGTTCTCCAATGAAAAATACGACCTCATTGTCAACCTCGATGATTTCCTGCTCATCGACGGCGTTATGACCGAAGAAGACGCGCGTCGACTGGCAGACTATTACAACTATTCGGTATAAGGACACGGAAAGGATAAAATTATGTCAAGAAAACTCATTCTCGGTTCCGGCGGTATCTTTTGGGACAACCCCGCCGATCCGATTCTCGAACATATTTACTCTCTGATCGATGACAAAACCGCACCGCGCCTCGTCTATCTGCCGACCGCCGGACACGACAATCCAAACGATGAATCCGAGGTCAACGACTGGGCATTCCGACACGGATTTGCCGAGGTGACGCATTTGTATCTGTCACAGGTTCCTTATTCTCACGCATTCCTTGAAAAGACGATTCTCGGTGCATCGATGATCTACTGCTGCGGCGGCAATCTGAAGTTTCTGCTTCATCATTGGCGGCGCACGGGAGTTGACAAGCTGCTGCGTCAGGCATACGACAACGGCGTTGTGGTCGGCGGACAAAGCTCGGGCGCCATGTGCTTCTGCGCGCATGGTTATGATAACTGCGGTCCCGATGGTGCGTATATGTTCCTTGACACGCTCGGTTTGGTGCCCTACATACTCTGCCCACACTTTGAAGACTGGCCGGAATTTTTGGAAGATGTCAAAAAACAGGAATACGATGCCATCTGTCTTGACAACGATATCATTTTCTCGATTGTCGACGGTCATTTCACGATCGTTGATTCCCACCGTAATCCGCGCCACACGGCGTACTGGATGCCAGCCGACGAAGTATTCAAACCACACAATCTCTACCGCGAACCGCAGTATCTCGATGCGATGACTTTTGAAGTATGACAAAGTAAATTCGGAAACCGAACATGACAATCCATCCCGAAGTGCTAACCACCCGCACGCACTATGCCATGGCAAAGATCAGATCAGCTTACCTGCAATTATGGAACCACCACATCTGCGCGAATAACATCCCAATTCCGCCAGAGGAGTGAGCATCTGTTGCCGCTTCCAAACCGCATCTTTTGATGTCACTTCTGCGCGGCAACACAATGCGAACGAAGGTGCGCTTCATGAGGTTAGGCTGTGCCTAACCTCGGGATACATTTCTCTCGCACGGGAGAGAAAGTGTCATCCCCATTTCGGAGTGATATCTTTGGTTTTCGCGCTTTCTCAAAGCGTCAATCATATCTAAATCAAAATAAGGATGCTGTAAGCACATAACTTACAGCATCCCTTATTTTTATCTGATTTTTACAACGACTTTTCTGTCAACGGATGCAGCAGCTGCCTTCATAACCATACGAAGTGCCTTTGCAATGCGGCCATGCTTGCCGATGACCTTTCCCATATCCTCCGGGGCAACGATCAGCTCAAGAATCAGCTCACCGTTGACTTCGGATTCTTCTACAGAAACAGCCGCGGGGTTGTCGACAATGGCTTTCACCATGTCACACAACACCGTATTCAAGTTGACCATAATACTCTCAGCTCCGATTCCTGAAAATTACAGGATTTCGGTCTTCTTGAGAAGGCTGCGGACAGTTTCAGTGGGCTGTGCGCCGTTTGCGAGCCAGGTCTTTGCCTTTTCTGCATCGATCTTGATTTCAGCGGGGTTGGTCAGGGGGTTGTAGAAGCCGATCTGTTCGATGAAGCGGCCGTCGCGGGGAGATCTGGAATCTGCAATAACGATACGGTATGCGGGAGCCTTCTTTGCACCGATTCTCTTCAGTCTCATCTTAACCATGGTAATGTTCCTCCAAAATTGTATGAATTATAATTTTTTGTTTATATAGAAATGTGAATGTCATCAGCGGCGGAAGCCAGGCATGCGTCTCTTACCGAAACCGCCGAAGCCCTTTTTACCCATACCGGAGAATTGCTTCATCATTTTCTGCATTTGTTCAAACTGCTTGAGCAGACGGTTGACATCTTCAACCTTCATACCCGACCCTGCCGCAATGCGCTTTCTGCGCGATGCGTTGATGACGGACGGATTCTGACGTTCGCCCGGTGTCATCGAAAGGATGATTGCCTCCATGCGGTCGAGCTGCCGCTCGTCGATATTGGCGTTGGCAAGTTCTGCCTGATTGATGCCGGGAATCATACCGAGCAGCTGCTGCATCGAACCCATCTGGCGGATCTGTCTGGACTGTTCCAGAAAGTCCTCCAAGTTGAAGGTCTGCTCACGCATCTTGCGTTCCAGCTCCACAGCCTGCTTTTCATCGAACTGCTGCTCTGCCTTTTCAATCAGAGAGAGCACGTCACCCATACCGAGGATTCTCGATGCCATACGGTCGGGATGGAACGGTTCGATCATATCGAGCTTTTCGCCCGTACCGATGAACTTGATCGGTTTGCCGGTGACATGACGGATCGACAGTGCCGCACCGCCTCGGGTATCGCCGTCCATCTTTGTCATGACCACGCCCGTGATATCGAGCAGATCATTGAAGGACTGTGCGACATTAACGGCATCCTGACCGGTCATCGCGTCGACAACAAGCAGGATTTCCGACGGTTCTGTCAGTTCACGGATCTTGCGAAGCTCTTCCATCAGCTCCTCGTCAACGTGCAGACGACCTGCCGTATCGAGGAAGACAAGATCATTACCATGCTGTTCAGCATGTGCAACGGCAGTCTTTGCGATTTCTACAGGGGAGACTTTATCACCCATCGAGAAGACGGGGATGTTCAGCTGTGCACCAACGACCTCGAGCTGTTTGATAGCCGCAGGTCTGTAAACGTCACAGGCAACGAGCAGCGGGCGTTTGCCCTGCTTGCGGAAGTACGCTGCAAGTTTACCGCAGTGCGTCGTTTTACCGGCACCCTGCAGACCGCACATCATAACGACGGTCGGACCCTTTTTGGCAAATTCCAAACGGGAATTGGTTTCACCCATCAAACGGGTCAGCTCTTCGTTGACAATCTTGACAACCTGCTGGGACGGAACGAGGCTTTCCAATACTTCAGCACCGACACAGCGCTCCTGGACAACCTTGATGAAATCCTTAACGACCTTGAAGTTGACGTCCGCTTCCAGCAGCGCCATCTTGATCTCCCGCATACCTTCCTTGACATCGGCTTCCGTCAGCTTGCCTTTGTTTTTGAACTTTTTGAATGCGTTCGACATTTTCTCGGACAAGCCGGAAAACATTGCCATATCGGTATACCTCCCAATCAGATTTCAAGCATTTCGAGTTTTTGCAGAGCTTCACGGATGACGGTATCCAGCGGACGGCTCTCGTCAGACAGCAGTGCCGTAATTTCCGTACGCTGCGCACGAAGCCGATCAAATCTTGCGATCATTCCGAGCTTTTCCTCCAGCGAATCGAGTGACTCCTCCGCACGGCGGACAGCGTCACGCACACCCTGCCGTGTGATGCCGATCTCATCGGCAATTTCGGAAAGCGAAAAGTCTTCGTTATAATAAAGATCCATCATCTCACGCTGATTCTCGGACAGCACCTCTCCGTAAAAGTCGAGGAGCAGACAGTATCTCATGTTTTTTTCCGACATGATCGTGTCCTCCGGGTCAGCATTCTGTTTGGTGTAAAGGTGATTTCTTTACACGCATGATATTATACCATAAATCCATTGCTTTGTCAATAGTTATGTAAAGAAATTCTCTTTACAGCAAGCAATTTCCTTTACAGAACTTTGCACAACATTCTTGTTCCGTTTTTGTACACAATGCACAAACCAAGAATAATATGTAGAAAAAAGCAACAACGGAGATCACTCTCCGTCGTCTTCGTTATTCGCCTTGCGTTTTTTCTGAATCGCGGTCAGCACAAGAAATGCACCGACAAGAACGGCACCGATCACGGCGACGGTCAGAATGGGGGTCATTCCCGCATCCCCGGTCAGCGGCGCGACAGTCATTGGATACGTCATGGAAAAAAGATGGTTCATGGGTGACTCCTTTCTGAAAACAAGCAATATTTATCATGTATTTATATTATTATATCATATAATATATTGTTTGTCAATATTTTGCAGTCTCTATTTTCAGATATCGACGAAAAATTCCGTTGATTTCCATGCTGGTTTCCCGTTAAAATTCACAAAGTTAAAAAACTGACCGCAAATTCTCCGAAAATCTCGAAGAAAGATTTGACAAACCGTCGATTTTGTTATATAATAATATTGTTATACGATCGAAAAACAGGCATGAAATTCATGCTGCTCGATAAAAGGAGGATTCTCATGGATTCAGTCACACGCAGAGAGCTGCAGAAAACGGCGGCAAATGTCCGTCTTGGCGTCCTGGAGGAAGTTTTCAGTGCGTCTGCCGGTCATCCCGGCGGTTCTCTTTCCATCGCCGACATCATCACCTACCTCTATTTTGCGGAAATGAACGTCCGTCCCGACGAACCCGATTGGGCTGACCGCGACCGTTTCGTTCTCTCCAAGGGTCATACCTGTCCCGCACTTTATGCGGCACTTGCCGAAAAGGGCTTTTTCCCCAAGGAAGACTTAAAGACCTTCCGTCACATTGACAGCTATCTCCAGGGTCATCCGGACAAGAAGCACATTCCGGGTATTGATATGTCCTCCGGCTCTCTCGGTCAGGGCATCTCCGCAGCATGCGGTATGGCACTCGCGGGCAAGCTGCAGAACAAGGACTACCGCGTTTACACCGTTCTCGGTGACGGCGAATCGCAGGAAGGTCAGGTTTGGGAAGCTGCCATGTTTGCCGCTCACTACAAGCTCGACAACCTCTGCGCAGTCCTCGACTTCAACGGACTGCAGATCGACGGTGCTGTCACCGAGGTCATGAACCCCACGCCTCTGGACCAAAAATTCCTCGCATTCGGTTGGCACGTCATCGTCATCGACGGTCACGACTTTGATGCAATCGAAGCCGCTTTTGCCGAAGCAAAGACCGTAAAGGGGCAGCCGACGCTCATTCTTGCGAACACCACCAAGGGTAAGGGTGTCTCTTATATGGAAAACAAAGCAGGCTGGCACGGTAAGGCACCGAACGCGGAAGAATACGCACAGGGTGTCGCCGAACTGAATGCTTATCTCGAAACACTTTGATAGCAAGGGAGGATATCACAATGGCAGAAAAGATTGCAACAAGAGAAGCCTACGGTTCCGCCCTCGCGGAATTCGGTTACAAGTACAATATCATCGTCTTTGACGCAGACTTGGCGGAAGCAACAAAGACCATCAAGTTCAAGAAGGAGCATCCCGACAAGTTCTTTGACTGCGGTATCGCAGAATCCAACATGCTCGGTGTTGCGGCAGGCGCTGCTGCGGCAGGTATGATCCCGTTCGTTTCTTCCTTTGCGATGTTTGCGGCAGGACGTGCCTTTGAGCAGATCCGCAATTCCGTCGCTTATCCCCAGCTCAACGTCAAGATCGGTGCAACCCACGCGGGCATTACCGTCGGTGAAGACGGCGCAACCCACCAGTGTCTGGAAGACCTCGCACTGATGCGTACGATTCCCGGTATGGTTGTCATGAACCCGGCTGACGCTGTTGAAGCACGCGCAGCTGTTGAAGCAGCAATTCTGCACGACGGTCCTGTCTATATGCGCTTCGGACGTGCCGCTGTTCCGGTTATCTTTGACGCAAACGACTTCAAGTTTGAAATCGGTAAGGGTGTCGTCCTCGCTGAAGGCACCGATGTCACGATCGCCGCAACCGGCGTTATGGTTGAACAGGCGCTGATCGCACGTGAGCTTCTTGCAAACGAAGGCATTTCCGCCCGCGTTGTCAACTGCTGCACCATTAAGCCCATCGACCGTGAGCTGATCACCAAGTGTGCTGCGGAAACCGGCTGCATTGTCACCGCAGAAGAACATTCTGTCATCGGCGGTTTCGGTTCCGCTGTCACGGAAGTCCTGTGCGAGACCTGCCCTGTTCCCGTCCTTCGTGTCGGTACGGAAGATGTCTTCGGACGCTCCGGCAAGGTTCCGCCGCTGATGGAGCTGTACGGTCTGACCGCACAGAACATTGCAGATAAAGCAAAGCGCGCTGTCGCAATGAAGAAATAAGACAAATACAAAAGATGCGCCCACCCCGATGATCGTTCGAGGCGGGCGCTGTTTTTCGCTCGGCGCAAGCCGAATATCACTCACCGAAGGTGAAAATCATGTTGGGAGAACACCCTCCAGATCAAACGGCGGCGTATACTCCTCCTTTGCTGATGACTTTTCCTGAAAGAATCCGTCAAAGCCATACTCCCGTACCCGTTTGCACACCGATTCATATTCAAACGTCGTCACGCGGCGATTGATCTCGGGAAACTCGGCGGCGCGATAGAACGGCGTATACTGGCTCATCAGCGACAGCAGAACCTCGTCCGTGCCGAAGTTCCTTGCAATGTCATCGATGCACGCAATCGAATCGTGCCGTCCTCCGGGCATGACCAGATGACGGATGATTGTCCCGCGTACCATGATGCCGTCCTCGCCGATGACATACTTCCCTGTCTGCCGCACCATCTCGGAAATCGCGGCAAGTGCCGTTTCGGGATAATCGGCGGTACCCGAATATTTCCTTGCCCGCGCGCTGTCGTGATATTTATAGTCGGGCAGATAAATATCAACATAACCGTCCAGCCGCGCAAGCGTTTCGACACGCTCATAGCCGCCGGAATTCCAGACAACGGGTACCGTCAGCTCCCTGCCGCGGATACGGTCGAGCACGCGCAAAACCGCTTCCGTATACGGTGTTGCCGACACGAGGTTGATATTATGCGCGCCTTGTTCCTGTAAAAACAGAAATATTTCGGCAAGCCGTTCTTCTGTAATCGGCAGTCCGAAGCAGTCGGCACTGATTTTATAATTTTGGCAGAAGACACATCCAAGCTGACAGCCGGAGAAAAACACCGTCCCCGAACCGCGTGTCCCGGAGATACACGGCTCCTCCCACATATGAAGTGCCGCGCGCGCAAGACGGAGTTCACTGCCTGCACCGCAGATCCCGCGCTGCCCATTACTTCTGTCCGCACCGCACATTCGCGGACACAGCATACAGCCGCTCATATCAAGTCACTCTTTTCTTTATTTTCATTTCTTTTATTGTATCATAAAACGCAGAAAAAGTAAAGAGGGCAATCCCCGCAGCGAGTCAAAACGACCTGAAAAATTATCAATTATGATTGAAATGTAAAAATTTATCCAACATAGTTGACAATAACGGGTGTTCTGTGGTACAATATAGATGTGTGAATTTTACACACATCAGTTTTTCTTGTTTATTTCCGACAATTTCAGCAGAAAAATCTTCAAAAGATTCAACACACAGACCGATGGACATCATCGGCATGTACCGAGAGCGAGGTTCTTTGACAGGCAATGGACAATCTGCCCGAAACCAACAATGTATCCCCGACCGCAGAGGTCCGACTGATTACTTCTGCTAAAGGCGGTGTCGGAAAATCGACTGTCTGTGCCAATCTCGGTGCGGCACTCGCAGAAAACGGCCTGCGCGTCCTGCTCATCGACTGCGATATTGCAAACCGCTGTCTTGATTTGATGCTGGGTCTGGAAAACGAAGCCATTTTCGGTATCCGCGATGTCTGTCGGGGTGCAGTTTCCCTCTCTGACGCCATCTATGAGTCGCCGACACTGCCATCTCTTCACCTGCTCGCAGGAAGCCTTCTGTCCGACGAGGATATTGATACACTGACAAAAGGACTTCCCGCAATTGTGACTGAAGCGCAGAATCTCGGTTATGACCACATTCTGATCGACACACCCGGCGGACTTCATGAAATCCTGTTTGCCGCCGCAAATGTTGTAAAGGAAGCGCTCATTGTTTCCTCCGCACAGACAACCGCCATTCGTTCCGCTGAACAGACAGCACTTTTGCTCGGTGAACATGGATTGTCCGAAATGCGCCTCATCATCAATCAGTTTATGGCAGCAGATGCAATCCTGCCCGCAAAACGTACCGCAGTTTCCCGCAGAAAACGGACACGTGCCATGCAGAATGCGGCACTGACGCTGATATCAACGGTGGATACCGTTTCTCTGACGCTGCTCGGTGTCATTCCCTTTGATGCTTCTCTCTGGGATGCACAGAACCGCGGATGTCTGATCGACCACAAGACGCTTACCGATACGTTTTTTGCATCGGCACACCGCAATATTGCCAGACGAATAAAGTCGGATCGTA
>JAZTZC010000447.1:0-2275 GCA_045637265.1 Eubacteriales bacterium | reverse complement strand
ACAAGGCTCAGTTCAACCCTGCGGTCGTTCCGCTGGATGACATCATCAAGATGGTACGCGAGCTGAAGCTGGACGGTATGCTCATCAACATGAAGTCCAAGTGTGCTATGCCCTGCGGTGAAGAACGCTTTGCACAGGTTGAAAAGTACCGCGAATGGAAGGCTGAACATGCACCTGAGGCGGCACAGAACGAAGAAGTTCCCGAAACACTGGAACCGGCGGCTGACGGCTCTGACGAAGCACCCGTTGATACGCCCTTTGTTCCGATTGTCAACAAGAACAACGAATAAGTTTTTGACCGTGCAGTGCCGACCGTACTGCACGGTTTTTGCAGTATAGGAGAGAAGAATCATGAATGTAAAAGAACTGTTTTTGGATTATGTATCATATCCCACCATGTCGTGCGAGCAGTCGGAAACCTGTCCGTCCTCAGACAAACAATGGGAGCTTGCAAAACGACTGTACCGTGATCTGCGCGCGCTTGGTATGGAGGTTTTCTGTGATGAGCACGGATATGTCTATGGCACGCTTGCCGCAAACTGTGACGAGAATCGTCCCGTGATCGGGCTGATTGCGCACATGGATACCTCCGATGCTTGTGCCGATGCACCGATCAAAGCAAGGGAAGTGCTGTATGACGGAAGCGATGTCATTTTGAATGAAGAAAAGAACATTGTCCTGTCAGAGCGTGATTATCCCGGTCTTGAGAAATACCGCGGAAAGCATCTGATCGTCACGGACGGCACAACCCTGCTCGGTGCAGACGATAAAGCGGGCTGTGCAGAGATTGTCTGTGCGCTGGAGACACTGATCGCATCCGGCAAGCCGCACGGTATTGTAAAGGTTGCTTTCACACCCGATGAGGAAATCGGACGCGGTGCGGATCTGTTTGACGTTGCGGGATTTGGCGCAGACTATGCATATACCGTTGACGGCGGTTCGCTTGGCGGCATCGAATATGAGAACTTCAATGCGGCGGGTGCGGAGATTGTCATTACGGGACGCTCGATCCATCCGGGAGACTCCAAGAATAAGATGGTCAATGCGGCACTGCTGGCTTGTGAGATCAATGCACTTCTGCCCGCGGAGCAGATCCCCGCTTGTACGGAAGGTTATGAGGGCTTTTTCCATCTGACCGATCTGTCCGGCGACTGTGAACATGCCGAGCTGCGTTATATCATCCGCGATCACGATAAGGTGCTGTTTGAAGAAAAGAAAGCGGTACTCACGGCAGCTGTTGCGCAGGTCAACGCAAAATGGCACACGATCTTCGGCGGGGATGCCTGTGTCCTGACGATGCGCGATTCTTATTATAATATGAAAGAGATGCTGGAAGATAAAATGTTTATCGTCGAGCGTGCGGCGGATGCGATGCGGAAAAATGGCGTTGTGCCGGAATATGTCCCGATCCGCGGCGGTACCGACGGTGCACGTTTGTCCTTTGAGGGTCTGCCGTGTCCGAATCTGTCTACAGGCGGTGAGAATTACCACTCCCGCTTTGAGTATGCCTGTGTTGAGGATATGGAGACGATGGTGTCTGTATTGTGTACGATTCTTTCATAAAGATGGCAGAACGATGACAAAAAAGAACGACGGAAGTCGGACATCTGTGAAACGTCTGACTTCGTCGTTTTGAACTTACAGTTTTATCTGTGATTCATAAATCATTTTTCAGATCATTTTCCCGAAAATCACCACTGCGGCAATAACGGCGATCTGCAAAATCATGAATACCGGAACAAACACCTGAAAATACCAATGCTTTGTCTTGTGATGAAACACGCGCATCCCGAGAAAGGCTCCAATCGCGCCGAAGCAGAATGCGGACAGAAGCAATGCTTTTTCAGATATTCGCCATGAGCCGCGCTTGGCTTTCCATTTATCGATGCCATATATGCAGAAGGTGATAAAGGAAATCAGCAGAATGGTGAGGGCAGGGAATTGCCAGTATGTGAGGATGGATTGACAGATTGTGGTTATGATCTGCATGGGTTACGCTCCTTATTTGGAATAAAGATATTCAATCGAGTTTGAACGCTTTGCACCATTATAACATGATTCAGGGCATCCGTCAAGAAATCATCAAGAAAATAAAAAAACTTTCAAAAACCTATTGACAAAATAAGGATTCCGTGGTATAATATAAAGGCAGTCGAGAGAAAGCACTGCATACGAACTCCGACATGCGGGTGTAGTTCAATGGTAGAATTCCAGCCTTCCAAGCTGGTCGCGTGGGTTCGATTCCCATCACCCGCTCCATACATCATCTTGTTCC
>JAZTZC010000446.1:0-3424 GCA_045637265.1 Eubacteriales bacterium | reverse complement strand
ACATATAGGTGTAGTAGTTGATCTTGGAAATACCGAGCGAAATGACGCGGCGATAATCTTCGACAGAAACACCCGAGCCGCCGTGCATGACAAGCGGAACGGAAACGAGCTCATTGATCTTTGCAAGACGGTCAAAGTCCAGCTTCGGTTCGCGGACATACATACCGTGTACTGTACCGAACGCACAAGCGAGAGCATCAATGCCGGTTTCGGCGACAAACTTGACCGCCATATCGGGATCGGTATAGATCGATTCGGGATTATCCATATCGAGTGCATTGCCGCCTTCACGAGCGCCCATCGAACCGATTTCCGCTTCCACCGACGCACCGGTCAGTGCTGCCATGCGAACGGCTTCCTTGGTCATTGCAAAGTTTTCTTCGTGGGAAAGTGCAGAGCCGTCAAACATGACACCTGTGAAGCCAAGCTCCAGACCGCGCTTGATATAGTCAAGATCGGTACCGTGGTCAAGATGGACACAGACGGGAACGGTGGACTTCTTTGCTGCCGCGATCATAATCGGCGCTACCTCTTCCATTGTGCAGAGCCCCATCTCCTCATGAACCTGTGCATGCATCAGAATGACGGGCTGATCGAGTGCCTCCGCAGCCGCGATGATTGCACGCAGAGATGCGAGGTTCGGTGTGTTGAACGAGCCAACAGCGATTTTACGCTCCTCGGCAATCGCAAGAATTTCCTTTAATGTAACAAGCATGGTTATATTCTCCTTTTTTGATGATTGATTTTATTGAATGACACCGTTGAACAGCGCAATCCGCGGATCACGCAGCAGGATCCGTTCATCGATCGGGATTCCGTGACGGTCAGCAAGATCTCTTGCACGCGCAAGCACATCCGCATCGTCCAGCATCGCCGGGAAGTGTGCATCACAGCCGATCACCGCATGACAGCCGCATGCAGCTGCGATATCCCAGAACGGCTCATA
Organism: Eubacteriales bacterium; assembly: GCA_045637265.1. GTDB lineage: Bacteria > Bacillota > Clostridia > Oscillospirales > CAG-272 > RGIG3925. The sequence goes on along the minus strand of JAZTZC010000446.1, from coordinate 2,478 downwards.
GGGGTACGCACGACCGCCGCCGAGTCCCAGCATATTGATCTCCAGCGGAATGTCAAGTGACGCTGCTTTCTCGCACATTCTCTGCATATGATAGCGGTAAATCGATGCGTCTCCGCGGTACGACATCAGATCGGGATGCGCGACACAGGAAAATGTTCCCGTTTCCAAGCCCGCAATCACACGGTCCGCGTACATTTCGAGCTTCCATTCTTCGTCCGTCGGCGCACCGGAATATCCGTCGGACCGTGTTTTCGGACGTTCAAACGGAACCTCATTTTCAATGAAATGCTGACCGAGAATCAGATAGTCAACCTCATATTGCAGAATCGCCGCAAGACTGCGGGTAAAATGGCGCGGATAGTATTCCATCTCATAGCCGATGAGAATTTCAATATCGCTTTTGTATTCCTCGCGCAAAGCCGCCAGGGTGGTGACGTAATCCTCCGTCTGCTCCGGCAGCATGCGGAAATCGGAAACATAGCCCTCGTCAAACAGCATTGGCGCATGATCGGAAAAACCGAGGGTTCGGATTCCCGCACGGATGGCGGTCTCTATAAATTCACGTTCTGTTCCCTGCGCATGACGGCATCGGGTCGTATGCGTATGGTAATTGGCACAGAGCGGTTCTGTTGTTGTTTGTATTTCCATCAGGTTCAACTCCAATCGGCGATCCGTATCGGATCTGTCCCAGTATTATTTTACAATGGAATTGACGCGCTGTCAAGGCAAAAACACAATTTTTCCGACACACAGATGATTTTTTCGCCATAGACGCATAATTCCTTGATATTTTTATCACAAAAGACTTGCGAAATTGAAAAAGATGTGATATAATATACGTTGGTATCAAATAAGTTCGGATTTCGATATCCAATTTATCGTTCCCACACTTATCCACAACATTTTTAAGGAGGATATGATCCATGCAAAAGAAAATCAGCAGCAATCCTTTCAACGGTACACCCGAACAGGAAGCAAAGCTGCAGGAAGTCATCGCCGCACACAAGCATGATAAGAGCTACCTGATGGCTGTTATGCAGCAGGCACAGGACATTTACGGCTATCTTCCCATGGAAGTACAGAACATGATTGCAGAAGGTATGGAAGTTCCGCTGGAAAAGGTTTTCGGCGTTGCTACCTTCTACGCACAGTTCTCTCTTTCCCAGAAGGGTCAGTACCACATCGCAGTTTGTCTCGGTACTGCCTGCTACGTCAAGGGCTCCGGTCTGATCTTTGACGCGTTCCAGAAGGAACTCGGCATCGGCGGCGACGAATGCTCCCAGGACGGCAAGTACTCCCTCGCAGCAACCCGCTGTATCGGCGCTTGCGGTCTTGCACCCGTTCTTACCGTCAATGACGAAGTTTACGGCAGACTGACCGATAAGGATGTCCCCGGCATTCTTGCAAAGTATAAATAATCCGAGGAAACCTTATTTGGTGTGAAAAACACCGGAATATGGAGAAGCTATGAAAATCAGTGAGATCAGAGATCTTCTTGACGCAGAAGTCCTCTGCGGCGCAGATCAGCTCGACCGTGAGGTCACATCTGCATGCTGCAGCGATATGATGAGCGATGTGCTCGCGTATGTCAAGGATCAGGGGGTACTCTTAACCGGGCTTGTCAATGCTCAGGTCATCCGTACCGCCAACATGATGGATATGCACTGCATTGTTTTTGTCCGTTCCAAGAATCCCACCGAGGATATGATTGAGCTGGCAGAGGAATGCGGCATTACCGTAATGAGCTCGCGTCTGCGCGCGTACGTCGCATGCGGTGTACTGTGGCAGGCGGGACTGACAAGTGATACGGAGGATTGTGATGTCTGAAGCCGTCAAGTTCCATTTCGATGTAGACGGGTCTGACTTTTCGTCTGCCGGCGCAGCATCGGTCATGGTCAAGAAAAAGCTGCGGCAGCTCGGTTATCCGCCGGAGATCATACGCAAAGTCTCCATAGCAATGTACGAAGGTGAGATCAACATGGTCATCCACGCAAACGGCGGTACTGCCGACGTGGAGGTATACGATAACGAGATCGTCATCATCCTGTCCGACAAAGGTCCCGGTATTCCGAACATTGAACTTGCGATGCAGGAGGGTTACTCCACAGCACGCGACAATATCCGGAATCTCGGCTTCGGTGCCGGCATGGGTCTTCCTAACATGAAGAAGTATACCGATTGCATGGAGATCGATACCAGAATCGGTGAGGGCACCACCATTACCATGCGTGTCTCGCTCTGACCGATCACCACCAGAAACGTATCGAGGTGTGTATGAAAACAGATTACAAGCATTCGGTCTCACTTGTTTCTGACAAGTGCAAAGGATGTACGACCTGTCTCAAGCGTTGTCCGACTGAGGCGATCCGCATCCGTGACGGACACGCGGTGATCAATTCCATCCGCTGTATCGACTGCGGGGAATGCATCAAGGTCTGTCCCTATAAGGCAAAAAAGGCGACGCATGATGATCTGTCC
>JAZTZC010000445.1:0-2377 GCA_045637265.1 Eubacteriales bacterium | reverse complement strand
TTCAAGCACCTTGGGATCCGCCGCCGCCGCATTGAGTGTATACGGCGCGTGTGCTAAAATGACGTTGATGCCGTTTTCACTGCAGAATTCGTGGAAAGCGGCAATGTCCTTTTCATTGATGGGCTTTGCCTGTCCGCCGCGCGGATAGCGGGTAAAGAACTGGAAGGTATTTGCACGGATGCGGATGGACTCCTTTGCCATGGCAAGATAGCCGTCCGATGCGGATAAGTGACAACCGATGGTAAGCATATATTTTCTCCTGTTTTTGATTTATGGATTTGTTTTTTCCGTCAGTACCGTGATGGTACATTTTGCGTAAAGTTCGATGCGCAGGGTATCGCCGGATACGGTTTCCTCACGCGGTCCGATGTTGCAGACAAATCCCGTGACACGATAACCGTCGTGCGGAACAGCATGGATGGTAACGGCTGTGGAGTCGCGGAAGTAAAGGGGTGTGTCATCCATCGGACGATCTGTGATACAGTGATCGGGAATACCGGCTGTGGCAGGTTCTGTGGTAATCGAAACATCGGCATGACCGTCTGTTTCGCAGGAAAAGAGATCGAGCGTGACGCGCAGTTTATCCTGCATTTCACGGATGAAGTATTTGGTACGGCCGGCAAGGAAGTGCTCTGCGGCACGGACATGATCTTTCCAACGATCCATCGAACCGCCGTCACCTCTCCAGCGCTTGAAGTTCAGATCCATATAAGGTTCAATGGTATCGGCAAAACGATCAAGCTCAGTGAGCATGGCATCTTTTGGATAGATTTCGTTGACAAGCATACAGGCTCGGTCGGCAAAGCGGAGACGAAACGCGTTGTTCTGAAGCAGCCGAACCATCAGTTTGCCGCAGACGGTATCCTCTGTCAGCGCGTGTGTGAACATCTGCTGATTGGCGCTCGTGGAGTGACCGATACCGAAGTCCATGTCGGAGAGCACCCAACGCCAGCGCGTATCCAGTCCTGACGGATCATCGGGATTTTTGTTGCGCCAGACCTTGATGTTGTTGCCCGGCCAGTCGGTGTTGGCAAGGTAACAGCTGGCGATAAAGAAGTCGATATAGTTATCAAGATCCATGCGGTCCTCGATCCATACGAGATGCGCATCCTCCTTCATCGAATGAGTGGCGGCATAATCGATGAGTGCATAGAAATCCTCTTCATCCCCGGGAGCACCTTCGTTGAGCTCGTATTTGGTGTTCCAGCTGCCCGTCAGAAGCGGGGAAATCGATTCAAGCATGACGAGATTTTCGGGCAAAAGACCGAAATGGCGATAGAAATAATCGGTGGAATAGCGTTCCCGCAGATTGTAAAGTCCCCATAGTTCGCCGTTGATGAATAACAGCGACGGACGATATGCCTGTGTGCAGACGTTCAGTTTAACAGAGAGCTTCTGCATCAGTGCGTCACGGAAGTGTGCACAGGAGACATCGTTGCCGGAATTACGCAGGACAAATGTGTCAAATGCCGTGATCGGGATATCGGCATCATTGACAGCTTCTCCTGCAAACAGGTCGTATTCGAGCGTTCCGCCGCTTTCGACCGTGGATGGTTCACGTACGGATACGCGCATGGATTTCTGGTAAAATGCAAGAGAGCCGTTGCCGTTCATTGTCAGACGGACATAATGGTCATCGGGATTCTGTCCTGCGGGATCGAAAATTTCCATATAACCATCACATGAGGAACGTGGTGCAAAGATATCGTCGCTGATGATCGCATAAATGCCGTTTCCTCCGGTAAAGTCATCGGGGTCGAGCGTGATGTTCATCAACAGAATGTCGTCATAATCGGACATATTCTCCTGTACAAAATACGTTTCTGTCATGACGGGACCGAATGATTTGCCGTCGGTCACACAGGCGCGGAGTACCGATGCGGCAATTGTCGGCAGTGTACGCGGCTTGACGTTTGAGCCGTATTTGTCCATCAGAAGTGATGCGGTATAACCGTATTGTTCGGCGGTTGTATCGGTGATACGGATATCGGTACCGGAATAGATATCAAAGGCACGCGGGGATTTTGCACAGTCGCGGGTATACACAATGTCATAGCCGGGCAGGGTGGACAGTGTGATGGTCACATCGTCGTCGTACCGTCCGCCCTTGACGGAAGCTATGACCTCTACTGCCGACAGCGGGATATCGGTCAGCTTTCCTTTGGAGGAAGACGGCGTATAATCGGTGACGGTGAAGCAGTTTTGTTCGGTATAGTCAACCGTTAACCATGCCGAATTGTCCTCGGTACGCAGAACGGCGGTGTGCTTGTCGAGCGCGTCGCTGTTGGCGGGATACGGAAACGGTTCCCCTGCATCGGCACGGTATGCACCGAAATACGCAAGAACCGTACCTGCGTGAATCTCGGATTGTTTGACG
>JAZTZC010000444.1:0-2249 GCA_045637265.1 Eubacteriales bacterium | reverse complement strand
TGGTATCAAAGGTAAAGGAGATATCGGGATATGCATCCTTGGGTGCCAGCAGATGTGTCATCGGATCGGCATGATTGCAGACGACGTTTTCGATGGTCAGAATCAGGCCGTACCGATCGGCAATTTCCCGCAGATACGGATAGAGGGCGATGTTGTGCGCGATATTTTTGTCGGAATGGATCCCATTCCACAGATGCAGGACAAGCAGATTTGCACCGAAGTCTTTTGCCAGAATACAGTTGATTTCAAAGCGGGCAAGCGCTGCATCGGTATCGCCGTCTTCATTGCGGCTGATGGATTCACCGATCGATTTTTCTGCGTGGAATACGGGAATCGATAATCCAAGCGCGGCAATACAGCGGCGAAGTTCGTCCTGCTTTTCATACCAGCTGTCGTACATCATGAATTCAAAGCCGTCACAGAAAAGTGTTTGCGCACACGGTCCAAGGAGCGTAAAATCTCTGCCGTTGGGACGTCCGATGAGCGCGCCGGTGGAGCAGAGGATGCGATGGTTAGGCGTTGAATGGATCGCCATTGGGTTTCCTTCTTTCCTTTGGTGTTATCAACAAGCGGCCGGGAATCGGAATTCCAAGCCGCTTGACGTAGAGCAGGTTTATTTCAGTTTTGATTGTTTGCGTGATAGTCACGGATCAACTTGATCAGCGTTCCGCTCAATAAGAACAGTGCAATCAGGTTCGGAATTGCCATCAAGCCGTTGCAGGTATCGGCAATGCCCCACAGAAGGTCAAGGTTGACGATTGCACCGGGAATGGCGTGACAGCACCTGCCTGTGCGTCTTCACGACGGAAGATACGGCCGATTGTGGCACATCGCTGTTCCGAATTTTGTGATCTGGACAAATTTTGAGCGGCAGCTGAGCCACAGACCGACGCCCAGAATCAGAACCATTGCCGGAACGCCCCAAACAAAGTCATTGATTTTGGAATTGACGAGAGTGATGATATCAATCATGATATTCGTCCTCCTGTGAAACTATAGTAATTGTTGCGATTATTATACCACAACCTGCTTGCATTTGCAAGATCATTGACAAAAAATCAGAAGTATGTTATAATCATTTTACTGTGAAAACAGAATTTCAGGAAAGGAGTGTGATGCATGATGCGTACAAATCATAGAACAACAAAAACAGGGAGGGTGTCTGCCCGATAGTCCCTCCATACATTTAGGAGAACTATATGTTGATAGAAACGAAAAGATTGATCGTTCGTACTTTCCGTGAGGAAGATGTGCCGGCGCTGTATCAAATCGCTTATGACCCCGATGTATTGGAATACTGTCCGGATCTTCTGAAGCGCGATGTCACCGAGGCGGAAGTTTTGACGTTTACCCGGGATTTCATTCGCATCGATGCCGAAAATGACATCGATACCAGACGGTGTTATGCCATTGAAAACCGCGAGACCGGCGAAGTTGTGGGCTGCATTACATTCGGGAAAAATCATATGCTGAACGAATATGAGATTGGCTGGATGATGCTGAAGCAGCACACCCGAAAAGGTTACGCTTCTGAAGCGGCACAGGCGTTTGCCGAGTATTTCTGCGCGGCGTATGGAGTGGAGTACCTCATCGTCGTGATGGACGTGGACAATCCGGCATCATACAGAGCGGCGGAAAAATGTGGATTCAAGCTGTTTGAAAAGCGAACCGTGTACGATTACCACTATAACCGATACGGTGATGATTATTACTATTTCAGACGCTATTCCGCGGCTTGCACCAGGCGTGAACGGTTTTACGGTGATGTGCCGTACACCGGGCGCGGCGCTGAGGTTTGATTGGCGGATATCATTCTATGGAAAGGGATTTCATCATATGGAAACGATCATTCGTAAATACTTAAAACATGGTGCGGATATGCTCAAACCGTTTGAAAATGTGCCGAATAACAGCGTTTATTCGTTTGCATCCAACGGTGAAGGCTATATTTTCAAGTTGTTCCGCAGCCAATATTGGCCGGAAAATGACAAGCTGCAGTTTGTAAATGCGGTTTTGCGTCAGCACAAGATTCCTTGTGCCGAGCTGATCGTCTTTACGCGTGACGATCCTGCATATCCGAACGGGTATCTGATCGAGCGGAAAATCGAGGGTGTTACTGCAGATAAAATAACCTTCACGCAGGCGGAAGAAGCAGCCTTTTACAAAAAACTGGCCGTTCTCGTATCCGAGTTTCATAATATCCCGCTGAAAGGATTTGGTTATATCGGAAACGGCAGGGGTGGTGAGGA
>JAZTZC010000443.1:0-10220 GCA_045637265.1 Eubacteriales bacterium | reverse complement strand
CCGGCTGCTTTCTGTGCACCGACAAAAAACTACTTGTTCCCTTCATCGCTTTTCTAGGTATATTCAGTTTGTACGGATAATTTAGTATATCATAAAACGACCCATATGTCAATACTTTTCGGCTTATTTGTGAAAGTTTCGGATATCCTCTTGACAATCCGGACAAAATGCGGTATAAGTATGGTATACACATTCTCCAAAGGAGTACTGACATGTCCGTCCCATCCAAGGAAAACTTTCTCTCCGTCCTGAAGCGAAAGCCGACTGCACGCCCGACCCTGTTTGAACCGTTCATTCATCCGACGCTTGCAGAGCAGCTGATCTGGCGGCGCGGTCCGCAGCTGTGGGATACCCCCGCCCATTACGTCGACACCATGGTTTCCCTGCGCGAACGCACACAGGCAGATATCATCATTCTGGATGCGAGAGAATACTGCATGCGTTCCATATTTGAAATGCTCCATGCCGCCGAAACCATGATCCCCGAAACGTCGGGATGCGTTGTTCTGTGCCGCACGCAGGCACAGGTTTCCGAATGTGCCCATTCCCCTGCCGTCTGTGCCATCGGCGGCTATGAGGATACCCGTCCGTATTGTCTGCCGTTCATTCGTATGGATAAAACCATCACGCATGCTGTCATGGAAGGAGCTCACGGCTGGTTTGCTCCGTCCGATGCGGAAGCGTATTATGCACAGTACGGAAAATCGCTGTCCATCTGCGGAGGTCTCGGAGCAGATACCGTCTCTGTCATGGAGCCGCTTGCCATTCACCGCCGTGTCCAGTCCCTGATCGATACAACGCAGAATCGCGGCTATCTGATCGGTTCCGGCGGCGAAATTGCGGAATCTGCGTATCTGTCGCTGATCTCCATGCTTGGTATTTACATCCGCAATCACTGATTCGCTCCTTCCCAGACGATCTTTTCAAATATTTTACAGTTTCTTGATACGGATGTCATCATTATGGGTATAATGAAACTATAGAAATCTTATGGAAAGGATGTCATCGATGAATCTGACCGCCGTCAACCGTACACTGACCTTGCTCGGCAGTATGTTTGACCCCAACCGACTGACCGAGCCGTTTTTGCCGCAGATGACGGGGAAACCTGTTTTTCAGGCGGGGAATCCCACCCTGCCGCGCACATCCCCGGAATCCGTCGGTGTATCCTCGGAGCACATTGCCGCTTTTCTGCGCAATTTGCGGGAAAATCCACAGTTTCGGATGCATTCCGTCTTGATTCTGCGCCACGGGAATGTCATCTGTGAAGCAGACTTCGGCGGGCAGGATCACCGTTATCCACGTTATACCTTTTCCGCCTGCAAAAGCATTGTTTCCCTTGCTGTCGGCCTCCTGTGCGATCAGGGAAAGCTTCGTACCGATGACAAAATCATCGATCTGTTTTCCGATCGGATCAGTCCTGTTGCCCGTCTGCGTCTTGCATCGCTGACCGTCGAGCACCTTCTGACCATGCGCTCTGCGATCATATTCAATGAACTCGAATCACAGACCGATGAAGACTGGATCAAGTGCTATCTCAATTCCGCAACAAATGGCGAGATCGGCGGACAGTTTCAGTACAATTCGCTCAACACCTATCTCTTATCAGCAATCGTAATTCGCAAATCCGGCATGTCGCTGTCGGCATTTTTGCAGAAATATCTGTTTGATGCAATGGAAATCCGCGACTTTTACTGGGAGTGCTGTCCGCGCGGCATCGAAATCGGCGGCTGGGGACTTTATATGCGCCCCGAAGACCTTGCCAAAATCGGACTGCTTCTGCTCGGCGGCGGCAATTGGAACGGCAAACAGCTGATTTCCAAAGACTATCTGACCCGTGCCCTCTCACCGATTGTGAAGACGCCGCCGACCACCGGACAATATGACTACGGCTATCAGATCTGGGTCGGAACAAAACCGCGCGCGTTTCTGTGCAACGGCATGTTCGGACAGAATATCCTGGTATTTCCCAATACCGATATCGTGATTGTCTCCACCGCCGCCAATGATGAGCTGTTCCAGCAGGGTCCGTTCTACGATCTTGCGACAAATGCCCTCGGTGATCCCGCAAAGCTGTCCGACACGCCGCTGTCCCACTCCGAAATCGGTGCCGCAAAGCTGAAGCTGGAACAAACGCTTTGCGCAGATCATACCGCAGAGGATGTACGCCGCGCCGAAGCTGCCATTCATCCTGTCGAGCCATCCCACATCACAGTCCCGACAGAAAAACAGCAGCGCAGTTTTCTTACCCGCGTATCGAAGCGACTGTTTGGCATAACGGACACAGAGAATCACCGTCATGCATCTCCCGCATCGTCTGCTCCTCTCCCGCCGAGCGCCGCCCTGTTTCTGAACAGCACCTTTGTTCCGCAGGAGCAGGAGCCTGCCGTCTCGATCGGTCTGTTCCCCGCTGTCATGCAGACGGTACACCGCAACTTCACACGCGGGTTTGTCTCCGTTTCCTTTGCACGGATTCTCGAAAACGGAGAAGAACGCCTGCTTGTGACATACCGCGAAGCCGACGATACGCATATTTTCAGCGCGGGCATCCATCGCGCCGCACAGACACAGCTGTATTTCCACGGAACGCCGTTCCTCGCCGCCGCAAAGGTCTCTTTCCCGACCGATGAAGACGGACGGCAGGTCTGCAAAATCCACATTGACTTCCCGGAAATTCCCTCCTGCCGTACCATGAAGCTGTTTCTCAATTCCGACGGAACCGCACTTCTGCGTCAGGAAGAAACCCCGGGTGCCAACCTGCTTACAAATACCGTCATCGGCTGGAAAACCAATCTCTCCCAGTCGGTTCAGCCGGTCCTCGGCGGCGCACTGGACAAAATCGACAACGACTATCTATCATACCGTATCCGACGAACCCTCTCACCGGAGGTAAAACTGCGTCGGGTGCCAATGGAGTAAGACATGAAGAAACGACTGATTTCCCTGATTCTGGCACTTTGTACCTGCACGGTACTTCTGTCCTCCTGCGGACAAAACGAAGCTGAAGCTGCCGCCGCCGATCTGCTTGACCGCTGTATCGCCTGCGAAGCCGATGCTGTCGCCGCAGTCATGGGCTATGCGGTTCCGGCACTGACCGATATAGAAAGCTACACCCTTTCGCGCATGGAATATAAAATCATCGGTTCCGCACAGATGGACAGCGTCCGTTGGGATGTAACCTTTGATACCAATCTGTTTGACATCATGAACCTGCTCAATGATGCTTTGGTTTACACCTACGCAAGCAGCGCCTCCGAGCCGTTTGACCCCAATTTCTGGGTTCTGGAGCAGCTGAATACCGGGAACGCCGCCCGTGCAAACTTCCGCGCCGTTCTTCCAATGATTCGCTCCGAGGACGGTACATGGTCCGTGGACACCGACCGCATCGGTGATGATGTCCGCGATGCCATTTCCGGCGGGGCGTATTCGTGGTATGACGCTTACAAAGAGACCTTCGGTACAGACGAAGCACCTGCCAAAATCACATAACAGTGCAGAAAACCGCATCTGTTGGATGTCCGTCCGCAGATGCGGTTTTCTGTTTGTCAATCTGCACAAGATCGTGCGCCTGTTTTTGTACAGGGTTCCGATTTGTGTATGATTTATAAAAGACACTTGACAAACGCAGTTTCGGATGTTACAATTATCGTATAGATCAAATAAAGGGAGCGATGCACCAATGAAGCAAACGATAAAAGCGATCCGCTATTTTCTGCTGCGCGATATCCGTACCCGTCCACTGCAGTTTCTCTCGTCCGTATTGGTTGCCATGTCCGCAATCACGGCACTCATGCTGATGCTGTTGTATACGGAAGCAGCATGGCGTGCGCGCGTCATGCCCGATCACGATCTGAATTATCATTTCACTGTCAAAAATCTCTCCTACACGGAAAAGAACGAAATCGCCAATCAGCCGTGGGCACAGGCTTGCTATGAAATACTCGAATACGATGACGACGGAAATCTGATCCGCGACGATTTCCGCATCCGTGTTACATGGGATGAGGTCTGGCGCTGGGGAGTTCATGCGCGTGATATCTTCGATACCTACAACAAGTGGAATGACAAGGCGTACCGCACATGGTACGAAAGCGGCTACAATGAAATCATAGGAAAGCTGCAGAAGCGCTATTATAACGCGGAAATCGTCAACGGAACACCGATCACAACCATCGCCGATCTTGGCGCAAAACGGGAAATCCTACAGCGGAGCGGTAACAGCGCGTTTATCAACGACACGACCAACAGCTATGTTTTCCAGCCGGAATTTTTCGCTAACATGACCGTTTTCGGCATGTTTTTGGCGGCAGTCATGGCGATTTTATCGTCCGAACGCTACAAGCGGCAGATGCATGAATACGGAACACTCCGTGCACTCGGTCTGAGGCGGCGGCAGCTGATTGCCCTGCACTGCACCCATACGGCATTATCCTCCCTCTGTGCCATTCCGCTTGCCACCGGCTTTTCATGGGGCATTGTCGAGCTGTATCTATAGTTAATGGGAGATCTCGTTCATGCCGATCCTGCAGCCATGACACTGACTTCCTCCATTCCGTATGCCGTCATTGGCTGGTGTTCGCTCTGGATGACGGTACTATCCACCGTCGGTTCCTTCATTGTTTGTCTTTTATACCGCAAAATGCCGGTAATGTCGCTTCTGCGCGGCGAGGGAACGTATCAAGTCTCCTTCGTCTCCAAAACCTCGTCCGCCTTTGAGGAGTGTACAGATACTGCCGCCTACAATCGGCTTTATCTGCTGCGTACCCGCCGTTCTCAATTCTTTGCAGTTGCTGTCATTGCCATCATGATGCCGCTTCCGCTGATGTACATGGGATTTCTGATCGACGATGTATTTGAACTGCAGTACACCGATACGCTCGTGACATTTCTTTACAATCTGTTTCAGGCAATCTTTATTTTTATAACCTCCATCACCGTCACGATCCTCGCATCCGCCGGTATGACCGACGAACGCCACACAGAATTCGGTATTTTCCGTGCGCTCGGTATCACGCGAAAACGGCTATATGACATGGTTCATACACAGAGTGCACTGCGTGCAATCATCGTCGCTGTCTTTGCCGTTGTGATCTTCGGCATTGTCACCGATAAACGCATACAATCTTCTGCTGTCACCGCGCCGATGGAAGATTCCCTGTCCGTCTTTTTGGGAAAATGTCTGCTTGATCTGATCGGCACGGCAGTCTTTGTCTTCCCGTCAGTCTTCGGCGGGGTCAGACTGTCCCTGCGCCGCTTCTTCCGCCGTCCGATTATAGATGCACTGCGCGATACCGAATGAAAGGAGATTGACATATGCAAAATAAGCTGACAAAAGCCGAGCGAAAACTCAATCGCTTTCACAACCACGAAATTGCAGAAAACGATGTTCTTGTCGCACGCGAGCTGACCAAAACCTATTTTCAAGGAGAATACCACATCAAGGCGGTCGACAATGCCTTTCTGCGTGTGAAGCGCGGCGAATTTGTCTCGATCGTCGGCACCTCCGGCTCCGGTAAATCAACACTGCTTCATATGCTTGCGGGACTTGACACACCAACCTCGGGACAGGTGTTTTTAGACGGTTATAACATTCATGCCATGGATGACGATCAGTTTTCCGATTTCCGCTCAAGAAAGATCGGCTTTATCTTTCAGTCGTTTCATCTTCTGCCTGTCCTGACGGCAAAGGAAAACATTCTGATGCCGCAGAAAATTAGCGGTGATACGCGCTATCCGAGCTATTTCGATACATTGACACGGATGCTGAAAATTGACGATCGTCTGCACCATCTGCCATCGGAGCTGTCAGGCGGTCAGCGTCAGCGTGTCGCCGCAGCCCGTGCGCTCATCAACAAACCCGATATTCTGTTTGCCGACGAGCCGACCGGCAACCTTGACCGCGATTCCGCCAGGGAGCTGATCGATCTGCTGCTTGCCACACGCGCCGAGCTTGGTCAGACACTGGTCATGGTCACGCACGACCCATCCGTCGCCGCCCTTGCAGACCGCATCTATCATATGGAAAACGGTGTCCTGCGAGAGCAGAAGACTTAACCAATCCATGCATCGAATCATTCAGCTGCTAAATTTGTAACATTTTGATGAATTTTGCTGTTGTTCACAATTTTTCTTAATTTGTATGATATACTTGACAATATCCGAATGAAAATCCCGAATTTACAACCACTCAAAAAGGAATATCATGCAAATCAAGCAATTTTTTCAATCTAAGGCAATTACCTCATGGACGACCGTCCCGCGTATGCCGCGCGCCATCCCACACAAGGGGTTACGGTACCTCATTCAAATCGGCGGATGGGTCATTCTGGCGCTGTTCCCAATCTACTGCTTTCTGATGACGGAATACATCCATTACGCAAGCAAAGCGAGATTTTTCACGTTTCTCATCGAACGTATTCCCGTCGTCCTCTTTGGTTTGGGGCTGTTTTATCTCTTATGGCTGTGCGTGCTGTGTGTCTGCCGCAAGGGTTGGATTTCTGTACTGGTTTTCGGTACAGCGGTCAGCGCCGTTACCTTTACCAACTATATGAAACACGCAATGACAGGCGATTACTTTTACCCGTGGGATGCCTTGCAGGTCAATAAAATCGGCGAGCTGATACAATTTATTACGGTGCCGTTCCCCATTCTGTACATTCTCATGATCGCACTGATCGCTGTTATGGTGGTCATTGTCCGCTACAGCGGAGCCGCTTTGCCGCTGAAATGGTTCGTGCGTCTGCCCATTCTGCTGATTACCGTCGGATGCATGGCGTTTTCCGTTTCGACCCCCGATCGCGTTACAACGCTTTTGAACCGCAATGCGCTGTATCTGGAAGACATGGCGCTGCAGACCTCCAACTACTCGGTCAACGGTTTTGTCGGCGCCTTTACCGTCAATGTTCTCTCCTCCAACATCCAGCGTCCCGAAGGATATTCCGAGGATACAATTGCCGCACTGCTTGAAAATCATACCAACGCGGAGCAAGCCGAGGACTTTTCCTACCCTGACATCATTCTGATTCTGTCCGAAAGCTTCTGGGATCCGACACTGCTTCCGGGAACCACCTTTTCCGAAGATCCGCTCAAGAACTACCGCGCGCTGATCGAGGAAGAAGATGTCATTTCCGGCAGATTCTTTACAACAGGCTTTGGCGGCGGCACTGTCCGACCCGAATTTGAGGTTCTCACAGGACTGTCTACCGACAATCTTCCCTCCGGATGCGTACCGTGGCAGTACATCACAGGTGAAACGGAAAGCTATGTTTCGGTCTATCGCGACCTTGGCTACAATACGCTTGCCATTCACCCATATACCTCCAGCTTCTATAACCGCAAAGCAGCATATCCGCTGATCGGTATTGATACACTGTATTTTGAGGATGCGCTGTATGCACTCGGCAAAGAGAACATCATGCCAATTTATATCGACGGCGGACAAATCACCGACTTTTCATTTGAACAATCCATCGAATACTATCTGGAACAGAATTCCGAAACCCCCAATTTTGTCTACGGCATCAGCATGGAAAATCATCAGCCGTATCCGAACAAATACAAAGAGCACGAGATCACCGTAGAGAATCCGGCTTTTGATGAAAATGTTCAAAATGCGGTTCTGAATTTTACAAAAGGTGTTTCCCATGCGGATGCATGTCTTGCATCGCTTGCGGACTACGTAAAAAACCGCGACCGCGATACGGTTCTCGTCTGGTTCGGTGACCATCTTCCCACCCTCGGCACGGGATTCGGTGCCTATGTCCAGTCGGGTATGATCGGTGCATATGACGAAGCCGATTACGAGCGGTTGTATTCCACGCCGTTTCTGATCTATGCCAACTTTGATCTCAAGGAAAGCACAATGCTGCATCCCGGCCGCGACAATGACATCACCTCCTACAATCTGATGACCGCCGTTGCCCAGCTGATCGGCGCCCCGATGACACCGATGATGTCGTATCTGGAATCGTATTATCAGACAATCCCCTATTACAGTGTCCGTCTGCACAAGGCTGTTTCCGAGGAAGCAAAGAAATGGATTGACGGGCATACCGCATTGACCTACGATATCATCGCAGGTGAGCGATACGCATACAAATAAAGACAAAAAAACTGCCATCGCTGGCAGTTTTTTGTTATATGGGATGATGGATTATTCCTGAGAATTGAATGCTTCCCACAGCTCGTCGAGCTTGGTCTGAGCCTTTGCTTCAAACTTGACATAATTGGAAACAAAGTCGGTCTTCTTACCGGTCAGAGGTGTGGAGAATGCCTTGCCGAGCGGCAGGTCATTACAGTAGTTACCGAATGCGATCGGGAATACTTCGGTGATATTATAACGAATGAGATCGAGCATACGGGAGGACTGGTCGTCACGGGCATACTTAACCTTCAGAGCGGTTTCGTAATATGCCGGAACAACATCCTTGGAGGATTCGCGGGCCAGAACCTCAAGAACAGCACCCATCGTCTCTGCCTTTCCGCAGGTCATCGGAATCGCACCGACGTTTGCGGTATCGTGAGAAGAGGTGATATAGTTTTCCTGTTTTTCGTCCATCTTCGGGTACGGAAGGATGCCGAATTCGATATCCATGTCACGGAACAGTTCCAGAGAAGAAACACGCTGATAGCCGCTGAACAGAGACTTGCCGTTGATGAATGCATTGGTACATGCTTCAACGCTTGCGGAATAGTTGTGCGTGCTCTTGCCGTGGAAGATTTCAACGAGATTTTCCAGCAGACGGACAGAACGCTCATCGTTCATCGCAAAATACGGCGCACCGTCGGATTCATAATCGAGGAAGTTGATGTCAGATGCAATGACCCACGGGATCATCGGACCCCAGTAGTTGACTGTACAGAAGCCGTACTGGTCATCGTCGTCTGCCGTACCGTCACCGTTGATGTCCTGATAAGCATTTTCGATGTACTGCAAGAAGACTTCCTGTGTCCAGGTGCCGTTATCAACATGCGCATACAGCTCATCAGCAGATTCAAACATGTTGTTGAACATTTCCTTGTTGAAGTAGATTGCATGTGCGGTACGGAGAATATCGAGGAAGTAGTCGCCCGCAAGCAGATAACGCTGGTCTTCGGATGCAAAGGAAATACCGCTCATATAGGAATCATACCAGTAATCCTTGGAGAAGTCCAGATGCGGAATATCATAAACATTCAGGAAGGTATTCTGCACAGAAAGCGTAGACAGCGGAAACAGGTCATGAATGATCAGATCATAGGCATCATCACCGGCTGTCACAAATTTGGAGACGGTCTTGGGAATGACGGTATAGTCCTCTTCATTGTCGGTGAAGACAAACTTGACGTTGAGCAGTTCTTCCACGTTCATATTGCGCTTGTAAACCGCATCACGGACAACGTCACCGCTTTCCTCTTCCTCATGCTTGATCGCATAGTTGGACGAGCCGCGTCCGTCGTAGTCGTTCGCGGAAACGAGCATACGGATTTCCTCTCCGCCAAAGTCGAATTCCTCAAAAGGATCCGGTTCTGCCGTAACTTCTTCAACAGCGCCCGCATCGTTTGTCGGTGCGTTCGTCTGCACATCCGCAGCAGGCGTATCACCGCCGCAGGATGCAAAGGTAAAGGAGCCTGCCGCCATCAGCGCAGCAAGCAGTAATGTCAGTGTTTTCTGGGTTTTCATATCCGTTCCTCCGAATCAAATTCTGGCGGCACCATGTTTTGGATTTACACAAACATGGTGCTTTTAATAATAAAAGTTATGAAATAACCTTGAATGTTCACATTATATCATATACAATTTGTTAATATATGAATATATTGTAAATTTCCGTGATTTTAAGCGTAATAAACAAAATATTTCACATTTTTTTGTAGATAATAACAATGAAAACAGACCGCCGATCTGCAGAAATGCATCGACGGTCCGGACGGTTTTTACAAACTTAAAATTATATACTTACTGATCGATAGAGGTGAATGCATCCCACAGCTCATCAAGCTTTGCCTGCGCCTTTGCTTCAAACTTGAGATAGTTGGAAACAAAGTCGGTCTTCTTTGCACCAAGCGGAATTGAGAATGCATTGTACAGCGGCATGTTCTGGCAGTAGTTACCGAACGCAACCGGGAAGACGCAGGAGATGTTGTAACGAATGATGTCGAGCATCTGCGCAGACTGGTCATCACGCGCGTACTTGACCTTCAGTGCGGTTTCGTAGTAAGCCGGAACGACATCCTTTGCG
>JAZTZC010000442.1:0-2108 GCA_045637265.1 Eubacteriales bacterium | reverse complement strand
GTGCTTGGCGCTTTCCACGGCGTAGACACCGGCTTCCTCGGAGGAGGCGATGATGGTCAGCGCGTCGATATCCTCGATGTCCTCGCGGTCGATCGTGGTGTGACGGCTGTGCGGTGCATAAAAGATGTCATCAAAGCCGCGCATCAGCGTGTTGTCCTGCGTTTCCACGGTGTGCGGCAATACGCCGAACATCTTTGCATCGAGCGGACCCTTTTTGATACCGTAATGATGGTACAGTCCCGCCTGTGCACCCCAGCAGATGTGCAGGGTGCTGTGGACATTCTTTTTGGACCAGTCCATGATCTCACACAGCTCATCCCAGTATTCGACCTCTTCAAATTCGAGCTTTTCCACGGGAGCACCGGTGATGATCATACCGTCGAACTTTTCATGCTTGATCTCATCAAAGGTCTTGTAGAACATCAGAAGATGCTCGGCGGAGGTATTTTTGGACTGATGGGTCGCTGTCTGCAGCAGGGTCAGTTCGACCTGCAGCGGAGAGTTGCCGAGCAGGCGCGAAAACTGTGTCTCCGTGACGATCTTGGTCGGCATCAGATTCAGCAGAACGATACGGAGCGGGCGGATGTCCTGTGTCATGGCGCGCGTTTCGGTCATGACGAAGATCTTTTCCGAGGTCAGTGTCCGTACGGCAGGCAGTTCGTTTGGAATTTTGATCGGCATGGGATGTCGATTCCTTTCTATTGGGAGAATGGGGGGGATGAGGTCAGGTTATGTTTCTGTGTTGGTTTATTGGGATAGCAGATGCTTCTCTGTGCTTGTATGGACGGCTATCAGCCGTCCGATATGTGATTTCCATGATGTGCGGACGACCAATGGTCATCCATACAGAATCATGAGGATCATGTGCTTATACAAACAACATTATCAGAGCTGCGCCAGTGCCTGTTCGATGTCTGCGATCAGGTCATCTGCAGATTCCAGGCCGCAGGACAGACGAACGAGGTCGGCGGATACGCCCGCAGCCAGCAGTTCGGCATCGGACATCTGGCGGTGGGTCGTGGAAGCCGGATGCAGACAGCAGGTGCGTGCATCGGCGACGTGTGTTTCGATCGCGGCGATCTGCAGATGGCCCATGAAGTCTTCTCCTGCCTGTCTGCCGCCCTTGCCGCCGAAGCTGATGACACCGCAGGTGCCGCGCGGCATATACTTGTCTGCGAGATCGTGATATTTGCAGGATTCCAGCGAAGGATGGTTGACCCATGCGATCTTTTCATGGGATTCGAGATACTTTGCAACAGCGGCGGCATTGGCACAGTGACGTTCCATACGGACATGCAGGGATTCCAGTCCCATGTTGAGCAGGAATGCGTTCTGCGGAGACTGAACGGAACCGAAGTCACGCATCAGCTGTGCGGTCGCCTTTGTGATGAACGCGCCTTCTTTTCCGAAACGTTCTGCATAGGTAACGCCGTGGTAGCTTTCGTCGGGTGTGGTAAGACCCGGGAACTTGTCGGCATGTGCCATCCAGTCGAAGTTGCCGGAATCGACGATGCATCCGCCGACGGCAGCACCGTGACCGTCCATGTACTTGGTCGTGGAATGGGTGACGATGTCCGCGCCCCATTCAAACGGACGGCAGTTGACGGGTGTTGCAAAGGTGTTGTCGATGATCAGCGGAACACCGTTTTCGTGAGCAACGCGGGCAAACTTTTCGATGTCAAGCACGATCAGGGACGGGTTTGCAATCGTTTCGCCGAAAACCGCCTTGGTGTTCGGGCGGAATGCGGCACGCAGTTCCTCTTCCGTACAGTCGGGGTTGACGAACGTGAAGTCGATGCCCATGCGCTTCATCGTGACAGCGAACAGGTTGTAGGTACCGCCGTAGATGGCTGCGGAGGAGACGATGTGATCACCTGCGGATGCGATGTTGAAGACGGCATAGAAGGATGCGGCCTGACCGGAGGAGGTCAGCATGGCAGCGGTACCGCCTTCCATTTCGCAGATCTTTGCCGCAACGGTATCGCAGGTCGGATTCTGAAGACGGGAGTAAAAATAACCGGATGCTTCAAGGTCGAACAGCTTGCCCATGGCGGTGCCGGATTCGTACTTGAAGGTGGTGGACTGGATGATCGGGATCTGGCGGGGTT
>JAZTZC010000441.1:0-3791 GCA_045637265.1 Eubacteriales bacterium | reverse complement strand
ATACAGTATGAAGCCAAAATCTGCCCGTCCAACTGACGCAGATTACAGCAAAATCCCTAAGCACATCCCCATATTTTACATTTTATTCACACAAAAACACCACGCTTGTGGTACAATTAAGAAAGGAAAACAATCATGAAGTTTACAAAAAGAATTCTTGCGCTTATAACCGCTGTTGTTCTCTGCCTTGCACCGATGGCACTGATGGTTGGGGCGGCGGTAACAAATGAGGTATGTGAACATTATCGACACGTTGATATCATAGAAGGAACGCTGGTTAGTTCCACGTCTATTAAAACCGATGCCGTTTGCTATCGTAATGTATATGAAAACTCTACATATGAATGTCGGGATTGTGGTCATGTGTGGACAGGAACATATGTGAAAGATATTGCACATGCTTATCGAGAGTTTTCTACTTATTTTGAATGTTGGAAATGCAATCACCATTTATACAAGTGATATCATCTAAAGATATTGCAGAATTTCTATAAAACATACTCTGGCGAGGATAACACAAGACGACTGCCCCCGCAAGATAACATAGGAGGATTCTATGAAACGCGTCACATTATTTTTTTTGATCTTTCTTCTGATTTTCACATGTCTGATCGGGTGTCATTCCGAACAAACGGGCTATACCAAGCATATCCCCAAATACAACGGCAATGACACGTCAGACAACCGAATCTCCGAGGATGATATTCTTGTGTCCTCCGTGCTGTCGTATGACAGACAAAACGCCGCCATGCCAGACTATCTGAAAAAAGAAATTCTTGACCCGCGTCTGTTCTATACCGCAAACGGATATTTTTATGCACCGATCCAGTATCAGCCGGGAAACGGTACTGTCATGCTGGCGGCGACCGTTCTGAAATACGATACGGACGGTGCTCTCGTGGAGGAAATTACTGTACCGGGCGAAACGTATCATGTTTTCGGCATATATGCGTTTTCCGACGGTCGATTTCTTTTACACCGTGACCGCTCCGAACGCGGACGCACCTTTTCGGATTCCGTTCTGCAAATCGTTGATCGGGATGGCAGTGTCCTCAAAGAAGTACAGCTTCCGCCGTTCAGCGAGTCCGTTCATCAATTTCTTACGCAGATGACGTATCGGAATTTCCACGTCAATGAACGGGAGGACGGCTCCGCAAGAATTCTTGTGAACGCGGTGAACCGACTGTATTATTATGACGAAAATCTGACACTGCTTTCGGAGATGGAGCTTCCGTCGGAATGCACAGAGCTGCACATGGAATCCGACGGTGTCTACATGCTCGGCTGTGAGCTGCCGCATCTGTACCGTGCGGATCTGAACGCCTCCTCCGTTGTCCGGATCGAAACGCTTCCGATTCCGCCGGAAATGTTTTATTTTTGCAAGGTATATTGGGATATCGGTGGAACGATGTACTGCACGTACAGGGGATCGGTCTACTGCTCTGACGAAAATGAGGGGCAGGCGCAGATCACGAAGCTTCTGAGCTGGATGCAGGGTACCTGTACAGGAGACGGACAGTATTGGATGCTTGACAGAGACTGCATGGTGTACCTGCAGCCACAGACGGAAGTCTTTGACGCGAAGCTGTACATACTGCATCTCGGTCAGGGACCCGATACGCAGGGGCGGCAGATATTGAAGCTCGCAGATCTGAGCGGCCGCAATCCGGAGTGGGTTTTAGAGCTGGTCGATGCGTTCAACCGCGAGAATGAAGGCAGTTATGTGCAGTTGATTTCTCTTTCCGGTTACAGAGACGGCATGTTACCGGGTGAGCAGCTCAAGAAATATCTGATGGAGAACGGCGTTCCGGATATGGTGATTTTTCATCACAAATTCGCCCCCGAGCCTTACATCGAAAAAGGGATGCTTCTCGATCTGCGGACGTCCTTCGGAGACCGTCTTCTCGGATGTCCCGCCGATGCCGTCCAAAGCCCGGACGGCGGCATGTATCTTCTGCCCATGGCGATGCAGCTGGATCTGTATGCATCTGCTCAAGAGACGCAAAGCGTGCCGCTCACATGGGACCATCTGTATTCCTATGAGGAAGAAATTGTTTTGGGCGAATCCGATGCTGCGTCAGCAATTTTTACGTATAATGCTCCCGACTTTCTGTATTACGATATAATTGGGGATTTCATCGATTTCGGGACAAAAACGGTTTCTTTTGATTCGGAGGAATTTATCCGACGCATTGAATTTCTGGACCGTGTCGAGACAACGGCGACCAAACCCGAGTACGGTACGTTCATGAAAAGCGATATTTATACGAACGGAAAATACGCGATATACGGCGGCACGGGCATCCTTTCCGCGATCCGCACGGGAGAGGTCAAGCTTCTTGATGTTTTGTTAGATAATATCAACGCCTATGCTTCCCTGAAATTTATTTTTGGGGACACGCCCTTCACACTCTGCGGATACCCGACGGAAAGCGGAAATGCTGCGGGTGCTGACGTCGATTCGCCGCTGCTGCTTAGCGTGTTCGATGACGCACCGAACACAGACAGCTGTATGGAATTTCTTGAATTTGTGATGCAGGACGAGGTACAGACCTCGGACTATCTGGTACAGAGATATTTGCCCGTTACCCGCTCGGCAATGGAAACCGCGATCGACCGGAACCGTTATTTTGCCATTCGGCCGATGGCATACAATGACTATCTGGAGATTGATCCCGGTCACGGCTCGGCAGAGCCGCTTTCGGCAGGGAATGATTCACGACGCACCATCATCGAAATTACAGATGCGGACAAACAGCAGCTTATGCATTTCTTTGACACCTGCGAAACCACCCCAAGAGTGGGTTCCGAAATCATGAATATTATCAATGAAGAACTCGCTGCATGGAAAGGCGGTGTGCGTTCCTTATCCGAGGCGGCAAAGCTGATTCAGTCAAGAGTTTGGATTTATGTGAATGAATAAGCACCTTCTATATTAAAAATTGTTATATCAGACATACGGAAAACATGGTGACCGATATTGACAGGGTGCTGTATTCATGTTATAATGAATCCAAATCATACGAATCATGTTCGTATTTTGGACTTCCCGGATTGAAAACAGTGAAAGGATACAGCCGACGGCATCTTTTGGTCGACTGATAGGATTGTTTTATGGAAACATACGGTATTTTCAAGCATCTGGCGTATGTTATAAACTTTTTAGCATTCTAAATATCCATCAATTCTGCGGTTTGTACGCAGGAAACACAGGAAAGCATCAAACGCATCACCAAAAACAATATCGTATACGCACACATGGGACAGCTGATCATCTCCGACGGCATCTGTTACGCTTCGTTTATTCAGAACACAGGAAATGACGGCGAGAATCATGACAGCACGACAAGCGGTGTTGTACTCGCGGTGTTTACGTTGGAGGCGGTCTCCTCTAACGGCTTTGACGCGGAACGGGATGTGGAGATTTATCCTGTCGGCGGCAAGGGTGATCTTTGTGCGGGACAGCGTGCATGCTCTATTTTCAAGGATAACTCCATGTGTCTGGTCGGCGATGCACTGTATGTGTGCTTCAGCTTTATTGCAGAAGACGGACGCTCTCATATTTTCAGAAAAATATTTGACATCAAAGAACGTGTTTGGTGGGATGATGTCATGGCGGTTTTGGAGTATAACGGCAAGACCTACGATTTTTCCGACGAATCGCTGAATATCATCTACTGCGATAAAGGTCTTGCGCCGAGGGCAAAGGGTCTGATCGAGCTGGTGTCCGCCTGGAGCTTATATGAGGGAGAATATTATGCAACCGGCGTAACTATCGGCGGTCCGAACAA
>JAZTZC010000440.1:0-9601 GCA_045637265.1 Eubacteriales bacterium | reverse complement strand
CATCCTCCTATGTTTTTATAAATTTGGTTGGCAGACCTCTTTTATTTTATCATAGGAGGTATTTTTTGTCTATTACTTTCAGCTAAAGCTTTTTCGCCCCCGGTTGAACCGGGGGTTTATTGGTTATACCAAAGAAAAACGGGAGAACCATGTTCTCTCGCTTTCTTTGTGGTGACCCGTAGGAGAATCGAACTGCTGTTACCGCCGTGAAAGGGCGGTGTCTTAACCGCTTGACCAACGGGCCTGGTAGCGGAAGTTGGACTTGAACCCACGACCTATCGGGTATGAACCGATTGCTCTAGCCAGCTGAGCTATTCCGCCATATTTTTCGTTTGCTTGAATATTATATCATATATTCTGCGGATTGTCAATAGGTTTTTTGAAAATAATTAAAAACATCTCATCTTTTTTGCGAATATCAATGATTGCTTTATCATATCAACAACGAATTGTTCATTGACCTGCAGGACATCGCATGATATAATATACCCGTAAGCTTACGGAATATACACAAGGAGGTATGATATACGATGAATCTGAAAATCGGCACGATCATCAAAGAATTTCGTGCGGAACACAATATCACGCAGGACACCCTTGCAGCCGCCATTGGCGTGACCCCGCAGGCGATCTCTCGCTGGGAATCGGAGGGCGGCTATCCCGACATCGAAATGCTTCCCACACTCGCCGACTTCTTTTCTGTCAGCATTGATGAACTGCTTGGCTATAAATTATCCGAGCGCGAGGCGGCGCTTGCTGACATCAAAAAGGAAATGAATCGACTTTCCGAGGTCGGAGGAGTCGAAGAACGGATCGCGTTTGCTCGCAGGGCACATGCTTTGTATCCCGCAGACCATGAGATCAAAGAAAATCTCGCCGTTTGCATCTACCATATCTGGGATGAAAACCATGACCCGAATCTCTTTGCGGAAATGGAAACGCTCTGTTCTTCTGTTGTCGCTGAATGTAAAGATGAGGACACGCGCTATGACGCGATCAATCTGCTCATCAACATTTACGGAGAAACAGGACAGACAGAGAAAGCGATGGAGGCCGTCAATCTGCTGACACCGATGAAATACTGCCGCGAATTTGCAAAATCCTCTGGCATCGGTGATGGCAAAACGGTGCTTTACATTCAGGACGAAATCGACAAGCTGACCGACTGTCTCGGCATCGCCATCCGAAACTATACGATAGAGGACGATCTTCCCAACGGTCCCGACACATGGGAGCGCAAAATCGAAATGCTGGACATTTCATCATCACTCTACCGCATGATCTACGGGGAGAATCTGATGTTTTATCACACCAGACTTTCATGGAATGAATGGCTGAAATCCACGTTTGAAATATCACTTGGCAAAACGGAGGATGCCTTGGTTTCTTTGGAAGCAATGGCATTTCACACCGTTGCCTACGACAAGTCCTATCAAAACGACCACGGAAAGCACTACACATCCATCCTGACCGATCAGCTCATCTATCAGGAACCCGGTAAGGATTTCCATGAGCTGACCGAACATTCACAATGCTGGTACATGCTCGACCGTCTGCAGCATACGCGCTATGACGGTGTGCGGGATGATCCACGGTTTGTCGCGGTTGTTGAGGCGTTGAAGCAGTACGAAAGATGAATTATGCAAGAGGGAACGCACTTCACATGGAAATGCGTTCCCTCTTATCCTATACTGTCATTCTGCCAGCTTAATCTCCGCTCGTCGGATGATGATATCAATCGCCTTGGAAAGCATTCGCACGCCCTCTCCGGCGGCAGAATATTCCTCCCAGATGATCCCGAAAACATCATCGTTACATTCCCCTCGCAGATTTCCCCCGGCAACCGTTTCATACAGCTGCTCATGGGTCTGATCAAGCAAGGCAATTTCCGTCATATCCGCATAAAAATCATCTGTCAGCGGCTGTTTTGAAAATATCAGATAGTTGCACTGCAAAATCACACTGCCGTCCGATTGTGGCGTCGTAACCCGCATAAAATAGTGATACCCTACCGGAATTGCCGCCTGCAGCCCCGACTGTGTGACGGGAATACCGGTCTGCCGCATCAGAGAACAAGCCTGCACGGTATCGGAAAACAGCATCCGCAAAAACGCATACGCGCCGTCGGTGACCTCTGCATCCTCCGGCATTACCACCTGCAGACCCGGTGTCATCCGCAGCACACCGCCGCCCTCGGTCGGATAACCACAGAAGTGATATTCCCTATCGCTGCCCTCAAACAATGCGGGCAGGAATATCAGCTGTTCCGCGGTGGCAAAATCCATTTTCAGGAATTTCAGATCACCCGACACCAAAGCCATGATCGGATCCTCCATCATACTCGCAATGCCGTTATCGGACAGGATGATATATCCGCAGTCTGTATTGACATATGTCTGACGCTCATCCTTTTTCAGCTCGTCGAACAACGTAAGAAATCTGGCAAACGCAGGATCGTCAAAGGTATGTGTACCGGCTGAAATATCAAAATAATCCTGTACTCCAATCTCCAAAAACACAGACGGTACCGCCTCGGAAAACAATGCCTGCCCATCGCCAAG
The DNA here is from genome assembly GCA_045637265.1 of Eubacteriales bacterium. GTDB lineage: Bacteria > Bacillota > Clostridia > Oscillospirales > CAG-272 > RGIG3925. The sequence goes on along the minus strand of JAZTZC010000440.1, from coordinate 7,040 downwards.
CGTATCGGCAATCGAGCAGAGAACCTCCGGTGTAAAGGGTGTATCGGCGGGAAGCGTATCGGTCGTGGTCAGGTAGCCGGAAAGCCCGACGGACAGCGGAAGAATCTGCAGCTCTCCCTCCGTATCAAATGCCGCACGTATGGAGGGCTGTATTCCGACCTCATCGGCAAAGGAGGAAAGATCCGTACCGACACCGTTTTTGGTCATCGTTTCAAGATAATCCGCGACATAGCCGTGAGAGCCGAGGAAATAGAGATCATAAGGCAGTCCCGCCAGCAGGTCCTCCTGTACCGCGGATTTTTTGATTTCAATATTGCCGGAATCATGCGCCCAATAGCTTGGATACATCGCGTCCAGATCGCGGTGCTCAATGCGGTATTCCGTATTTTCCCGATTGAAGCGGAAGATTGCCTCACGCAGAATCGTAACTTCTTTTTCCGAAGCAAAGGCGCTTGCAACGGAAATGACCTGCCGTACAGGACGCTGACCACCCTCAAGCGGTGTCAACAGCATCGGATACGGAAGATAGGTGCGGTTCGGCAACATATCTGACAGCATATCCCGATAACCGATCAGAAAACGATCCCCCGGCAAAATATCGAGAATCTCAATGGTACATTCCGATCCGGCAGCATATTCGCTATAGTTCAGACATGATGCCGTCCAGTCAAAGAGTTTGATCTCCTCACCGCCGCGCTGCACCCAGATGCCGTCAGAACAGATCAGATACACGCTGTCCTCGCGGTAATAGACATTCCGTGCCGAGGAAAAACGATCGGTTTCCATGTACAACTTGCACAGGGTCATGGTCTCCGAGTGCGGGTCAAAGTGGATCGTACCACCGTCCTCACAGCAGAAGATCACACCTCCGTCCGACAGCAGAAATCCGTCATACACAAGCGAGGTTGTCTCAAACGGTCCGCGCACAGAAAGGGCATCATCAATCAGATAAAAATGCTCCGGATTTGCGGCATCCGCATAGACAAGCCCGATACCGTCCAGCTGCAGCAGCAGATCGGTTGCCACATGACTGATGATGTTGTCCGCATCGTCGCGGGACAAGGTCGGCGATAACGGCAGCGGCTCACTTTCGGTGATCGTTGTGCAGTCGAAATCCGTGCGGAGGATACGGTATTCCGTATGTTCAAGATCATCCCTTGGGTAATAGGATGCATATACCGTTCCATCCGAGGACGGAAGCACCGCACAGATGCTGATATTCTCCTCACCGAGTGCTTCACGCAGACGCTTTGTAAAATCGGGAAGCTCTGCGATCAGGACGCCGTTTTCATCATAGATGTGGATATCGCCGGAAGTCTGGAGCCGCAGTTCCCCGTTATAGTCATAACTGAACGGGGATGTACTGTTCAGACTGTAATTTACCGAAGTTCCGTTCTCTGGGGTGATCTGTCGACTGTTGTAGACATACTCGACGGTTTCGTAAACAACGGTATCCTGCTGTATACCGTCGTTTGCTGCAGTACTGTCGCTGTCGCAGGAGGAAAACAGCAGAAGACACAGAATACAACAGAGAATATGCGAAAAAAGAGCTGTGAACCGATCTTGATGCATGAAAATCCTCCTTTGACAGTCAGATGATGGTTGTTTATTCTACGACAAACAGCGCACGCATGGCAGGAACGGTGAGTGCTTCACCGACTGCAAGCGGCGTAACCGTACCGTCCGATGGATTCCAGATTTCGGCATCGGCAGTACCGGAATAGGGAATGACAGCGTCTGTGCGTGACTTGTTTGCAAGCATATACAGTGTCTTGCCTTCCTTTGTGACAAATCTGCCGCGCAGGACAGTGCCGCCTTCTGCTGTTCCGCGGAATGCAGATGTATCATCCTTGGAAAGTGCGGTGAGAATTTCGGGAAGCTCGCGGATCGGATGGTCGGATGCAGAAAGTGCACCACCCGTGAGAGCATCGAAACGCGGCTTTTCATGGAAGAAGACGACATTGACACCGGCACGGGAGAGAATCTCCAGCGCATCATACGCATCGCCGTACATGACATCAACACCGGGCAGGAGCAGGTTCTTCACGGCACAGCCGGAGATTATGGCGACACCCGTTTCCTCGGCAGTCCGTGCGGCTTCCAGAATGTCATCGCGGTCGACATAGTAGTAGTCGTGTCCGGCTTCATATACCGCACGCGAAAGACCGCCCGTTGCGGCATCTGCTTTGCGGTCACCCGATTGCCAGCTGCCGGAATAAGCCGGTTTTTCCTTTGCCTGCGCCTCTTCCAGCGGATAGTAAATGAACGTATCGCAGTCGTTGTGCAGCCCGTCGAGTATGGTACCGAGCCGTCCGACGTATTCGTTGAACCAGACTGTTTCTGCTTGATTGGTGTAGCCCTTTGCATTCGGGAATTTACCGTCACGCCAAGCGGAGAAATCGGCGGAGAAGTACGAGTGTGTCTTGCGTACACCTGCAAGGTACAAGAGCCCCATGACGGCGGTCATGTTGTCAAGCGGTGCTTTTTTGAAGGTTTCCACATCGGCAAATGGGCAGATTTCGACCATCATGCCGTTTGTCTGCTTCTTGCGCACGACCATCTGCGCGAATTTCGCAGTGTTGTAATCGTAAATTTCGGGATAACAGCAGAGAACGTCGATGCCGGGATAGCTTGCTGCAGAAACAACACGGACATAGCTGCCATACTGCATGACATGCTGACAGATGGCTTCCTCACAGACATAGTGACCGGAGAAGCCGCCGCCGTGCGCCTCACACCATGCCGCAATCTGTCCGGAATACGCATCGGCAACCAGCTTGCCGACCAGCTCATAGAACTTCACGCGGACGGGATAGGCATTCTGCTGTCCTTCAAAGAGCAGAGGAAGTGTCGGGAGCATCGATTCGCCGTATTCCGCTTCATATGCTTCAAATAAACCGTCAACCCACGGAACCAGTGCGTAATTCCATGTTTCATAATCGCGCGCATAGGAGGTGTGCAGGCTCGGTTCGTCGGTAAAGACATTCGCCGCGCGGCGGTAAGCATCGGGAATTGCATTGACAATCGGCTCAAAGCACAGATCAAGGAACCGCTTGACGGCACGCTTGTCCATGACATTGATGTTGTTTTTGAAGGAGGAGACATTGTGTGTGCTGTGTGAACCCTCATGTGCATCCTTGACGCAGAAGATATACAGAATCTCTCGTTCGGCAAGGTCACAGATGACTTCGGTTTCGGTGAACGGCACAGCTTCCATTTTCTCAAACTGTACATAGGTATCGTCAAGACGCGGAATATACAAGGGATACTTTGCCGCCCAGACGATCTTGTCGGAGATATCGTCAAGATGATAGTGGATGTGCTTTGCCTCATATGCGATGCGGCGTACCATGTAAAAGCCTTTTGCGCGAAGTTCGGGATGTCCGTCGAGAACCAGACCGCCGCCCTGTCCGCTCGGATAACCGTCCTCGTCGTAAATCCAGATGCCAAGCTCATGCGCTTCCATTGCATCGAGCAGAACGGAGAACTTATCCAGGTTTTCGGGAGAGGATGTGAAACCATTTGCAAACGGGACATTGGTGACCGCACCGCCGTAGCCGTAATCGCGGTAGGCATCCATGTGTGCGTTGTAGTCTGCCATCCAATGGTGTGTCATCGGGAAGACACGGTACTGCAGTGCCGGGTTTTGGAATGCTTTCAAGTCTTTCATAAGATCGTTCCTTTCTGAAATTATGTCGTTGATTTCAGTATAGCGGATTCTTTTGGATTTGTCAATACAGTTTCCCGGATTTTTCTTGACGGCGGCGCATTTTTGTGATATGATGGGAGCAGAAATCACGTGATAAAGGAGAGAAGATCCATGATCTATGATATTTCGCAGGAGCTGTTGTCCTGTTCTGTCTACCCCGGTGATCCGAAACCGATTTTAACACCACTGAAACGGATGGCGGATGGGGAGCTTTACAATCTGTCCTCGCTCTCCATGTGTGTGCACAACGGCACGCATATCGACGCACCGGCGCATTTTATTGCTGACGGCAAAACCGCGGAACAGCTTGATCTGTCGGTCTGTATCGGTCGGTGCTATGTACAACGTCATGCCGGACTGTTATCGGCAGAAGACGCGGAGGGGATCTGCACCGCGGCAGAATCGGTCGGCGGCGGTGAGAGAATTGTACTGTCGGGCGGCACGGTTGTGACAGAGGATGCTGCAGAGGTCTTTCTGCGGCACAATGTACGTCTCGTCGGTGTGGACTCCCAATCGGTCGGTCCTGCTGACGCGCCGATGGCGGTTCATCTCAAACTGCTTCGGGCAGATGTCCTGCTGCTCGAAGGTCTGGTGCTTTCTCATGTTCCGATGGGCGCGTATACACTTTGTGCGCTTCCTCTGAATATCGCAGGATGCGAGGGGGCACCGTGCCGCGCGGTTCTGATCGGGGAGGAGTGACCGATGCTCGGATGTTATTTTGCCCGACGAAACCGTGCCCATAACGAAGGATTCCGTATTGACGGTTATATCCGCTCCCAAAACGATGAACCTGTCCGACACATGAGATACGGCTGTAAAACCATGGATTACAACGGCTGTGAGGTCATTGCCTGTTATCATGCGCTGTTATCGCTCGGTATCACTGCATCTTTTGCTGAGGTGACAGCGGTCTGTTCGGAGATCGGACTTTGGCTGTTCGGGCTTTGGGGTACAAGACCGCGTGCGCTGATTCCGTTCTGCAGCAGATACGGGATTGCGTATCGGAAATACCGCAAACGGGGTTATGATGCGGTTGCAGAAGCGGTTGTTCTGTATGCGTATTGGAATCCGCGTTTTCATGGGATTCACACGGTGGAACTGCATCACACGGAACAGGGATATATCGTCACCAATCTCGGCTATCTGCGCGGACGGTATTTTTCATCGATGGGAGAAGCTCTGCGTGCCATTCGGACACCGATGGCGATTTTGTGTCTGGGGATCTCCCTAAAACAACCGTAAGTGGAGTAAAATATCGGTTTTTCGGAACATCAACCGCTGGTTGCGGGAAAAATCCACGCTTGGTTGAGCAAATTCCACGCCTGTTCCATTCCGAAATCCTTTGGGATATGGTATGATATTGCCAACGGCGGAACATCACTGCCGAATCCATACAATACAGGAGCGTTTGAATATGATGACAAATGAAACACTTGGTGCACGGTTACAAAGACTGCGCAAAGCAAAGAACATGACACAGGACGAAGCTGCGGAACGGCTGAATGTTTCTCCGCAGGCGGTTTCCAAATGGGAGAATGATCAGTCCTGTCCCGATATCATGCTTCTGCCGCAAATTGCAGCGCTGTACGGGACAACGACCGACATTCTGCTCAAAGGAGAAGAAGCCGTACCGGATGCAAGAATTGCATCACCCGAGGAGCGCAAGAGCTTCCATCAGATGATGCTTCGTATCAAAATCAATTCCGCAGACGGTGACATTGTCCGTGTCAATCTGCCGCTTGCGTTGATTAAAATCTGTTTGGAATCGGGCATGGCGATTCCGCAATTACAGATGCAGATGCACAATGAGGTCATCGGAAACATCGATTGGAGTCAGATCATGCTTCTGGTGGAGCAAGGCGTGATCGGTAAGCTGGTCGAGGTACAGGATGCCGACGGCGATTTTGTCGAAATCACGGTGGAGTAAGATGCGTATCATCGTAAAACCCGAGGAATTTCGTTTTCCGATTCCCATTCTGTTCCCATCTGTGCTGATATTCAATCACATTACGGCAATCATCGGACTTGTGGTTCTGCTGATTGTACGGATCTGCGGTGCAAAATGGATCAAATCACTGCCGATTTCCCCATGGAACTGTTTTTGGATGTTTCATCGGCTGATTATCGCGTATTGGATCACACGCTTCCGCATTCCCGGATGGAAGGTGGTTGAAGTGGACTCACCGGATGTGCGCGTGACGATAAAACTGTAATTCCCTCGGTGAATTTCCCGAAAAGTCTTGCAATGCGTGCGGTTCTGTGGTAAAATATAGTATCAATTTCAGCTTGTTAGCAAAGGAAAGTACGCAATGATTTACAATACCATTCTCGAAGCCATGGGACACACGCCCATGATCCGTCTTCAGCGTCTCGGTGACCCGGATGCGGCGGAGATTCTTGTCAAATTTGAAGGACTCAATGTCGGCGGTTCCATCAAGACCCGCACGGCTTACAATATGATCCGCGATGCGGAAGAAAAAGGTCTGATCGGTTCCGATACGATCATCGTGGAACCGACCTCCGGCAATCAGGGCATCGGTCTGGCGCTCGTCGGTGCGGTACGCGGCTACAAGACGAAGATCATCATGCCCGACTCCGTTTCGATGGAACGCAGACTGCTCGTTGAGCACTATGGTGCTGAGGTCATTCTGATCCACGATGCCGGCAACATCGGTGCATGCATTGAGGAATGTCTGAACACGGCTCTGCGCATGAAAGCAGAAGACCCCAATGTTTTCGTTCCCCAGCAGTTTGAAAATCCCGCAAACTCTGCAATTCAGCGCAGTCAGACCGCACAGGAGATTCTTGATGACGTTGACGGTCCAATTCACGGCTTCTGCTCCGGCATCGGTACGGGCGGAACGATCACCGGCATCGGTGAAGCACTCAAGGCGGAAAATCCCGATATGACGATCTGGGCGGTTGAGCCGGAAAATGCGGCGATTCTGTCCGGCGGCTCCATCGGTACGCATGTGCAGATGGGCATCGGAGACGGTGTCATTCCCGCAATTCTGAACACGGATATCTACAATGATATCTGCATTGTCAAGGATGAGGAAGCTCTGCAGGTATCCAAGGATCTGGCGCTCAAGGAAGGCATCCTCTGCGGCATTTCCAGCGGTACCAATGTTGCCGCGGCAATGAAGCTGGCAAAGGTGCTGGGCAAAGGCAAGACGGTCGTAACCGTGCTTCCCGATACGGCGGAACGGTACTTCTCTACACCGCTGTTTGAATAAAATGGAAAAAGGTTCTATTCCTTATGTCGGTATACATGACTGAACCGAACCAGTAAAAACGGACAATAGACAAAAGAACCCTCCTATGGTATAAT
>JAZTZC010000439.1:0-2081 GCA_045637265.1 Eubacteriales bacterium | reverse complement strand
GGAAAAGCCGATTGCGCCGACCATCGCCGAAGCCGAAGCGTTCTGCCGCATTGCGCGCGCCTCGTCCTCCAAGGTTCTGATCGCGCACATTCTCCGTCACAACCAAACATATGCCAAAGCCGCGGAAATGATTCGTGCCGGAAAGATTGGTGATATCCGTCTGATCCGCATGGTACAGAATCACCACATCATGAACAAGGAACGCTATATGCGTCTGCTCGAGGACTGCTCCCCGATCGTCGACTGCGGCATACATTATGTTGACGTCATCCGCTGGTTCACGGGTCTTGAGGTTGTCGACATCAGCGGCATGGGCGGCATTGTATCGAAGGTTGTGCCCGAGAACACCTTTGACTGGGGTATGATTACGATGAAGCTGTCCAACGGCTGTACCGCCTATTACGAAGCCGGCTGGACCGATACGACGGCATCGGAGAATCTGAAAGAATTCATCGGCACCGACGGACGCATCAAGCTGATTCTTGCCGACTACCGCACGACCAACAAGGAAGAGGGCGACCTCATCGAATACTATGACAAGCGCACCGAAACGTACACACAGATCAACATCAAGTGCAAGTACAAGGAGATGTACGGACAGCTGTGCGCGCTCATTGATATGATCGAAAACGACTCCGAAGGCTTCCCGACCCTCTCCGACGCGATGGAAGCATTCCGCATCGTCATGCGCTGTGACGAAATCATCCGCGGCACGCTGAATCTCGAGCAGAAGTCCGAGGAAACGGCGCTCCAATATATCGGGGATATGATGTAAATAGCAGCAAAAAACGACGGAAGATGTTTTGTACATCTTCCGTCGAATGATTTTTTATTCTATATCTTCAAACAGCGAGTAGAACTTATCTCTGGTCTTGTTGACGTGCTTTTCAACGGTTGCCCACTTGGAGGCAATCTTCAGCGAAGGCGTGAGCAACAGGTCACGGAACAAATACGGCATACGCAGGAAGTGGTCCTTACCGAACTGGAAGGAGAACTCGAACTTACGGCCGGACATGATGAGGTCGATCATTTCCGCGGTCGTCGGGTCGGAGGAATACTTGCCCTTCAGAGCGACGTCGTAATAGGTCGGGTAAACGGAACGGTAGGATTCCGCGGACATTGCTTCAAAGATCGTACCGATGAATTCGGTATCGGAAACGGTGGTCGGAACCGAGAAGACCTGGAACTTATCGTCTGCGTTGGTGAAGTAGATCTCCTGTGCGGTATCCCACTTCGGATACGGCAGAATGGAGTAGTTGTCTTCCATATCACGCAGAGCGGTGAACGCTGTGGAGAAGCGAAGCGGTGCAAATGCAACGGTTCCGTTTGCAAAATAGGTTTCCTCGGAGTACAGCTGCTCATATTCGCAGAAGCCGAGGGAGTTTTCCTGATAGTCACGCATCTTGGACAGCGCGGATTCGGTCTTTTCGGACATGAAGGTGATCTCGAGCGTGCCGTCATCCTTGACAACCGTCAGCGGCTGATTGAACGCCGTCAGCCATACGTCACCGGTGTTGCAGATCATGTAGCCAAAGCCGAACGTATCGGTTTCGTCCTTCTTGCCGTTACCGTCGGTATCGACGTACAGATCCTTGGTCAGAGAAATGAACTTATCGATCGTCCATTCACCTGTTCTGACAAGGTCATAGAGCATATCGGGCTCCATGTCGTAGTTGGAGGTCAGGCGGGTATTGAAGAAGATGGCGTAGGTATAGGTCATTGATGAAATGGAAAGGTCAGAACAGATGGCGAAGAGCTTGCCGTTGACAGTTGCACCGTCGTTGGCGTGCTTGTTGTGCCAGGGCTGGGTCAGATCGACATTCGGCATTTCCGTCCAGTCAAGGCAGGAGCGTTCACCGATCGGAATGTATGCCATGTAGTTGCAGAGGGATACGAGCTCTGCGGCATCGTCGCCGGCCTTGGCGATCTTGTTGAGGAACTTCGGGGGTGCTTCGCGGTCGGTGGAGCCCTGCGGGAGAATGGTGATCTTGGTGTTGAAGCGGGACTCGATCTTCTCGTTTCTCTGGTAAACTGCGTCATTGCACTGGTCGCCGTTCTGCTCCTCGACCCAGAATTCGTTG
>JAZTZC010000438.1:0-3104 GCA_045637265.1 Eubacteriales bacterium | reverse complement strand
CACAGACCCATCGCATCATGGTTTGCCCACATCAGATAGAACTTCATGCGGTCGTTGTTTTTCGCGCCAAGAAAACCGTTGTCAAGGCACTGCTCCAGAAACGGCTTTCCGTCATACCAGTACCAGTCATAAATAAAGACGTTGACGCCGTGGTCAGCGGCAGCATTGATCTGCATTTCCATGACATACGGGTCAGCCTCGTTGCAGTAGCCCCACAAGGGCTTTCTCGGCCACTGGTGTCCTGCATACTTCGGACCTGCCGCCTTGACGGTCTGCCATTCGCCGTAGCCCTCAGGCCAGAAGATACGCGCACGGGGTTCGTCGCCTGTGTATGCAGGCCAGATAAATGCCGCAATATCGTAGTTCTTTTTCATATCATTGTTACTCCTGTGGATTGTATAGTTCTGTTCCCCAATGGCAGCTTTGGAAGCCATTGTCAAAAAAGATATTGAAAAACGGTGTCATTTTGTTGGCGGCTTCGATATCGGACGGTTTGGGCTGGGAAAGGAGCATCTCAACAAACGTCGTCGTTACAGTACCGACAATGACCTTTCCGTACCACCAATCGGTATCCTTGAAGGTACCATATCCGAGTGCCAGTGCAATCGCTTCGGATTCCTCGTTCCAGCAGTGGATTTCAAACGTCTTTGCCGTTTGGATGGCATCCTTTATGATTGAAAGCCAGCGATGATTGTCTTTTTCCGTGTAGTCAAAATAGAGTGCATCATCAAACGATACATCATCGGGAGTCACAAGTATCGGTGTCAAATCTCCGATCAGATCGGTCAGCACAGCAGTCATATCCGCTTCAAGGTCATCAAAGTCGGGCGTGATATCCGTCTGTACCTCAATTTTTTCGCATTCGACCGTTACATACCGCAGCTCGGTTTTTCCGGTCAGCAGCATGTGCACCTCGTATCCGACATCGGTTTTGTATAATTCGTCATACAGATAGACGACATTGGAGTCAAACACACCGTCACTGCCCATTTTTTTGCGGATGACCAGTCCCCGTTCCCGTTCGTAGCGAGTGACACCACGGAACGTAACAAGACAGTACGGCGTTTTCCCACCGATGTATCCGCCATCCCGCAGAAGCATTTGTACCGTCCGTCCGTCTTTTTCAAGCTGAAGGACATTTGCATCATGAAAGCGAAAGGCTGCGCGAAGCTCCGGCGGAATCTTCTGTGCGGCAAGATCGGACTCTGCTGCCGCGTTGATCTGCTTCCATGCCGTTTTGTTTTCGTTTTCCTCAATGGAAAGACGCTGATAGACATGCTCCGTCATACGGTTCAGTGCAAGCAGACGCTTATCTGCCGTCCCTTGCACCCATGCCGGATATGCAGAAAATGCGTATTTCAGCATCTCATGATAGCAATCGCGAAAACATGCGACCGTTTCTGACGGATCAAAGGGCGTATCCCCACGGTATATGGAACGATCATACTCTATTTCCTTGGCAAGATCGTTTTCATAAAAGGCGCGGATCTCTGCATCGGTATATTCCTTATCAGGAACGACCGTCATACCGCAGGTGTATCTCATCCGCTGCATGAGATGATACCATTCTTTGGTGTAGTATTTCATGATTCTATCCTCTTACAGAACCGCCTGATAAACCTCGTTTCTCGGCACCCCGCGCAGCTTGGCAACCGCCTTGATCGCATCCAGTTTCTTTGCTTCGGGATGCTCTGCCATGTATGCCGCAACGTGTTCTGCGGGTGTCATGGATGCCCAGTCCGCCTGCGCCTGCACCTCGGTGTGCGGACAGCCGCCGACGATCAGAACATATTCTCCGCGCGGGTCGTGTTCCTTGTAATAAGCGACCGCCTCACCAACGGTGACACGCATCGCTTCTTCATTACGCTTGGTCAGCTCACGGCAGAGAGAAATCGGACGGTCATCCCCGAATGCCGCCGCGAAATCGTCCAGCGTTGCGCGCAGCTTATGCGGTGCTTCATAGAAAATGATCGTGCGCTCCTCGGTTTTCAGAAAATCGAGTCTCGAACGCCGCTCGCTCTTCTGCGTGGACAGAAAGCCCTCAAAGACAAACCGTCCCGTCGGCAGACCCGATAAGGTCAGCGCCGTAATCGCGGCACAGCAGCCGGGTACGCTGATAACACGGATGCCGCGCTCGCCGCACAGTCTGACCAGATCCTCACCGGGATCGGAAATGGCAGGCGTTCCCGCATCGGTGATCAGCGCGCAGGACTGCCCTGCTTCCAGCTTTGACACGATCTCCTCGCCGCGCTGACGTTTGTTGTGCTCAAAATAGCTGATCAGCGGTCGGTGGATATCAAAGCACGCCAGCAGCTTTGCCGAATTGCGCGTATCCTCCGCCGCAATGAAATCAACGCCCGACAAGACCTTGAGTGCTCTTGCGGACAGGTCGGCTAAATTACCGATTGGCGTGGCGACAAGATACAAGGTGGACGGCTCGATTTTGTTTTTTTCTTCATTATCATTTATCTCGAAGGAGGCAAACTCCTCCGGAAGTTCATACTCATGGGTTTTGATACTGCTCATGAAACGCTCCGTTTTCGTAAATATAGCGGCTCTCCGCACTTTCTTCCCCGTTCTCATCGGTCAGAAGAAGTGGCTTTGTGACAAACATTCCATGCGCCGCGCCTTTCTTTGCTTCAACGAGGATCAGACAGGGGACATGGTTTTTGGAGGCATAGACCGTCGTCAGCCGCTTCGGTGTCAGACCCGCCTCACACATGGCACACAATAATTCCGCTTCCCTGTCGGGACGGAAAACGACGGTAAAATAGCCGCCGAACTTTAAGATGCGCGATGCGGCGCGGCAGAAATCGGCAATCGTTCCGTGCACCTCATGCCGCGCAATGTCCTTTTCCGTGTGCGTGTTGCCGACACCCGACGATGCGCGCATATACGGCGGATTGGAAAACACCGCATCAACCTCACCGCCGACATCCTCGGCTGTCAGATCGCGTACATCCTTGCATACAGCGGTCATGCGGTCGGCAAGTCCGTTATCCTCCGCGTTGCGCGTGATCAGATCGCAGAAGTCCGGCTGCAGTTCCACCGCGTGAATGTGTGCATACGTCCCTCTCTGCGCACAGAGAAGCGCGATCACACCG
>JAZTZC010000437.1:0-48604 GCA_045637265.1 Eubacteriales bacterium | reverse complement strand
CACCGTTTTTGTCACATTCGGTGGTATTGTCGATCCAACTTGTCGAATACCGTCCGCTTCTCCATCTGCCGACACGGAAGAACTTTTTCGTGCCGTAGGATTTTTCTTCGGCTTCAATCACGGAAAGGACATATCCTTCCTCCCATTCAAGAATCGGGTCTTTGATTAGATATCCCGCTTTTTCAAGCTCTGTGACAGAGAGCGTAAGCGGCACAGTCCCCGTGATTTCCTCGATGGCAAGACGGAACGCGGCGCGTTCGTTTTCGGGAAGGGATGTCTTTGATAGATCGACCGACAGCATGGATGGATTGCCAAATCCGGCGTTCTCATTGACGTGATCGATCAGCGTTTGCAGATAGACCGCCGCAAGATTATCAAATCGCTTGACATCGGTTGTCACGGAAATGGTTTTCTTGGGATGATATACCGGCGCGTTCAGATACGGAGATTTTTCCTCGACCATCCCGCCGCGATAGGTCAGTACCATGCAGTCACCCTCCGACAGCTGTTCGTGCCATTCCCATGCTAAAAACAACGGCGGCTGACCCTCCGACATCCCCGTCGGTGCAAGCAGAATTGCATCGGCATCTGGATAGATACGGATCACACGGGCGGTGAGGGTTTCTTCTTCGCCTCCCATCATGATACAGGAACAAAACAGCAGGAGCAGGAGAAGTGCGGTTAATGTAAATAACAGGAATCGTTTCATTGCAATATCCTCCTTTGTGTTTGGTTCCTCTGTGCGAATCAGTCAGCCATGTACAAGCCACCGACTTTGTGTGCAGACCAGACACCGCTGTCGGTATCGCGCGAGGTAGAGCAGTCGGACCATCCGTGCGTGAAGCCACAGTTGAAGGATGTACCGAAATACCGTGTTCGATCGGTACATTTTTTTGTGTTTTCATAGATTTTCAGAATCACACCGCCGGACCAGTACCAACGAGGACCGTCATAGAGCTGTGTCAGAAATCCCTTTGCTTTCAGATCGGAGCGGGATTCTTCAATGACGGTCATGGATGGATACATCTGCGCAAACGCTGCGGCAATCGCGTGCTGTTCATTTGCGGGAAGTGCGGTTTCTTCGATGTCAATGGCAAGCTGGGTCTTGCCGTCAAAATACTGTTCTTCTTCTTTGGCAAGATCTGTCAGCACGTTCAGATAGATGGATGCAAGATTGTCAAATCGCTTGACATCGGTTGTCACGGAAACGGTTTTCTTGGGATGATATACCGGCGCGTTCAGATACGGGGATTTCTCCGGGGCCATCTCGCCGCGATAGGTCAGTACCATGCAGTCACCCTCCGACAGCTGTTCGTGCCATTCCCATGCTAAAAACAGCGGTGGTTGACCCTCCGACATGCCCATGGGCGCTAACAGAAGTGCGTCAGCATCAGGATAAATGCGGACAATGCGCGCGGTCAGTGTTTCGTCCTCACCTGTCATGACACAGGAACAAAACAGGGGGAGCAGAAGCAATGCCGTCAGAAGAAAAAGATACAGTCGTTTCATTGTTTATTCCTCCTATTGTGTTTTGAAAAATGATTTCCCCAAACCCAACCCTCGTCTGCTGTTCCGGCGCAGCGGTAGTACAGAATACACGGTAACGATGCGTTTATGCGCGATCGGGGCGTTACGATACATGCGGGAGTCGAACCCGCTGTGTCCGCCCATGACACCCATCTGAATGCGGCAGCTTACCTCCTGCCGCGGACAGAGAAGCATCGGACAAGCCGATTCTTCCGTGTCACATGAGGTTCTGCGCCCGCGATGAAAACAACAGACTACCAACAAATTGTTTACAAAAGCTCGGTCGTCCAGTTTGCCGCCTGAATGGCATTGTCCAGCTGACGAAGCTCTTTTGCGGTCAGATCGACCGTCTTTTGCAGCTCGGCAACATTGACGGTGGACAGAATCTTGATCTCGGAACGGGTCGCGCGGCGTGCGGTGGAACTTGCGTCGTTGACAAGCGCCCGATAGCCGTCGAGCTTGATCTTCAGCGCATCACGGCGTGCAAGCAGGGCAGTCAGACTCTGACCGAGAACGACGGTATTGCAGTTGGTCAGATTGATGCGGGTGAGCAGTTCTTCCATACGGTTGGTGCATGCATCAAATTCAGCAAGCAGAGCGGCGGGATCTTCCGCGGGCTGCTCTCCCTCCTGAACGATGGCATTGTGAGAAAGGCGGCTTTTGATGGAATCAATGCGGCGTGCGAGGTCGGCGCGCTCCTGTAATGCTTCGGCAAGTTTCATGGCTGATAACTCCTTTTTACTATATTTCTATTATTATTGTATCATACCATGCGGTCATTGGCAAGAGATTCGTACTTGTTGTTATAAATTTTTTACATTTTAGTAAAAGAAATACCGTCGTGTGGTTTGTGGATAACACGGGAGATTTGGACATATTTGTTCAAAGTGACAAATATAACGATCATATGTTGTTAATTCTTGTAATGTAATACATCGCTTTAATGTGGTAAAGTGCTTGCAAAACAGAGCGGAATGTGGTATAATATTGAACATCGAAAGGAGAGGCGCGACCAAACGCCCCCCGAAAAACCGAAAGGAAATTTCTATTATGAAACTTACCAAGAGAATTCTCACTTGTGCTATGGCAATCGTACTCGTTGCCGCAATGGCACTCTCCTTCACCGCATGCGGCGGCGACAAGGCAGTTGAAGACGTCAAGAAGGTTAAGGACGCCGGCAAGATCATCGTCGGTATCACCGAATACGCTCCGATGGACTACAAGGATGAAAACGGCGAATGGACCGGTTTCGACGCAGAATTTGCAAGACTGTTCGCAGCTGAACTCGGCGTTGAAGTTGAATTCGTTGAAATCGACTGGGACAACAAGGTCTTCGAAGTTCAGTCCGGCGCCATCGACTGTGTCTGGAACGGTATGACCATCACCGCTGAAATCTCCGAAGGATGCTCCGTTTCCGATCCCTACATCAACAACTCCCAGGTCGTTATCATGAAGTCTGACGTCGTTGCAAACTACGCTGACCTCGCTTCTATGACCGGTCTGAAGTTCGCGGTTGAAGCAGGTTCCGCAGGTGAATCCGCAATCGCTGAAACCATCACCGATTACACCGCTGTTGCAACCCAGGCTGACGCTCTGCTCGAAGTTGCTTCCGGTTCCGCTGATGCATGTGTCATCGACGCTACTATGGCAGCTGCTATGACCGGTGAAGGCACCTCCTATGCAGATCTCGCAACCGGCGCTGTCCTCACCGAAGAAGAATACGGTGTCGCATTCCGCAAGGGCTCTGACCTCTGCGCAGAACTGAACAAGTTCATGGATAAGATCATCGCTGACGGTACCTTCAAGGCACTCGGCGAAAAGTACGGTCTGTCTGTCGTTACCGAATAATATTCGACCGAATAAAATACGGAAAAGCATTGCAATTTTCATCCGGGGATCGCAAAACGGCCATCCCCGGATATCTTTTGATTCTGAGATTATAATTTTTGAGGTATTCACCTATGTTCTGGCAAGTTACACTCAGTCTGCTGGAAGGCTTCGGCATGACGCTGACGATCTTTGCGCTGACACTTCTGTTCGCAATTCCGCTCGGTCTTATCATCGCGTTCGGTTCGATGAGCAAACTCGGTTTTGTGTTCCGCAGTGCCGCGAAAATTCCCGACGGGATGCCGAAACTCATCTCGATCTACCCGATTGCCCTTGTATGTAAGTTCCTTGTTTGGGTCATCCGCGGCACACCGCTGATGTTACAGCTCATTGTCATCTACTACGGTCCGGGTCTGCTCGGCGGTGAGCTTCTGCCGCGTTTTACTGCGGTTATGGTTGCGTTTGTCGTCAACTATGCCTGTTATTTCTCCGAAATCTTCCGCGGCGGCATCGAATCGATCCCGAAGGGACAGTATGAAGCAGGTCAGGTGCTCGGCATGACGAAGACGCAGACGTTTTTCAATGTCGTGCTTCTGCAGGTTGTCAAGCGCGTCGTTCCGCCGATGGGCAATGAAATCATCACGCTCGTCAAGGATACCTCCCTTGCGCGTGTCATCGCCGTTTATGAAATCATCTGGAGTGCACAGGCGTATATCAAGCTGCACGGTCTGCTCTGGCCGCTGCTCTACACCGCGGTCTTCTATCTGCTGTTCAGCGGTCTTCTGACACTGCTGTTCGGTTATATCGAGAAGAAGCTCGACTACTTCAAGGCTTGAGAGAGGAGGATAGCGATATGTCTATTTTAGAAGTCAAGGACTTATATAAAAACTTTGGCAAAACGCAGGTCCTCCGCGGTATCAGCTTTTCGATGGAGCAGGGTGAGGTTCTGTCGATCATCGGCTCGTCGGGTTCCGGTAAGACGACACTTCTGCGCTGTCTGACCAATCTGGAACGTGCGGACAAGGGTGTTATCACCGTTGGAAACAAGGTCGTGTTTGACCCCGAACGCGGTGTCAAGCTCTCCAAGGAAGAAGCGCGTGAAAACCAGCTGCAGTTCGGCATGGTGTTCCAGCAGTTCAATCTGTTCCCGCAGTATTCTGTGCTCGACAATGTTACGCTTGCCAGTCGTCTTCACGCCAAGGAACGCCCTGATTATAAGGAAAACAAAAAACAGATCATTGCGGAAATTGAAGCAAATGCGCATGATCTGCTCGAAAAGGTCGGACTTTCGGCAAAAGCAGGGAACTATCCCTGTCAGCTGTCGGGTGGTCAGCAGCAGCGTGTTGCGATTGCAAGAGCACTTGCGATGAAGCCGGCGATCCTCTGCTTTGACGAGCCGACCTCCGCACTTGACCCTGAACTGACGGGAGAAGTGCTTTCCGTTATTCGTTCTCTTGCTGCACAGGATACCACGATGATCATCGTCACGCATGAAATGAGCTTTGCACGCGATGTCTCCGATACCGTGCTGTTCATGGAAGAGGGCGTTGTTGCCGTCAAGGGTGCACCGGATTACGTCTTTGGCGAAGGTGCAACGCCGAGAATGAAAGCGTTTATCGGCGCGGTGTCCAATCATGGATAAAAAAATCTGAATCCAATAAGAAACTGCCGCGATGCATGTGTATCACGGCAGTTTATCTATTTATACGGTTTCATATGCTCCGCAGTACCAGCCCATGACACCGTCTTTTTTGACGATACAGCCGCGGGAAGTGGTTTTGTAAAGCGACAGGATGTCTCCCGCTTTCACGCCGAGATGTCGGTCGGTATAGTCGCGGCAGCGATTTCCTTTGTACAGATACTTTGTCGGGACGGACAATGTTCGTCCGCTGTGATGATGCTCGATTTCCGAAAATTCCTCGCCGCGCTCAAGAACCGTGACTTCGCTGTGAAGCCAGTTGATATGTACGGAATCAGAGCTTTCTTTTTGTGATTCCAGTGCGCGGATCTTTGGCAAAGTGTCATAGTAACAGTGATGAATTTCATCAGCGGAACAGCATGCGTCGGGAATCATCAGCAGATTGAGCTGACCTTCGGATTTGATACCGCAGCCGCCGTCGATGGAAATGATGTTTTTATCGGTATGAAAAATCGGATTGAACTGCTGGATGCTGTCGTTGTACAGTGCTGTGGGCCAATGACCGCAGACCACGCGGAACGGAAAAGAACACGGTGCGGCATCGGCAAAACGGTCGTACTTGGTCAGCGCATAAACGTCGCATTCGGCATTGTCTGACAGTGTTTGATGCCGCAGACCGCCGTGAACAAAAACGAAGTCGCCGATCTGCAGAACTGTCGGGCGGGATGCAAGAAAATCAAGCTCCTCTCGGAAATGAGCAAGGATTGCTTCTTTGGCTTGCAGAACATCCTCAGCTGACGTGAGCGTATGCCCACACTCCTGCGCCATTTCGGCATAGAAGCTCGAACCGCACCAGTCGTGAAGCTCGCAGAGATAGTCCCAGAAATCGGCGGCATTGTCTTCATTGACGCCTTCGGTCATCTGAACGCGCCATGCATCGACGTTTCCGAGCAGCACCAGCGCATTGCCGCGGCTCGCAAGCTCCATGACAAGGCGAAGTGCGCCAAGGCTGTCGGGACCTTTTTCCACCACATCACCGACAATGACGAGCAGATCGTCTGCACAGAATCCCGCCGCATCCAGTACACCGCGCAGATGGTCGGGATGCCCGTGAATATCGCTGGTAACAAGGATGCGTTGTCCTTTTTTGTACGGATGGGTCAGAATTTCGGTGTTCAGTCGGTTCATGCTCTTGATTCTCCTGTTATCAAATACTGTCTATATTATAACATGAAATAAGAAGGCTGTAAAGGGCTTCGTCGGGCATCGGAAAAATTTTGTGTTTTGCTTGCTTTTTGTCTCGGAATACGCTATAATAAAGAAAACAAACATTGTCGGAGGAGTTGTTATGTACCGTTATCTGTTATTCGATCTTGACGGAACGCTGACTGATCCCGCGGAGGGAATTACCAAATGTGTGGCGTATGCATTGGAGCATTTCGGCATTACGGCAGAACCGGAAACGCTGAAGTCATTTATCGGTCCGCCTCTGCTTGACCAGTTTATGTCCTATGCAGGCTTTGACCGCGAAACGGCGGCATCCGCTGTGGAAAAGTACCGCGAACGCTTCCGTGATATCGGGATTTTTGAAAACCGTGTTCTTGACGGGATTCCCGAACTTTTGCACACGCTGTGTGAAAACGGATATGTTCTGTGCGTCTCGTCTTCCAAGCCGGAGATCTTTGTCAATCGGATTCTGGAAAAGTATGACCTCGCACGGTTTTTTACGGTTACGGTCGGTGCGGAGATGGACGGAAAACGAAGCAAAAAGGCAGAGGTCATTGAGGAAACCCTGCGGCGGCTCGGCAAGCGATATCCCGATACCGATTTTTCTGACCGAAGCAGCTGTCTGATGATCGGCGACCGCATCCATGATATGGAAGGTGCGGAGGCGTGCCGTATGGATGCGCTCGGCGTGACGTTCGGTTATGCCGCACCGGGAGAACTGGAAAACAGCACCGCAAAGGGCATTGCATCCACAACGGATGAAATTCTCTCGTTTGTCGGCTGTTTGTGCAAATCAAAATAAAAAGACGGCATCCCATGCACAATTGCGATGGGATGCCGATTCATTATTATCCGAGATTGTCCTCAATGTTTGCGTACTGTTCTTCAATGGCGGTGATGGCTGCTTCGGTCTTTGACTTGATTGCAGCGTAACGGGAAACAATGTCCTTTTTGCCGAGCGCTCTTGTGAAGTGCTCCTGCAGCTGACCGTTGAGTCGATCGAAGTTGAGGATGGACGTCAGCTCGAACGTAATATTCTCAAACATCATATCGATGATCTGACCGGACTTTTCGTCGCGTGCGCCTTTGAGCTGAATGACATTGTCAAAAACAGCAGGACGAAGATAGTCATAGCCGTATGCCGCCATGGCATCGGTCAGCGTACCTGTCATCGCAAGACGGTCTCCGACAACGGTGATCGGAATCGACGGGCAGGCACTTGCCCACGGCTGGCTGTAGCCGATATAGGATTCCTGTGCTTCATCGTTCTTCGGCATCGGCAGAATACCGTAGTCGTACGGAAGATCACGAAGTCCTGCAAGGTTGAAGGTACAGGGGTTATAGAACAGGAAGGTACCGTTGTTGATGGACATTTCCGCATCGAAGGTCGAGCCGTGACCGTCGCGGACAACACAGTCTTCCTGTAAAAAGTCGGAGAGCTTCTGCATCAGCGTGACGAGTGCCTGATCTTCGAGCATGACAGTCAGTTTGCCGCTGATGTTCTGGACATAGTGGTAACCGGCACCCATGACAAGGGCTTCCGGCGTGAGAACCTCGTACATCATGCCGACGGTATCCTCTGCCGTAATCTTACTGTCACCGTTGGTATCGGCAAGCGCGGCTCTTGCACATTCCATCATGGAATCGAGCGTCCATGTACCGTCGGTGACCTGTTCGTACAGATCGGGCAGATCGAGCTGTGCGGCAAGGTCGCGGTTGAACAGAAGGACATAGACCGAACCGTAATAGCGCGGGCTGATGGCACTGGAGGAGAAGAACAGGTTGCCGCCGATTTTCAGCTGTTCATTCAGCTCGGGCATCCAATAGTTCTGGTCAAGACGAATGGTATCGATATAGTTCAGCGGATAAATACAGTTTGCATCAGCAAGACCGCGTGCGACCGTAGCAAGGTCTTCGATGACGAGGTCAAAAGCATCGTCACCTGCCAATACGAGCTTGGAGATTTTCTGCGGCTTGTTGGCATCGGCGTCGTTCAGCGTATACTGCACGGCGACATTGTAGGTTTCCTCCAACCAGCGGTCACGCGCAAACAGGGTATCGTTGACAACCTCACCCGTTTCTGCCTCTGCGTAGTTGATGGTTGTGGGAAGTTCCCAGCCTGCGAGGACGTTGCCGGTATAAATGCGGAAATCAGCACCGTTATAGTCCTGCGGGGTCAGCGTATCGACACAGAGCTTGGACTGGGGTACAGCAGTTTCCGTGACAGCGGCAGTTGTATCGGGGACAGCATTGGTTTCTGTCGGAACATTTCCGCTGTCGCCGCATGCTGCCATCGATGCGGTCAGCAGCAGAATCGCCGCTGTGAGTATGGGTAAATGTTTCATAGGATTTTCTCTCCTTTTATAATAGGAAGTTTTATGTGTTTGGGAAACGGAGCAGATACAGAAATTCTCCGTCGTGATGGACACCGAGCCGTTCAAAGCCGCAATGTTCGTAAAGTCCCTGGCCGCGGAAGTTGTTCTGTGCCGTGGTGAGCAGAATTCCGCCGCATCCGACCGATTCGCAGTGCTCGCGGACGGCAGCAATCAGACGGCGACCGAGATGACGTCCTTTCCAGTTTTCGGCAACGGCGATGCCCAGCCACGGGATTTTGGAGTCCTTGTCCCAGATGAAAACATAGCCGGCGATTTCTTCTTTTCCTTCATCGGTTTTTGCAATGGCAAGCCAGAAGATGTGGTCGGGTTTTTTGCCGTCAAACCATGCAAGAGTTCTGTTTTCGTTGCCGTGACCGCGGTTGAAGAAGGAAGTGCTCTCTTCTCCCATCTGTGCAAAGAAGGCTTCCACAAGCGGTTTGTCGCTCATTTGCATCTGTCTGATTTGTAAATCATCGATGTTGTATACCATAGCAAAATAAAACCTCACAATTATTAAATTTCTGCGTTCAGTATATCATATTTAATTTCAAAAGTCAAGCGATTTACATACACATTTTGCGTCAAAAATGCCCATTGAAAAGGAAATATCGGAGTTTTGGGAATTGCGGTTTTGCGCTATCTGAAAACTTTCCGTCGAAAGTGCCAAATCGTGCCGGGATGGGTTGACTTCTTTGTGTTTCTGCGGTATAATATCTGCCGGATGTTACAGAAATGTTACAATATCCTAAAATGTAGAATAAATTGGGTGTAAAATGTATTATTTCAGATTGGTGATTGCATTTGCGGCAATGATCTTGTCCTGGTTCTGTTTTGAGAACGCGGATGTGCCGGCAATCGCTGCTGCTCAGACGCAAGTCGCGGAAATGACGGCTGTGACCGCAGAAATGCAGGATGGAACTGCGAACACAGAAATCGGTTTCGCGGTGATTGACGATACGGCAGCGGCGGCTGTGATGCTCGCAAATGAATCTTATATGTATGACGATCCTACTGACCCTGTGATGATGCAGACAGTTTCGGAACTGGAGGAGCAGGAGGCAGAACGCCGTGCGGAGGAAGCGCGTATCCGTGCGGAAGAAGAACAGCGCAGAATCGCCGAACAGAAGCGCAAAGCAGCAGAAGCCAAGCGGAAGGCTGCAGCGGAAAAGGCGGCAAAGGAAGCAGCAAGGGAAAAGGCGCTCAAGGCGGCATGTCCCGGATATGATGAAAAGTTCATTGCGACGCTGACCAAGGAAGAACAGGCGGAGGCGCGCTATTTCTATGAACAGGGATACGTCTTCTACCGTCAGAACTGGTCGGTGCTTGATGACGCGGAGTACGGCAACGAAGGCTTCGGTCTTTGCGGATGCGGTCCGACGTGTGTGGCTGCGATCATTTCCAATCTGGCAGATGTTCCCGTCGATCCTGAGGAAATGCGAGTATACGGTCTTTCTGTCGGAAGCTGGCTGCCCTCGGGAGGAACGACCTACGGATTTATCATCGAAACCGCAAAAAAATACGGCATCACAGCAACGCAGATCTATGCCGGTGACAAGGAATCTCTGTTTGCGGCACTCAAAGACGAAAACAAGCTCGTGCTTGCAACCATGGGACCGGGCGATTTTACACTGGGTGCACATTTCATGCTGTTCCGCGGTATAACAGATGAAGGCAAGATTCTGATTGCCGATTCCTATTCTTATGAATATTCGACGATGGAATGGGATTATGACTATCTGTATGCGCAGTTGAAGAGCGGATACTGGATTTTCGAGAAAACGGAATAAGAGAGAGGAAGTCTCGCTGTGTGCGGGGCTTCTTTTTTTGCATGAAAATGACGATGTCTCTTGCACAATAAAACAATCTGTGCTATACTAAAAGAAAACGAAAATCGGAGGATTCTCATCATGACAGTCACCGAAAAAATGTCGCGAGATCGTGTATACGGTTATCTGCGCGCGGAAAACGGCAAAATTGTCAACGGACGCGGCGAGGAAATCATTCTCACCGGCATGGGGCTTGGAAACTGGCTTCTGCCGGAGGGCTATATGTGGCGGTTTCAGGGGCGCTACAACAGTCCGCGTCGCATCGAGGAGTTGGTACGTGACTTGTGCGGTACGCGCTTTGCAGAGGATTTCTGGATCAAGTTCCGTGAAAATTACATTACGGAGGCGGACATTGCCGCGATGGCTGAGGTCGGCTTCAATTCCGTGCGTATTCCGATCGGATGGCGTACGGTGATGGAGGACGAACCCGGTGTTATCTTCCGCGAGGACGGATTTACGCTGCTTGACCGCTTCATCGATTGGTGTGAGAAGTACCGTCTCTATGTCATCCTTGATCTCCACGGTGCGCCCGGCGGTCAGACCGGCTCCAACATCGATGACAGCATCGATGATCTGCCGCGCCTGCTGACAGACACGGAATCCGACAGCAGAGAAAAGACACTCGCTCTTTGGCGTGAATTTGCGCGCCGCTACCGTGACCGATGGATTGTCGGTATGTATGACCTGCTCAATGAACCGTGCCGCTCGCCGATGGACGGTACACCAAAGATTGACCATGATGCGCTGCGTGGATCGCTCAAAGCATTCTACCGCGACTGTGTGGCAGAGGTGCGCAAAATCGACGACCGCCACATGTTCTCCATCGAAAGCGACTATTGGGCGAGCCGTGCTGATTTCTTTGATGAAGTGTACGACGAAAATATGTGCATCCATTTCCATCGTTATTGGTGTCCGCCGCGCAAGTTTATGTACGATGCATTTTTGGAAAAGCGCGAGGTGCTCGGCGTTCCGCTGTATCTTGGTGAAACGGGCGAGAATCTTCCTGCGTGGTTTGCCGCAATGTATCCGCTGGCGGCAGAATTTGACATCGGCTATAACATCTGGCCGTGGAAGAAGCTGGAAACGGGTAACTCACCGTGTTCAGTCAACACGCCCGGGCTTTGGCACAAGGTGATCGCATACACCGCAGGCGGCGACAGACCGTCCTATGCCGATGCGCAGGCGGCGTTTTCCGAGTACCTTGAAAATATCCGATTTGAAAACTGTACATGGCGACCGAATGTCATTGCATCGATTTTCCGCCGTCCCGGATGTGTCATCCGCGCATGTGATACCGCAACGCAGAATGACGGCGTGACATGGATCGATGCAGACGGCAATCCGACAGACGAATGGGAAAAGACCGTGACGCGCTTTACCGTCGGCGGAGAAGCGTCGTATCATCTCTATTCGGACGGTATGGTCGGTGTGATTCGCGTCAAGGCAACAGGGGGCGGTACAGCTGTGCTTGCATTTGACGGAGAAGTGCTTGGCACGTATTCTGTTGGTGACGGTGAGATCACAGCGTATATTCCGGGACATGACGGTACATTCAGTATCAGATGTATCAACGGCACATTTGACGTGGAATTTATTTCATTTGATATCAAAACATAAGAGAGGATTTGGATTATGACAAGAGAAGAACAACTGTATCAGCTTGTTTCTGCGTACAGTGCGGACAAGGGCGTTCGTGAAAAATACGCCGCTCATTTAAGCGAACTGTTTGATGTCATCGATGCCGACCGCATTGGCGATGCGTACCGGCAGGCAATTGCTGACGGAGATATGGAGGCGGCAATCCGCCATCTGGCACAGTATTACCGTCAGAGAGAGACGGCTCCTTTGGGGTATCTGGCGGCAATCGGCGAACCGTATCTGGATGCTGCTGACCGTGCGGTAGATGGTTATATGTGTGTCGTCAACCGTGAATGGCATTTTGAAAACGGAGAAATTGACTTTTTGTTTGACCCGACTGCATTGGAAGGACCGCGCAACCACGAGTGGCTGTGGCAGCTGAACCGTCACGGCTGGTGGAAGACGCTTGCCCTGACCTATACCGCAACCAAAAACGAAAAGTATGCAAATGCGTTCCGCCGACAGCTGCTTGCCTGGATTGCGCAGACCGATGTTCCGGAGCACTGGAATGCGCCCGGCAGTGCATGGCGTACCATTGAGTGCGGTATCCGTCTGCTTGGCGTGTGGCATGTCGCTTTTGACGGTTTCCGTCATTCCGAGGGACTGGACGATGTGTCCCTGCTTCTGATGATCGCCTCCATGCACCGTCAGGCTTGTCATCTGATTGCGCATCCGACGCAGAAAAACTGGCTGATGATGGAAGCCAACGGGGTTTACACATTCTCTGCACTGTTCGATGAACTGTCTGATTCCGCCGAACATCGCCGTACTGCCGCCGATTGGCTTCTTCGGGAGACCTGTTCCCAGATTTTGCCCGACGGTATGCACAATGAGCTGTCGCCCGACTATCAGTGTGTTGTTTTCGGTTGTGCCGCAGATTTTTACAGTCTGGCACATGCGCTCGGATATGCGGATGAAATTCCCGAAGCCTTCGGAGATGTTATCCGCTCAACCGTCGATGCGTCTATTGCGCTGTCCACGCCGGCGATGACCCAGCCGCGTACCAACGACTGTTATACCATCGATCTGAAACGATTTACGCAGGGAGCTGCAGTGGTTCTCGGTGATACACCCATATACCGTTTCTTCAACTCGGACCGCACCGAGGGTATGGCTCCTGTCGGCGATCAGGCTTCCCGTTATCTGCCGTATGCAGGTTTCGCGGTGATGCGTTCCGGATGGGATGCGGATGCGACCTATCTGTGCATCGATGTTGGACCGCTTGGGGAGGCACACATCCATCAGGATATGCTGAATATCAACCTGTGGCGCGGAGACGAAGAGCTGCTTTACGATGATGGCGGCGGACAGTATGAAGTCTCCGAGGCACGCGGTTATGCATTGTCCTCGTTTGCGCATAATACGGTATCGGTTGATGGACTCCCGCAGAGCCGTACCGCACCGTATCAGTATTTCGAACCCTATGACGCACATTTTGTCAGCTGTGACGAATTTGATTATGCGCAGGGTGTGTATGACGATGCGTTCGGTCAGACAAAGCCCGCATCACATAAGCGTCAGGTGCGGTTCTGCAAACCCGGATTCTTCGTGGTTCGTGATACGCTGACATCAACGGACGGTGAAGCACATGATTATGAGCTGCTGTTCCATATGGATACCACACAAGTCCGTCGTACGGATGCCTATCCCGATGCGGTCATCACGGATTTCGGCCGCAAATACGATCTTCTGATGGTTGCGCTGGACGATGCGGGCACTGCCGTGGAAACGCAGATCGTTTCTGCACAGAAAGAACCCCGGATGCGCGGCTGGTACAACGGACGTAATGATCAGAATCTGCATCCGGCGACAACGGTGTCGCGCTGTGCAAACGGCGTGAAAGACTGTCAATTCACGACATTGCTGTTCCCGATGCGTGCAGGGGATGTGATGCCCGAGGTCATCGTTTCCGATGATGGAATGGTGCAGGTTGTGTTTGAAGGAAATGCCTATACCGTTGATCTGAATGCGCTTGATAAATAAGGAGAAGAGCAATGCTGGAAAGAACTTATGATGTGGTTGTTGTCGGTGCAGGTCCTGCCGGAATCTGTGCGGCGGTAGAGGCGGCACGGTCGGGTGCGAACACTGCTCTGATTGAGCGGTACGGCTGTGTCGGCGGCAATCTGACGCAAGGCTATGTCGGTCCTCTGCTCGGCGGTACGTGTGCCGGAACGATGTCTGAGGAAATTGCACGTCTGGTCTGTCCCGTGCCCCACGCTGTTCCCGATTTTGAATGGGCAAAGACGGCGCTGACGGAGATGGTTGCCGACGCCGGTGTCGATGTCTATCTGCAGGAAGCGGTTATCGCAGTCGAGTGTGACGGGGATATGATTTGTTCCGTGACAGCCGACGGCAAGTGCGGCGCGATCCGCTTTGCCGCAAAGGTTTTTATCGATGCGACGGGCGACGGGGATGTCGCGTATCTCGCCGGTTGTCCGTATGACATGGGACGTGACAGCGATAAGCTCTGTCAGCCGGTGTCGTTCATGTTCATCATTCAGGGCGTTGACGAACATCAGCCGCTGCTGTGCGAACACGAGGAGCATCACACCGATCTCGGCGATGGACGGGAATATCTCGATCTCTGCCACAAGGCTTGTGCTTCGGGTGAGCTGCCGAAGAACGTCAATATCGTGCGTCTTTACAAAACGGCATATCCTGATGAACGTATGGTCAATGCTTCACAGGAAAACTACATCAATCCGCTCGATCCTGCTGATCTGTTCCGTGCAGAGGTCTCTCTGCGCCGTCAGACCGCAAAGATTGTGGATTTTCTGAAAAACAACATTCCCGGCTTTGCCAATATCCGTGTCAAGGGCTCGTCGACCACGCTCGGTGTGCGTGAGACCAGACGCATTCTCGGTGACTATGTGATCACTGTGGAAGATGTCGCGGCGGGACGGCTGTTTGATGATGCGGTCGTGCATCATGCGGGATTCTGTGTGGATATTCACAATCCAGACGGACCGGGTCAGTCGGAGTTTGTTGACAAGCGTCCGACGATCGCGGGTGCACATGATATCCCGTTCCGTTCGATGACACCGATCGGTGTGAACAACCTGATCACCGCAGGACGGTGTATCTCGGGAACGCATGAAGCGATGGCATCCTACCGCGTCATGAACATCTGCTTTGCGATGGGACAGGCGGTGGGCGCTGCGGCGGCGATCATGACCAAAGACGGCATTGTGTCGACCAGAGAACTCAATGTCAATGCTATCCGTGATCATCTGAAAATGCGCGGCGTGAAGCTGGATGCATAACCGGGCAAAGAAATACTGATAATCGGGTCTGCCAAAAGACGCTTTGATTATCGGATGAAAAGACAGAAACAGAGCCGATGCGGAGTAAGTTCCGTGTCGGCTCTGCTGTATATTCGGTTGTGGTCAGTTTTGCGCGGATACCCAGACAGGACTGCTCCAGGCAAGTCTTCCGTCATTCAAACGCACACGAATGTAATAATAATCGGTTTCCTTTTCCTGACGGTAATCGAAGATCACCTGCTCGGGTCTTGATTTCATCATAATATAGTCTCTGCCGTTTTTAACGATTGTTACCGTATCAACGGGAGCGTCTGCCTGTATGTTGTAATAAAGGACTCTGTCGCCATCCACCTTGATTTCTTCGCCCATGTAGTGACCGTTCACGCGGAAGTCGAGACGGATTCTTCCACCCATAAAACCGTAACAGCGGCGTGCTTTGAGCGCTTCAAAGATTGCGGGAAGCGTATTTTCCTTTGCCCATACACCTGTAAGACCGGGATGACGCCACGGATAAGGCAGTTTTTCGATCACCAACCCCATATTGTTGTCGTGGTCATCGGAGCATGCGATGCATCCCATCTTGGCGCCTTGGTTCAGTGCATCCTGCCAGTGTCCGCCCTCACAGTCGGAATTGCAGTAGAAGGCAGGCTCGTTGGTCTTTTCGCAGAAATTATATCTGGAATGAACCTGGATGAGCGGCGGCATGTCCTCAAGTGCGAGCGCCATAAAGTCGGTACCGGGCGCGAGGTTGTTTGTATCGTGAGGAACGATGAGCACATCCTCTCTGGCAAGATATCTGTGCAGTTCTTCTCTGTTCATCCAGCCGCAATTCTCAACGGCAAGCATATCGGCATCGTGATTATCATAGTAGATGACGCAGTTGCTGTACCACGGGTCTGCCTCTTCTTCATAGGCAAGCACAGTGGTAAACTTGTGCGGTTCATAATACCTTTTTACGGCATCCTTGATGATTTCCCACTTTTTTCCATGAATGGTGTCTTTTCCGACACCGCCGTGTGTATGGTCTGCGACTGCGGCAAAATCAAGCTTTGCTCGGTCGCGGCAGGAGGTAAAATATTCATCGATGGTAGGTCCGCCGTCCGACAGGTTGGTGTGACCGTGAAGTTCACCGTAGTACACATTGTATTCCGGTTCCGGCGGGGAATACGCTCTTTCCAGCTCTTTCATTTTGTTATACACAGGAGCCGGGTCTTCAACATAGCCGGAATGTACCGTCTGCTGAAATTCCTTTGATCTTGTAACACAATCATAGCGGCGTGCCATATGACGTTCGGGATGCTGCGTTTGTTTCATCATGCTCCTCCAAAAACTTCAAATCAAGCGGTGTTACGGCGTTTGGGTTTTGCTTCATAAAAAAAGACCGACTCAGTTGAGTCGGCTTTTTTTATGGTGGGTCATCGGGGACTTGAACCCAGGACCAACCGGTTATGAGCCGGTAGCTCTGACCAACTGAGCTAATGACCCGCATATATCAATATTATATCACAAAGAAGGCATGTTGTCAATTCCTTTTCTCAAAAATGCGTGTGATGCGGAAAACCTTGCAGAAAACGCCGCTTTTTGCGTAATTTTCAGTTTACAAAGGATTACCGTCACAAAACTGTCACAATGCTGCGGTATACTATATAAAATGGCAAAACTGTTTCTGTCGGATATGATCCGAGACCTCGGTTTTGCCGACAAAGCAAAAATCGGGTACGGTATCGGATTCCCTTGGAATCGGTATCGGCTCAATGGGAGGACAATACCTTGATTGAAGTAAAAAATCTGACAAAACGGTATGGCGACAATCTTGCGGTCAATGACCTGAGCTTCACCGTTGAAAAAGGAAAAATCTACGGATTCCTCGGCCCGAACGGCGCGGGTAAATCCACGACGATGAATATCATCACCGGCTGTCTCGCCGCTACCTCCGGTACGGTTATCATCAACGGTCATGATATTTTTGAAGAACCTGTGGAAGCAAAGAAGTGCATCGGCTATCTGCCCGAACTTCCGCCCTTGTACATGGACATGACACCGCACGAATATCTGACGTTCGTCGCACAGGCAAAGGGCATTGACCGTGCTGACCGCGAATATCAGATCAATTACGCGATGGAAAAGACCCAGATCACAGGCGTACAGAACCGTCTGATCAAGAATCTGTCAAAGGGTTATAAGCAGCGTGTCGGTATCGCACAGGCAATGCTCGGTGAACCCGAAATCATCATCCTCGACGAACCGACGGTCGGTCTTGACCCGATTCAGATCATCGAAATCCGTGATCTGATCCGTTCGCTTGCGGAGGATCATACGGTCATTCTGTCCAGCCATATTCTGACCGAAGTTGCGGCAGTCTGTAACTATGTCATGATCATTGCGCATGGCAGACTGATTGCGTCTGATACGATTGAAAATCTGTCGACGTACCTGGTTGGCTCCAACATTCTCCATATGACCGTCAAGGGCGACATCAACCGCATCCGTATGGCGATCAACACCCTTGCAAATCATGCAAAGACCATTGCATACGAAGAAAACCACGAGGAAGCAGAGGGCGTTTACAACGTCGATATCGAAACCGACCGTACCGCCGACCTGCGTGAGCTTGCGTTCAATACCTTTGTTGAGGAGCATTGCGTCATCCTGAAGATGGTCACGGAAGCCATTGGTCTGGAAGATGTCTTCTTAAAGCTGACCACCGAGGACGACGAAGAATATGCCATCGCCCAGGAAGAAGCGGAAATCGAAGCGCGTGAAAATGCATTCGCGGCTGACAAAATCGACGACGATGACGACGATGAAGATGATACTGACCGTGATGACGATGACAGCGACGATGACGATGATGACGACGAGAGCGACGGCGAATACAAGCCGATGTTTTCTTGACGGAAAGGATGTGAGCGATACTCATGTTTGCAATTTATAAAAAAGAACTGAAAAACTACTTTATCAACATGACAGGCTACATCTTCATCGGCTTTATGTTGGCGGTTACCGGTATCTTCACCACGCTGATCAACCTGATCTCCACCTACCCGTCTTTTGAAAATGTCCTGTCCAATATCACGATCGTATTCCTTCTGATTATCCCGATTCTGACGATGCGCTCGGTCGCGGAAGAACGTCACTCCAAGACGGACCAGCTTCTGTACTCCCTGCCTGTCAGTGTTACGCAGATCGTGCTGGCAAAGTACCTTGCCATGTTTACCGTATTTCTGATTCCCGTCGGCATCATCGGACTGTATCCGCTGATTCTGTCCATTTTCGGTACGGTATATCTCGGTACTGCTTACGGTGCGCTGCTCGGCTTTACGCTGCTCGGCGGTGCGCTGATCGCGGTCGGTATGTTCATGAGCTCCTTGACCGAAAGCCAGGTCATTGCGGCGGTTACCTCCTTCGGTGTCATCTTTGCCATGTATCTGATGAGCGCAATTGCGTCTCTGATTCCCGCAGGTGCGATGGCATCTCTGGTTGCCTTTGCCGTTGTTGTGCTGATCTTTGCCGGCGTTGTTTACTCGCTGACCAAGAACTCCACCGTTGCGGGCATTACAGCAGCAGCAGGTGCATTCATCCTTGCCGGTATCTATTTCATCAACTCCTCCATTTTTGACGGCTTGTTTGCCAATGTCCTCAACTGGCTGTCTGTCTTTGACCGTTTCTCGACGTTCACCACAGGTCTGTTTGACCTCACGAGCGTTGTTTACTACGTTTCCCTGATCATCCTGTTCGTCTTCGGTACGGTACAGTCGGTCGAGAAGCGCCGTTGGTCCTGATATGCATACAGAAAGGACGGTACTCAAACCATTATGAGCAACAATACCAAGCAGAATAACCTCAAGACGACAAAAATGGGTGCGTACAGCGCGTTTCTGACGCTCGTTGTCATCGCATTTGTCATTGTCGTGAATCTGATGATAGGCGAGCTTCCTACCACCGTAACCAAATTCGATACCAGCTCGCTGAAGCTGTATACGCTGACCAATTCTACGATTGATATTGTGGAGGGTCTGACGGAAGATGTGACGATGTACTATATTGCACAGAACGGCACGGAGGACATTAACATTGAGGAAATGCTGAACCGTTATTCCTCCTATTCCAACCGCATTAAGGTTCGTAAGATCGACCCGACCTCCAATCCCGGCTTTTCCGAAAAGTATACCGACGATCTGTCCAACAACTCCGTTATCGTCGAAAGCGCAAAGCGTTCCTCTGTTGTTACCAATGAGGAAATCTACACCAAGCAGTATACCGAAGAAGATATTTACAATTACTATATGACCGGTATGGAGCCTTCCGGTACGACCTATTTCAACGGGGAAGGCGCGCTGACAACGGCGATTGACTATGTCACGGCAGAAGACCTGCCCGTTTTGTATATCGTCACCGGTCACGGTGAGGCAAATATTTCCGAAACGGTGCTTGCCGATGCAAAGGCAGAAAACATCCTGACCGAGGAGCTGGCACTGCTGACTGTTACCGAAATTCCCGCAGATGCAGGTGCTGTCATGATCAATGCACCGACCACGGATATTTCCGAGACGGAGCGCGACGTGCTTCTGACATATCTTGATCTCGGCGGTAAAATGATTCTTGTCACCGACTACGAATCCTTCTCTGATGCCAAGATGCCCAACCTTGCCGCTGTTGCAAAGGCATGGGGTCTGCAGGCGCAGTCCGGTCTTCTGATGGAAGGCAATGCAAACAACTTTATGCAGTATCCCTTCTATCTGCTGCCCAATGTCAATGCAGAGTCCGACGTTGCGATGAATCTGAACTCCACGAACATCACGACGATTCTGCCGTTTGCGCACGGTATTTCTAAGGTTGCTGAAACCGATAAGTTTGTCGAAGGCGTTCTGACTACTTCTGCCGATGCGTTTGTCATCGCTGATCTGGAAGCGCGCATCAATGAATTTATCGATTCCGAAACACCGGAAAAGGCATACGAAAAGCAGGACGGCGACGCCGCAGGTACCTTCTTTGTCGCGGCAAGTGCGGAAGATACCACCACGGGCGGTAAGCTTCTGTGGGTTTCCTCTTCGTTCTTCATTTCAGATGAGTTCTATTCCTACAACGGTGAGCTGTTCATGTCCGCGCTGACCATGCTGTGCGAAAAGTCTTCTTCGATCTCCATTCTCGGCAAGGCAATGCAGATTCAGTCGCTGGCGGTTTCCTCGGCAGCAGCAGCATTCTGGGGGGCTGTTCTGATTCTTCTCCTGCCTGTCGGCACGGTCGTTCTCGGTCTTGTCATCTGGAACAGAAGAAGAAAGAGATAAATAAAAATTAAAGGTAAATATCCATGAAGCAAAACAAACGCATGCAAACCATGGTCATCATGCTCTGCGCCGTTGTCGGTATCTTCATTATATACAAGATGGCGGCGTCCATGAATGACGCAAAAGAACGCAAGGAAGCAGCGGAACAAGCGGCACAGCAGTCTGAGCTGATGATTGCGGAATACGATTACCGTGACGCGGTTGCGCTGTCTTATACCAAGCGCGGCGGTGAAACGGTCTCCGTTGAAATTCAGAACAGTCGCTGGGTATATGCCGAAGACCCGACGCTGCCGCTCAATCAGACAACGGTTGCTTATATGGCAAACGCGCTCGCATCGATGGGTGCACAGTCTGTCGTCAATCTGGAGGGCGCGGATACCGCATCCTTCGGACTGGACGATCCCGCGTGGACATTCTCTGTCACGTATGAAGACAAGGATATCCCCAGAACCGAGCATACCTATGTGATGGGTAACTACAACGAATTCGGTAAGGGATATTACTTCAAAGAAGTCGGTCTTGATAAGGTCTATATCGTTGTCGAAGGTCTGACACAGTTCTTTGAATATGAACTGCACGAAATCGTCGATGCCGGCACATTCCCTGTACTGTCGACCGAAAAGTTTGAATCTGTCGATATCACGGTCGGCGACGAAACCCGTCATCTGAGCGGCGATGATATCGCAAGTGCGTTCATCACGATCAGCGATCTGCTCGTTCCCGCAAACTATGCAGATCATCATATCAACGATAGCACCCTGCAGAAGTACGGTCTTGCAGATCCCGAGACGACTGTCTCCTTCAATTACAAGGAAACCGTTACCGTACAGGATACGGCAGGCGCATCCAGCTCTTCCACCATTGAGCAGATTCGCGGCTTCAAAATTCATCTCGGTAATGCATTTGAGATCGACGGCAAGTCCTATACTGCGTATTTAGCTGACGGCTATACGTTCATTTACTATATGCCGACCTCGGCTGCCGAATCGATCATGACGCATTTTGCGGCTGATCTGGCGGCGGAAACAGAAGAATAAGCGATTCAAAAAGAACAGCGAACAGAACGTGAACGCACGCATCTGTTCGCTGTATTTTTTTGTTTATCAGGGTTTCCAGTACCGCTCCACACATTCTTTTGCAATCTCAACATACCGTCTGCCGCGGTCAGCATCGCCGAACAGCGTCAGAACCTCGCGCTGTGCGATTTCAAACAGACATCCGCTTGCCGCTTCACAGACACCGCGGAAGTAGCTGCGCAGGGCGTCTTCATCCAGCGGTCCGGGATGGGTAACCAGTTCCGCGCGCGGCTTGCTGTAGTATACCACGTTTGTGCCGCGCAGGTATTCGCCTATCTGCGGTTCACAGTTGAAAGGAGAGACGGAGAGCTTGCGCAGGTTTGCCCACTTGGATAGATAGTCCTCCCAGATCGCATCCACGCGCTCACAGCAGCCGTAAGAAAGCAGACCGAAGTGCTTGACAAGACGATCCTGATACGGATATACAAATTCCCCGTAGACCTCGGGCGAGACGGCGGTTGTTTCCTGCGATTCGAGAAATCCCCAACATTCTGTTGTACGGGTGACCTTCTCATGCGGAAGTTCATGGTTGAAGGCATAACTTTCCTGTGCGATGGGAGATGTGCCGCAGGTCGGAAGGAGCAGGCCTTCATTTTCCAGAAAATCGTAGTACCGCTCATAAACTTGTGTTGCGCGATCCATGACGCGGTGCAGGATCTCCGGGCAGTCATACATGGAAAGATAATAGTTTTCCATGCCCATCAGATGAACAAGAGGGTTGGTGATGGAGCCGGGCAGGGAATGCATGACCATGCGTGTCGGCAAAATATCGCCGATGAGGTCTTCGACCCAATCACGGTACTGTACGGTGGAGTCGCGGTTGACACCGAAGCCGCCTTCGCCAAGTGTTTCCCATTCTGTTTCGAGGTCTTCGATGACAGGATCGATATGATATCCGCTGGTCTTTTGTCCCGGGATACGGCTGGTTTTTGCATGCAGACTGAAGGGGGATACCCATGTGTGCCATCCCATATCAAAGGTCGGCGGGATTGGTGTATCGTCATCAAACAGATCACGGCCGACCATTGTGCGAAGAAGGGAGGCTTCCAGTCCGCGTGCCGCATCGGAGGTGCATTGCAGGCGCGGGGTAATGACCTCATGCTGGAAGTTGCTGTAGAGCAGACGCACCGTTGGTGTGGCTTTGACACCTTGTTCCAGCGCATACCATTTTTTCAGAATGGTTTCATTTTTGGCATCGTGTGCATAGTCTCTCTGCCTTGCGGCAAGCCCGCGCAGAATGTCTCTGTCCTTGGTTGAGATGGATTCCATAGGCGTTCTCCTCCTGTATTGCTGTGGTTATGATCGCACATTGCGCGGTCCGAAGCTTTCGGGAAGCAGCTCGGAAAGGGTATATTCGTCATATCCGTCATCATATCCGAGTAGGATCAGAAATGTATCGGGATCGCAGAATTCACGCAGAACCTGACGGCAGGTACCGCACGGTGCACATGGCTTTTCGGTATTGCCGTCATAGCCGCCGACAATCGCAATTGCGGAAAATTCGCGTTCTCCCTCGCTGATGGCCTTAAACAGTGCGACCTGTTCGGCACAGCAGGTACAGCCGAATGCCGCGTTTTCCACGTTGCATCCGAGATACACGTCTCCGGTTGCCGAAAGCAGCGCTGCACCGACGGGATGATGGGAATACGGTGCGTAGGCGTTCAGCATTGCCTCACGCGCACAGGAAATCAGCTCCGCGCCGGTCATGACAGAAGTTCTCCCGCAAAGCTCGTTCCCGCAAGGATATTGGATTCCTCGCCGCAGTCGAGAAGCTCACAGACGGTTTTGCCGATATCAGAAAACGTCGTACGGGTGCCGAGCGGAATCGGGCGAATCTGCTTGCCGTAAACCAGAAGCGGCGTATATTCACGGGTGTGGTCAGTGCTCTCGGAACCGGGGTCACATCCGTGGTCGGCCGTGATGATGAGAACATCGTCCTCACCGAGTTTTGTGATAAACTGCGAAAGCCATGCATCAAAATCGGCAAAGCCTTTGGCATAACCCGATACATCGTTGCGGTGTCCCCAAAGCTGGTCGAAGTCAACGAGGTTGATAAAGCAGAGTCCTCGGAAGTTTTTGTGAACGAGCAGGTCTGCCGCTTCCATTCCTTCGGTGTTGGAATGGGTCAGCACGGTCTGCGTGATGCCCTGACCGAGGAAAATATCGGAAATTTTGCCGACGGCGATGACATCGTGTCCCGCGCGAAAGAGGACATCGAGCATGGTATCGGCAGGCGGTTCCAGCGAGAAATCGCGGCGGTTTTCCGTACGGTAGAAATGACCGGGTTCTCCCGCAAACGGACGCGCAATGACACGGGCAACGGCATGTTCTCCGACCAGCAGTCTGCGCGCGGCGCGGCAATAGGCATATAGGGTTTCCGGCGGAACGATATCCTCATGTGCGGCAATCTGAAAGACGCTGTCGGCGGAGGTGTAGACGATCAGATCTCCAGTCAGCATGTGTGCCTCGCCGAAGCGTTTGATGCACTCGGTACCGGAATACGGACGGTTGCACAGAACTCCGCGTCCGGTAATGCGCTCAAACGGTTCCAATATTTCGTTTGGAAAGCCGTTCGGATAGGTGGGGAAGGGGTGGTCAGAGATCAGCCCCGCAATTTCCCAGTGACCGACGGTGGTATCCTTGCCGACAGACTGCTCCATACAGCGTCCGTGTGCGGCAAGCGGCTGCTCTGCGGCACCGAGGAAGGACAGCCCTTCGATATTGCCATAACCGAGCGAACACATCGTGTTGGCACGGAAGGCGGGATCGGCGGCAATGTGCTGAATCGTATGTGCACAGGCATCTCCGTAAACGGCGGCATCCGGCAGAGCACCGGCACCGACGGAGTCCAGAACGATCAAAAATACGCGTTTCATCGATAATCCTTTCACTATGTTTATTCTGTTTTCATTATACCAAAGAAATGACGGTTTGTAAAGAGAACCGTCAAAAGAAATCCGAAAAACTTTGTGCTGTTTTGCGTGTATCTTATAGACAATCTGCGCCAAGTGTGATATAATACAATTACAGTATCTAACAACCGCAAAGGATCGAATCACCATGACA
This sequence comes from Eubacteriales bacterium, assembly GCA_045637265.1. Lineage (GTDB taxonomy): Bacteria > Bacillota > Clostridia > Oscillospirales > CAG-272 > RGIG3925. The sequence continues at coordinate 23,852 of JAZTZC010000437.1, read as the reverse complement.
CCATACAATTACACATTGCTTTGTGATTTTTACGAGTTGACGATGGCAAACGGCTATTTCCTCTCCGGGAAAGGCGACGAAATTTCTTATTTCGATGTGTTCTTCCGCAGAGTACCCGACGGCGGCGGTTATGCAATTGCCGCAGGGCTCGAACAGGTCATCGATTATATTTCCAATCTGCATTTTACCGAGGAGGATTTGGACTTTCTGCGTTCCAAACAGCAGTTTTCCGAAGGATTCCTCAACTATCTGCGTACCTTCCGTTTTACCGGCGACATCTGGGCTGTTCCTGAGGGAACTCCGATCTTCCCCGGAGAGCCGATTCTGACGGTAAGAGCACGTGCTGTGGAGGCACAGTTTATTGAAACATTCCTTCTGCTTGCGCTCAATCACCAGTCTTTGATTGCGACAAAGGCAAGCCGTGTGGTTCGTGCGGCACAGGGACGTGCGGTTGCAGAGTTCGGTTCCCGCCGGGCACAGGGCGCTGACGGTGCGATTCTCGGCGCAAGAGCGGCGTACATCGGCGGCTGTCATGCAACGGCATGTACGCTTTCTGACCGCATGTATGAAATCCCGTCGACCGGTACGATGGCACATTCGTGGGTGCAGATGTTTGAAACCGAATACGATGCCTTCCGTACCTATTGCGAGCTGTATCCGAACAACGCGACACTGCTTGTCGATACCTACGATGTTTTGCGGTCTGGTGTTCCGAATGCCATTCGTGCGTTCAAGGAAATTCTTCTCCCGCAGGGCATCACCAAGTGCGGTATTCGTCTTGACTCCGGCGACCTGACGTACCTTACCAAAAAAGCGCGTAAGATGCTCGATGAAGCGGGACTGACGGAATGTAAGATCGTTGTTTCCAACTCTCTTGACGAATATATCATCCGCGATCTGATCCACCAGGGCGCGGAGATTGATTCGTTCGGTGTCGGTGAGCGTCTGATTACCGCAAAGAGTGATCCTGTTTTCGGCGGCGTTTACAAGCTCGTTGCAAAAGAAGACGAAAATGGCTGCGTTATCCCGAAAATCAAAATCTCCGAGAATGCGGGCAAGATCACCAACCCCCATTTCAAGCGCGTATTCCGCATTTTTGACAAGACCTCGGAAGAACCGATTGCCGACATGATGTGCATCTACAATGAGGATCCGATCGACGAAACACAGCCGTTGGAGATCTTCGACCCCGACAACACCTGGAAGCGCAAGCTCGTAACAAATTACTATCTGCGGGAACTGCTCGTTCCGATCTTCCAAAACGGAGAATGTGTCTATCAGTCTCCGTCCATCAAGGAAATCCGTGAATACTGCCAATATGAGGTCGACCATCTGTGGGAAGAAGTCAAGCGCTTTGAAAATCCGCATAAGTTCTACGTTGACCTGTCCAAGAAGCTGTATGACACCAAAATGCAGCTGCTCGATGAAAAGGGCAACAATCTGATGCACGGTAAAAGCGTATAATCACCTGTTGTGTAACGATACACATAAAGAAAGGAATCAAGCAACATGAAGTATACCGAAAATCTGATCAAATTCATTGAACACAGCCCCTCGCCCTTCCACGTCTGCGACAATCTGGCAAAGGAACTGACGGCGGCCGGCTATACCGAGCTGTGCGAAGCGGAGAATCTCGCGCTTGAGGCAGGAAAAGGTTATTTTGTCCGCCGCAATGCATCGTCCATCATCGCGTTCCGTATGCCGAAATCCACACTCGGCGGCTTTATGATCTGCGCGTCGCACTCCGATTCGCCGACCTTCAAGATCAAGGACAATGCAGAGCTGACCTCGCCGATGTATGTCCGCATCAATGCAGAGCCTTACGGCGGCATGATTCAGGGCGCATGGCTGGATAGACCGCTTTCCGTTGCGGGCAAGCTGCTCGTCAAGACAGAGGACGGCAAAATGAAGACCGTCCTTGCCGATGTTGACAAAAACTGTCTGATGATGCCCAATGTCGCACCGCACATGGCTCGCATCAAGGACTACAATCCCGCGTGTGATCTCGTTCCGCTGTACGGCAACGGCAATGCAAAGGACTCCTTCTATCAGATGGTTGCCGATGCTGCCGGCGTGAACAAGGATGCGATCCTCTCCGCCGATCTGTTCCTTTATAACCGCGATAAGGGTTACGTCTGGGGACCCGAGGATGAATTCTTCTCCTGCCCGAAGCTTGACGATTTGCAGTGCGCATATGCATCGATGACGGCATTCCTTGAGAGCGAAGCATCCGAGCACACGGCGGCTGTCTGCGCGATTCTCGATAATGAGGAGGTCGGCAGCACGACCAAGCAGGGTGCGGCAGGTCTGTTCCTTTCCGATGTACTGCACCGCATTGTGTTTGCTCTCGGCGGCACGGAAGGCGATTATATGGCGGCAGTTGCGCGCAGTATGATGGTTTCCGCCGACAATGCACATGCCGTTCATCCGAACCACGGCGAATTTGCCGACCCGACGCACAGACCTGAGATGAACCGCGGTATTGTCATCAAGCACAATGCCAGCCAAAAGTATACCACAGATGCCATTTCTGCGGCACTGTTTGAAGCGGTATGCAAGCAGGCAGACGTGCCTGTCCAGCACTTCTATAACCGCTCCGACATGGGCGGCGGCTCGACCCTCGGCAACATCGCCAACACACAGGTGTCGCTCAATACCGTCGATATCGGTCTGCCGCAGCTTGCCATGCACTCGCCCTTTGAGACGGCGGGAACGAAGGATACCGGCTATCTTGTCGGTGCGCTGCGGGTATTCTATGCGGCAGAGCTGTCCGTTGAGGTCGGCGGCACGTTCGGCATCACATTTGCATAAATTCAAAATCAGCAGAATGCGTTTGTGCGTTCTGCTGATTTTATTGTGTTTATGCAAACAAACTTGTTAAAAACAACAGGAAATTTTGTGATATCTATTGACATCAAGCATAATATATGATATACTACAGTTGGAAGAAAAATTGGCGATTTCTTCCAAGGCGTAATCCTCCGGACAAATCAAAACATATTCTAAAAAAACAAAGAAAGGGACACGATCATGTTAAAATCAGTAAAACAATTTTTCGCGCTGTCCCTGTGTCTTCTCTTGCTTATTCCATTTGTTTCTGCCGCCTTTGTTGATCCCGGAAATACAGTTGCACCATGTGATGCGGCATCATGTTCACATCCAGATTCATGTTTTACATTCGAAGGAATTCAAGATGTGAGCCAATGGAATACTTGGTATTGTATAGGCAGTTATGTTCGTTTTTATGTTTACAGATGCCAGGTGTGCGGAGGTCAGAAATATTATTCAGATGATACTGAATATTTTCAAATTTATCACGATTATTCTGGTGATGTAATCAGATGTAATAACTGTGGTTGGATAAAGGGCGAATAACATTCCAAAGAAACCGTAAGTTAGATAAGTATTCCAACGGCTTCAACTGTTTTACGGTTGAAGCCGTTACTGATTAAATGGGTGATGATATGAAACATACCGTATATCTGATATCTTTGATGCTATTGTGTTTATTTTTCTGTGCCTGTGATACCGGTATATCCGGCGGCGAAAACAATCCCATATCGTCACAGACAGCGAACGTGGTACCGGGAACACCGCAGATTGAGGAAGTCATATATGAAACCGATAATGTATTCAAATATCGCAAATTCACCGGTGGACATGGCGGAGCAATCCATCATTGGAGTATCCAACCGGTTGGAGATCAGTTCTGGTTTCTGAATTGGTATTCCGCTGCCGATGGAGTTGAGGGTGGCTTCTATTACGATATTTATGATGCCGCGGGGAATTATCTTCACAATTTGCGTTTGCCGGATGTGATACAGCAGAATGCAATCATTGCGGCAACGCAGGACGGGGAGCATTTTTATACATATGAGACAATCGACTCGTCCTGGCGGCGGTTCTGCTGTTATGATGCGGAGGGCAATCTGCTTGCGGAATCGAAGAAGTATGTATGTCTCTATCCTGTGAGCAATAACAAGGATATACAGGATATGCAGTTCTTCGGCGGCGATCTGTATTATTACAGAAATTATACGGTCTACCGGTTTCCGGACGGTGACATTACACAGGACGCGCAGACTTTTCAGTTTCCGTGTTACCCCGATATCGTCAGTTTGGCACCTGACGGCAGATTGCAGGTCAGCGGAACAATCGGAAGTGAAATATTTGATCCGGTCGAGCATTTTCTGATCGATCCGGAAACAGGGGAGAAAGAAAAGAATCCCCTGACACAGAACGGCCGGGACATCGATACCATTTTCAGCGAGGTACAGTATACGGGTGCGATGTATCTGTACAAGGACACAATATACGCGCGGTGTGAAGACGGCTTATATGCGGCGAGAGACGGGGTAGCTGAACAGATTGTCAACTGGAACGAATCCGGTCTGTTTCCGTCTGCAATTACGTTATCAAAGATCATGAACGATCAATTTTTTATGGTTTCTTATGAGAATCCGTTGGAATATGACTCCGAAACTGGTTTTCTTTGTCTGACAGAGGAGCGGCGTTCGCAGAAGCGTGAAGTCTTTACCCTTGCAACGATTGGACTGAATCATTCGGAGCAGTATTTTCTCGATGCGGCGGTCTACTTGTTTAATCGGAACAGTGAGGATTATGTGATCGAGTATCACAATTACTATGATTCGGTCTACAATGTTTCAGCAGGCGGAGGATATTGGGGAATCCCGGAGGAGGAGGTTCTGGCGGCAGTACAGCGGCAGTTTGAGGAAGATTTACTTTCCGGTGTCGTATATGACTGTTATTTCTTCCCGGAGCAATCGTCCAACCGCGATATGCTTGCCGATAAGGGATTGCTTGCCGATCTTGCGCAGTATCTGGCGGAAGATCAGATTCTGGGTTGTATCGAAACGGCGTATGAAACAGAGAACGGCATCATGGCACTTCCGTATTTTATGCGGTTGTCCACGCTGATGACAAGTCGGTTCACTTTATCGCCGCAGGAAAAGCTGACTTATGATGTTCTTTACAATATGGCGGCGGAACTGAAGGACGGAGAAGCGCTGTTTTCAAAAAGTGTATATGACAGTTTGAAATTGACAGGACAATATGAATATATGGATCTGTACAACGAAACCTGTTCCTTTGACAGCGTCGAATGTGAGGAATGGCTGTCGTTTCTGATGGAAGTTCGGGATGGAATATATTCCGAGGATGCACTGGATATTTTGCATTTTCCAACACTATCTTCTGTGTATGCGTCTTCTCCGTTTGTTCCGGACGAGGTGATTCGCAGCAGACGGTTAAAATTCACGGAATTTACATTTGACAGTTTTGAGGACATTGCCGCCGCGCACTGGCTGTATTCCCGCGATCAGATCAATTTCTGCGGGTATCCGTCGGATGATGAGACAGTGGTACAGTTGTCTGCCGGTGCGACGATTTCAATTGCTTCCAATGCACTGTGTGCAGACGGTGCGGCTGCATTTCTGAATTTTTTGATGTCGGCAGATGTACAGGCGTGTGATTTACTCAGTCTTCGCGGACTTCCGGTATCACGGGAAGGTATGATCGGGGCGTTTCCCAAGTACGTGCACAGCTGCTTGCGGGCAATCCGCGAAACTTCTGATATCCAATCATGGCTCAATCTGCATCCGGATGCATTTTCTTTGATTTGTATCTGTTCTGACGAGCCAATGGACGAGCTCAACAAGGGTGCAAACTCGGTATTTGATGTTATAAAACTCACCGAAGACGACCGCGACCTCTTTATCCGCTTCCTCGACCGCGCGGTCATGCGCACTGCCGCCGATGCAACCCTGCAGTCGATTCTCGACGAGGAGCTGTCCTATGTCGAAAGCGGCGTGCGTTCGCCCGAGGAAGCCGGGAAGATTCTGCAGAGCCGCGTGGGGATCTATCTGGCAGAATGAAAACCTGCCTGCGGAGTGACGGTATTTGTTACGAAGGATTTCCAATTTCTGCGAAAAAAGGTCACAATGCGGTCATATTTTTGCGGTATAATACTTTCTGTCATAAAAGAAGGAAGGACTTGTACCCCCAATGAAATTTGCCGAAAAAATCATGCGCTTCATGTACGGCCGATGTGGCATGGACGCGCTCAATCATGCACTTTTTTATACGTATCTGATACTCTGGATTCTCTCGCTGTTTGTGAGGAGCGCGGTTCTGTCCGGGCTTTGTACCGTCGCCGCACTGTATATGCTGTTCCGTTTCTTTTCCCGCAATCTTGACGCACGTCGCCGCGAAAACATGGCGTGGTGGAACTTCAAAACGAAGGTTTCCGCAAAGTGTGCCCATATTCCTGTGCTGAAATCCATCGGTGTGTTTTTCAAAAAGCTCGGTATCCGTGCAAAGAATCTGCCGACCAAGCGTTACCGTACCTGCCCGCACTGCAAAGCGGAACTGTGTCTGCCGCGCAGAACAGGGAAGCATACGGTACGGTGTCCGAGATGCGCAAAAGAATTTGGAGTCAGAATTTTGTTTTGATGCTCACCCCATTTGTCTTCCATATCCGCAAATATCACAAAGGAGATGCCCGTTTGGTGAGCATCTCCTTTTGCTTTACTTTCCGAAAATTGTTTTTATGATGATCTCCGCACATTCCTCGGAGGACAATACGGATGTATCTACCTCCAGCGCATAATCGACATTCTGCGGCATATGCTCTGCCTGCTCATGCGACTGAAATTCGCCTCTGTTACCACGTGCAAGATTGCGCTGACGGCATATTTCAAGCGGGCAGGTGACATGAACCATATACAGCGGATTGTCAGTGAGAATTTCACGCATCCGCCTGTAATGATCGGGAATTTCGGGACGCTCCGATAAAACACCGTCTAAAATCACATGGTGCCCGCGGTCGGAGAATTCTTTTGCCGTGCGATACATTTCCATTAAAACATCACCGAGATATTTCCAGTAATTTTCGCGCAGATATCGCTCGCCGACCATATCCTGAAACAGGTCATTTGCCATTGCATAGAAAAAGATATCGCTGCGGTTCTGCATGGCATCGACGATGGATGTTTTTCCGGTGCTTGTCACGCCGTTCAGAAAGATGATCTTGCCTTTTTCCATAAATATACTTGTTCTCCTTATTTTGCATTTCCCATCCGACACAGCGACCAGCTGAGGGTTGAAGTCTTGACCTCCTCTGCAATACGCCGCAGGTTGTCGGTGATGCGCAGTTCCACACCACGAGCGATCAGCGCACCGGGCAGATCATCGATGATGTGCCTTGCAATCGGCGTTTGCATGATTTTGGCAACATAATAACCGGCAATGTCATCTTGCAAGACAAAGTCTGACGGATCGAACTCATAGAGATACAGGGTAGTATTCCGCATCCGATCAAACCAACCATGTTCGATGATGACTGTATGCATCACGGTGTCGGATGTAAAGAATCGCTGTCGATCTTCCGCTGTGGTTTCGGGGCGAATGTGATATGTCACGCGCGGACAGTCTCGCGGTGTGAGAAAGTTCGGCAGATGTTCTTCATCGATTGCCCAGACAAGACCGACTGACGGATCAAGATCTCGCCGTTTGGGCAGACGAGGATGGAATACCGTGATATCGGGTTCTTCGCTTACGTGAAACAGGCGCATATATCGTTCCTTTATTCGCTGAATATTCCGTACTTGTTGTATTTTTTTGGCAGCATATTGTGAATTTCCTTCAAGCGTTCCATCACAATCTCCGGCTGTGCGGCGTAATCCTCGTAGGAAAAGATCAGCGCATTCCAAAGCGCATGCAGCTGACTTGCGGCATTGGGATCCGTGCAGTGGCTCAAAGCGGCGTAAACATTGCTGATCAGTGCTTCCATCGTATCGGGATTGGTGATATCGCCAAATTTTAGCTTCTGTGCTGCCAGGGAAAGATATGTCTGACATGTATGTGCGGCGGATTCTGTTTGTTTTTGTCCGCGTACATGATATCCGACCGAAAATGCGGCGGAAACGGACACTGCGAGGGTCAGAATGTATGCAATGATGGTGCTTTTTTTCATCGGGTTACCTACTTCTTCTTACGATTCTTCCATGCGGATTTCTGTCATGAAATATTGCTCCTGAAACGCAACCTGCGCGGCAATTTCCTCTTTGGTAAAGGTCATGCCCACGGGTGCCACCACCCATTTTTCCTCAATGTCGTCATAGCGGTGGATGACGGCAATCACCTGCCCGACAAATTCCGTGACGGGTTCCGATACGCCGAGAATATAGGCGTCCTGTTCCTCACCGTCCGGCGCAAAAATACCCGGAATATAGCCGTAATTGACGGGATAGTATAAATCCTTGTGTTTGGGATGATATGACCCCATAGGACGGTCAACGATGACCTTGACGGTTTGTCCGATGCTCATGTGTCGATTCGCTCCAATGTGCGGATGTTTTTGTTGCGGTAGACAAGATCCTCGCGCTCGGTAAAGCCGATGTGCTCCCAGAATCCGTTTCCAAGCTCATTGCTTTTGAATGCGACGAGCGCGGTCTTGCTGATGCCTTCTTTGTCCAGTGCAGCCATGGCGTGATTGACAAGCTGTACGGCGATTCCGTGACCGCGATATTCCGGCAGAACCGCCGTGTGGTGAATGTATCCGCGTCTGCCGTCATGACCAGCCATGATGACACCGACGATTCTGCCGTCCTGTTCCGCGACAAAGCTCGTTGTCGGATTACGCTTCAGATATTTTTCAATGCCCTCACGGCTGTCGTCGGTCGTATTGAGTCCCATGCCGGGGGTGCTGCACCATAATCGATAGACACTGTCATAATCGGAGAGGGTCATTGTGCGGATGATTGCAGTCATGTGGATGTTACCTGCTTTCTGTCGATTTATTTCTTTTTCATGAAAACAACTGCCGCGCAGATGCATCCCACACACAAAAGCGCGGATGACAGTGCATCCTCTCCTGTATTGAGTATGTGGTTGACAGTACCTGCCGCGAAACAAACAGCGGCGAAGGCAAACAGGATAGCGACTTTCTGAAAACGGTTCATGCGAATGTCTCCTTTGTGAGCGAGGATTTTTCAAATGCAACGACGTTTGACGATACCATTATATCACGGAAATGTGAATAAATAAAGAAACCGGCATAAGCAAAAAAACAGCCCCCACGCTTGTGAGTGCTGTCATTTTTGATAATCGCCCTTGGGCTGAAATTATCTCTTGGAGTTTTTGCATTGGCGTTTCACAGCGTTTTATATCGTGCGTAACGCTCATTTCGTGGGATATTGTGGGGGTGCAATCGCATGGCGTTTGATATTTTTCGTGCTGTCACATAAGATGTTGCACCAAATTAGCACCAAACTCACACCAAGATTAACACCCGTACTATTAGACAAATTGGAATTTGTAGCACATTAAAATTATGAATGATTGTTTTCTTTGTGACGTTTCTTCCATTTGCTGATTTTTTCAAACAGCCCCATAAGGTAAAGAATATTCAGTACAAGTGCAGCAACGGCCAATCCTTGGGAAAACATCATAAGATTATTGCAGGCACCTTCTGGTACAATACCGTAGAGCAAACCGCTTTGCGTGTTTTCAAATAAAACAGAACTGAACACCAGAAGGATTACAGCACCCAGCATCATATCAATCATTTTGTTTTTGAGTTTTTTGTTTTCATCTGCGGCATATTCAGCCACTTTTTTCAAGGTGTCCTTGGTTTCGTTGTCCATATTCTCGCTTATCCTTTCTCCGTCAATGATTTCACGAATATCTACATCATAGAAGTCCGCAAGTTCAATGAGCATATCCAAGTCTGGCATATTGTTGCCCGTCTCCCACCGTGATACGGTTCGGGAAGATACATAAAAGTGTTCTGCCAGTTGCTCTTGGGTTAGCCCTTTTTCCTTGCGCAGGTGTTTCAAGAGCTCACCTGTTTTTTGTTGGTTCATTCGGAACCCCTCCTTTCGTGTAAATCATACCGCTGCCGTATCTAAAACGCCACGACACAAAGCGAGAAATGCCGTGGTTTCGAGGTAGACACATTATGTCCTGTGTATTCTGTTCGCAAAATTCAAGTTTATCGAACTGATATCATTATATCATAGAACTGTGAATAAATAAAGAAAACGGCACGAAAATTTACAAATCGTGTCGTTCTATCGCTTAAATGAGGTCTTTTTCAATACTTTCAGCCATCTTTGCCTTATACTCCTTAAAAATGTGAGTATAAATGCCAGAGGTTATAGCCGTATTACAATGCCCAAAGTGCTCGGAAATAGCCTTGACGTCAAACCCATTGCAAAACAAAAAGCCCTGCCAAAACAGAGCTTTTTGTATATCGAAATAATAAATTATCTCTTGGAGAACTGCGGTGCGCGGCGAGCTGCCTTCAGACCGTACTTCTTTCTTTCCTTCATTCTCGGGTCACGAGTGAGGAATCCTGCCTTCTTCAGAGCGGGACGGAAGGTTTCGTCTGCCTGAAGGAGAGCCTTTGCAACGCCGTGACGGATAGCACCTGCCTGGCCGGAGAAACCGCCGCCGCGAACGTTTGCGATGATGTCAAACTTGCCTTCAGTAGCGGTAACGCCGAAGGGCTGGTTGACGATGAGCTTCATGGTTTCCAGACCGAAGTAGTCGTCGATGTCACGGCCGTTGATGGTGATGACACCGGTACCGGGAAGGATGCGGACTCTTGCGGTGGACTTCTTTCTTCTGCCCGTGCCGTAGAAGTAGGGCTTAGCGCTTGTATACATCATGTTCTGTTACTTCCTTTCTGACAATCTTCGATCAAGCTTCGATGAGGGTCGGCTTCTGAGCCTGCTGCTTGTGGTCTGCATCTGCGTAAACCTTGAGACGGTTGAAGGATGCAGCACCGATGGAGTTGTGGGGGAGCATACCCTTGACTGCCAGTTCGAGAACAGCTTCCGGATTGGTCTTCATCAGCTGGCTTGCAGAGATGAACTTCAGACCGCCGATGTAACCGGAATGATGGTAGTACATCTTATCGGTCAGCTTCTTGCCGGTGAAGATAGCCTTGGATGCGTTGATGATAACGACGTGATCGCCGCAGTCAACATGAGGGGTGTAGGTGGGCTTGTGCTTGCCGTTGAGAATGGAAGCTGCGAGCGCTGCGGTCTTACCGACGGGCTTGCCTGCTGCATCGATGACATACCATGCGCGTTCCAGCGTTTCCTTTTTAGCCATGAAAGTGGACATGTTTTTTTCCTCCGTTATTGTTATCGATACCGCGCGTTTTCTTGCGGTACCATCCTATTTCTTTTGCAGAACGTGTAAGATTATACCACAGAAAAATGCCGTTGTCAAGGGGTTTTTTGAAGATTTTTTGGAAATTTTGATTTAGAATTTCGATATCTCGTTTTATCTCTCAAATGCTCGTTTTATCTTCGTTTTTCTTGCGATGTGATGTAAAAATTTTTGTTGAAATTTTCTGCGGGAAATTCGGGAAAACCTCTGTACATTTCCGGGGTTTTGATTTATAATATAATAAAATCATTATTCATTTGAAAAGGAGTCACCGTAATGAATCTCATTCCTGCAGAGGTACAGAATTACCTCTCTCAATACAAGTACAAAATTGAACTGCATGCGCATACCTCCCCCTGCTCCGGCTGCTCGGAACTGCCGCCAAAGGAGTTCATTTCCAGACTGCGGGAGCAGGGATACGACGCGGTTGTCATCACCAATCACTTCAATCCCGGTGCACAGTTTTTCAAGACGGACGATCCCGTCGGCACCTATCTTTCCGATTATGAAGAAGCGAAGCGTATCGGTGCGGAGGAAGGCATTACCGTTCTGCTCGGCGCGGAATTCCGTTTCGAGGAAAACTCCAACGACTATCTCGTCTTCGGTGCGGATGAAGCGTTCCTGCGTGAAACCGTCAACCGTCTTGACCTGACCTTCCGTGAATTCTATGAAATCTATCATGCCGAAAACCGTCTGATCTGTCAGGCGCACCCGTTCCGCAATGGCATTGTCGCCATGGACGGTGCTCATATGGACGGTATCGAGGCGTTCAATATGCACCCCGGTCACAATTCCCGCATTACGGTTTCCACACGCTATGCAGATGTGGAGAACATTCCGATTCTGACCATCGGTACGGACCTGCATCACCGCGGTCACGAAGGTTCTGCTGCACTTCGCGCAAAGACGCTGCCGAAGAACAACGACGAGCTGATTGCACTTCTGCGCTCGAAGGATTACATTTTCGAGATTGGAGGAAGACCGCTTCTGCCGTACTATACATTCTGATTACTTGCGGCGTGATTTCCATAAATTGAGGGTTTCCATTTTCACCGTTTGGGATTATAATATAATAAGCGCGTAAGCAAATTCCCAATACGAAGAAAGGAACCTGATACATATGACCACTGCCACACCGTCCTCCGTGTCTCTGACCGGGACCGCCGCACCTCCGCCCCGTACCCGCCGCCGTACTGCCGCACATGCGCTGTATGCGTTTGACGACTGTCCGCCGGACTGTCTGATCCGACTTTGCAGCATGCTTTGTGAACGCGGTTATCGCGGCGACAGTGCGCTGTACATCATGCCGAACAGTCACCGTTTCTATCTTTCCGTGGAGGAGCCGGTTTCAGAGGAGGGCGCGCCGCTTTCGCCGACCTTGCTTTTGGAGGAGTTCGGATGTCGGATTATATCCGCGTCGATTTTGTGCTGTCTCGGTGAGCATGCGCGGTGTCTGTGCGCCCATGATGCAATACCGACAATGGCGGCGCTGATGGTAAACACAAAATAAAGGAGTTATTAGCGTGAAAAATACTTTTTCACGCGGGTTTTGTGGCTTTCGCCACCGGATCGGCGGCGAATTTGCCCGCGATTGGATCGCGTTCAAAACCCAGCCACAATTCCCCAAGAAAGGAAGGCTTTCTTAGACGAAAGCCATGGTAATTTTCATGTCTGAACAAGCAGAGAAGCTTGCCGCTGTCCGTGCCGCGTGTGAGTCCTGTCAGCGCTGTGCACTCGGCGCCACAAGAACCAATCTTGTCTTCGGCACAGGATCTCCCGATGCCCGTCTGATGTTTGTCGGGGAAGCACCGGGGGAACGAGAGGATGCGACGGGGATTCCGTTTGTCGGTGCCGCGGGACAGCTGCTCGACCGTTATCTGTTTGCCGTCGGGATTCCGCGGGATGACGTCTACATTGCCAATATTCTCAAATGCAGACCGCCGCGCAACCGTGATCCGCTTCCGGAAGAGGAAGATGCCTGCATCGAGCATCTGCGTGCACAGGTGCGTATCATCCGCCCGAAGCTTCTCGTTTGTCTGGGACGAATTTCCGCACAGCGGCTGATCAAGCCCGATTTCCGCATTACCAGAGAACACGGTGTCTGGTTTTCGCGCGGTGCGTTTGAGATGTGTGCCGTTTACCATCCGTCGGCGCTTTTGCGTGATCCCTCCAAGCGAGAGGATATGCTGGAGGATATGCGCGCCATCGCCGAAAAATACAGGGCACTGAACTGAAAGGATCTTACATTCATGACTGTTTCATTTTCCGTTGCGGCAAAAGCCGTGATCTCACTTCTCATTCTGATGCTGATCGGGCTGTATGCCGCAAAAACGGGAATCATCGACGAGGGGATGTCCAAAAAACTGTCGAAGCTGACCGTTAATGTTGCACAGCCGTTTATGCTGTTCAATGCGCTTGTCAATGTTGAATATTCCCGCGACAATCTGATGGCGGGACTGTCGATTCTCGGCATTGGAATGCTGTCGCATGCCATCCTTGCGCTGTTTGCGTTTCTCACGGCACACTATGTCCGCCGTGACAAGGTGGAGCGTATTCTGACCGAATACAGCCTGACCTTCGTCAATGCGGGTTTTATGGGATTTCCGCTTCTGCAGACGATGTTCGGCGACATTGGTCTGTTCTGGGGTGCATTTTACGTTGTTGCCTTCAATCTTTCTGTCTGGTCGTATGGCATGATCGTGCTGTCGCGCGGAAAGGATCGGGATGCTCCGGGTGAGAAAATCCGCATCAATCCTCTGAAGCTGATCCTCAATCACGGAACAACGCCGTGTCTCGTCGGTTTTCTGTTCTTTGTTTTGCAGATTGACCTGCCCGCACCTGTTTCCGCGGCTGTCGGGTATATGAACAATATCTGTACCCCTGTCGTCCTGCTTGTCATTGGTGCCAATCTGTCTCGTCTTCCTTTGAAAAAAATCTTTTGCGATGTACAGCTTTACATATTTTCATTCCTGCGGCTTTTGATTGCACCGTGCGTCATTGCGCTGATCTACCATTTCTGCGGTATGTCCGATGACTATGTCATCTTCTTTACAGTCATGGCAAGCCTGCCGACTGCTGCTGTCACTGCGATGTTCTCGGAAATCTACGATATGCGTCCCGACTATGCGTCAAAGACTGTCGGTATGTCGACCGCACTTTCGATGTTCACGATTCCCGTGGCGGTCGTGCTTTGCAATCTGATCTTAAAAATCTGACAGAACAGAAAGGAATCAACGGTTATGTATCAACTTCGTTTAGGTACCTCGCTTTCCCTGTTCCGCGAAGGCTTTGCGGACAAGTTAAAAGAAGCCAAAGCGCTCGGATTTGATGCGATGGATCTTGATCTCTGTGCTTTCTGGCCGCATCGTGACAAAGAGATTGACGCCATGAAAGGACTTGTCGACGGTCTTGAACTGGTCAAATCATCAGGACTCTTCTTTAACGGTGTCCATATTTCGTTCGGTAATCACTGGAATTTCGCACATCATGAGGACTCGATTCGTGCGGAAGCATTAGCCAACATCCGCGAAATATTGCCCGTCATGGATGCCTATCATCCGAACTGCTACATCATTCATGGCAGCTTTGAGCCGATCTCCGACGACATCCGTCCGATCCAGCTTGCGGCACTGCACGATTCGCTTGTGCAGATGACCGCATGGACAAAGACCCCCATTGCTGTCGAATCCCTTCCGCGTACCTGCCTGTTCAACACGGCGGCGGAAGGAATTGCCATCATTGATGCGATGCCTGCCGGTGTCGGTGCGTGTGTCGACGTCAACCATTTCCTCAAGGAAACATCCGAGGATGCTGTTTATGCACTGGGAACCCGCATTCTGACCACGCACATCTCTGATCACGACTATGTCGATGAACGCCATTGGCTGCCGGGTGCGGGAAAGATCAACTGGATGTCGCTGCTTGCCGCATTGGAAGCTGTCGGCTACAACGGTGTGTTCAATTACGAGGCAACTGCCTCCTTGTCCGAAATTAAGGAAAATTATGATAAACTGTTTTATGCATACAACAACGGAGGAACATTCTGATGAAACATAAGATTCTGCCGAATCCCAAAACGGTTCAATACGGAGAAACTGTTCGCGCTCTGATGCCGACCTATTACTGTGAAGGCTTTAACGGCTCCGAAAAAGAAGCCATGATGGCGGCATCCGATTATTTTGACCGTGTTTTTTACCGTTTTCTTTCCCGTGTGGGCAAGCGTGAGGATGCTGGCATTGTCTGCATTTGTGATCCCGCACTTGGAGAAAACGCGTATGTCATCGATGCAAGCGAAGAAGGTGTAACGATACACACGCGAAATGCCGCAGCCCTGAACTACGCGTTTGCCGCACTCGTTCTGTCTGTGGAGGCAGGTGAGGATGGACTTTGCGTTCCCGATATGCATGTGGAAGATGCTCCCGACGGCACATGGCGTGGTCTTATGATCGACCTTGCGCGCAAGTGGCATCCGATCAAATATCTTTACGATGCGATTGATCTTTGCTATCTCTATAAGATCAGCCGACTGCAGCTGCATTTTACCGATGACCAGAGCTTTACCTTCCCGACGGACGCATATCCGAAACTCCGCACGGAAAATCGCTGTTATACAAAGGAAGCTTTGATTGCGCTCGATACCTATGCAAAAGAACGCGGTGTCCTGCTCGTTCCGGAACTGGATCTGCCCGGTCATTGTGCTTGCTTCAATGCAGCATATCCCGAAATTTTCGGCTCGCACGGCATTATGTGTGCCGAAGAGAAGACATTTGCGGCACTCGAAACGCTGATCGACGAAATCCTTGCCGTGTTCCCCGATGCCCGCTATCTGCATCTGGGCGGCGATGAAGCGGCAATTGCACGCTGGGATGACTGTGAGGGCTGCCGGGCTTACCGTGAGGCGCACGATCTGCCCGATGTTCACGCGCTGTATGCACACTATCTGCAGAGAATGACCGATTATGTACTTTCCAAAGGCGTCACACCTGTCATTTGGGAAGGCTTTTCCAAGGAATACAACCATCTGATTTCCAAGGATGTTCTTGTTATCGCATGGGAGTCCTATTACCAGCTTGCTCCCGAACTTCTGGAGGGTGGATTTACGCTGATCAATTGCTCGTGGAAGCCGCTTTATATCTGCACACCGAACACGCATTGGACACCCGGTGAGATTCTTAACTGGGATATCTACCGCTGGCAGCATTGGTGGGAAAAGTCCATCGCGTCCAAGCGGGATATCGTTGTCCCCGACACAGCGCCCGTTCTCGGCGGACAAATCTGTGCGTGGGGCGATCAGCTTGTCGGAATGTCCTCCAACGAGGAGGCGTGCAGCGCCGAATTTGCGCTGATCCGTGAGCGGATTCCCGCCCTTGCCGAGAAGACCTGGAATGCACACTCTGACATGACCGCAGATACACTTGCCGCGGTGTATGCCCGTACCGATGCGGTACTTGACCGTATTCTGCGTAAATAATCCGATTTTAATTTGACAAAAGAGCTGTTGATTGCGGCTCTTTTGTTTTTTGGCAAAAAATGCTGCATACGTCTTTCGCGATACCTCTTGCAGGACGGATACTTTTGTGGTAAAATAAAAGAAAAAACAGTAACAAAGGAGCAATGACCTATGAACTTATTTCCTGTCCGTCAACTGATCGGCGGGATGCTTTCGTGTCTTCTGGTGATGTCGTGTGTAGTTCTGTCTGTTTCGGCGTTTGTCATTTCCGATGATACGATGATCTACCGCACAGAAACATCTCCCGCGGATGGACTGCAGTATGAGGCGATTTTGGCAGAAAAGGACGGAGAATCACAGAGAGGGTATCTGTTTACATATCATCCGGGACAGTCTGTATTGCCGATGGTGACCTACGGAACCCATGTGGTCGGACGCGAAACGACAGGCACGATGATGCGGCTGGTACAATCACAGCTTGCGGAAAGCGGTTCACGTGTGGTCGGCGGCATCAACGGTGACTTTTTCAGTATGCAGACGGGGATTCCGATGGGGGTTCTGATTCAGGACGGAATCATACTGTCCTCGGATGCGGGAGAAACCGCCATCGGCATCAAAGCCGACGGTACGTATCTGCTCGGCAGACCGTCGATCACAACGACCCTACATAAAATAACGGAAAACGAAACAGATGTGCTGACGCTTCCCATAGCGCACATCAACAAATATCCCGCAGTCTGGGGTGCGTATCTGTGTACACCCGATCACGGAAAAACGACTTATTCCACAGAAGAGGGAACAGAATACGTATTCAAAATCGAGGAAGGTGTCTTCTCGCTTGCGGGTGAAGTCCGCGCGACTTTGACGGAAATCCGCGAAAAGAGCAAAAACAGCGAGATTCCCGAAGACGGATTTATCATTTATCTGCATGAGAAGTGCACCCAGGCGGAAGCCTACCGTGCACTTGCCGTCGGTGACGCCGTTTCGATTTCCTGTACCGCGGCGGAGGGCTGGTCGGATGTCACGCTGGCACTCGGCGGCGGGGATCTGCTGATTGAAAACGGCGAGATTCACAGCGATGATTTCGACAAAGATCACGGAAAAAAGGAAAATCCGCGTACCGCAGTCGGTTATACAGCGGACGGAAAACTGCTTTTCTTAGCGGTAGACGGCAGAACAACAGCATCCAAAGGTCTGACGCTGGAGGAGCTTGCCAAGACCATGCAGTCGCTCGGATGCATCGGTGCCATCAACCTCGACGGCGGCGGTTCCACAACTGTCATTGTTCGCGGCGATGATGCATCGTTCACCGTACAGAACAAACCGACGGACGGCGTGGAGCGCAAGGTATCCAATGCGGTACTGTTTGTCGATGCATCGGTGTCTGACGGTATTCCGTATTATGCGGAGATCACGCCCGATGCACCGCTGGTTTTCCGAAATGCGGCAGTTGACCTGGATGTGAAAATCACCGACCGCAGCCGCACACCGCTGACCTTTGACAATGCGCAGATTATATGGTCTGCCGTTGGCGGAACGATTGACGAAAACGGCCATCTGACGCCTGACCTGACAGCCAAGACTATCGATGTTACGGCGCAGATACGGATTGGTGTGACGGATACGGAAAGCGGTACTGTCACGGAATATGTTCTTGAGACGACCGAAACTGTGTTCCGTGTGGATCGGTTGGACAGCATTTCCGCCGATGTGACTTCGCTGACAATTCCGTTCGGTAGTCATTCCGCACCGGTCAAGATATCGGGCAAATGGAAGGGATATCCGGTACAGATTGCGGTAAAGGATCTGCGCGCGTCGGTTATTCCTGTCAAGGACGGTGAGGAAGCCGCGGGATATGTCGGTATGTCCATGACGGTTTACAGCACAAAGGTACTCGATCATGCACAGAGAGCCAATCTGATTTTGGCGGTTACCGACGACGGAGGCGCTGTCTATCGGACAACGGTGCCCGTGACATTCGGTGCCGCGGAACAGGTGGTTATGAATCTGAACAGCGGAATGCCGAACACGCACGTTGTATATGACAGCACCGCTAAGGTCACCCGTATGACAAACGGCGGCAGAAACGGTTCTGCGGCGGTTTCGGTCGAGGGGCTGTGGCTGGCACCCATCCGGACACCGAAGGCATCCCATCCCGTCAAACGCATCGATCTCTATGTCAAGGGAACGCTTCCTGCAGACCTTTCCGCTGTCATGACCTGCGGCGACAGGGAATATACTCTGCCGTGGACCGTTTCCGATGACTTTACCCGTATCGGCGGATGGATGCGGATATCGCTCGACACAACAATGATCGATAAAAAAGGCATTTCTGACTTCACGATCATAAAATTGCTGACCTCGGCAGAAACATTTACATTGACCATTGACGATCTGACGTATTTCTATGGCGACAGCATGGCTGTGTTTAACGATACACATGGAATGTGGGCACATGACAGCATTGAAACGCTGTACCGCATGGGTGTGGTAAGCGGCATTGCCATGGGTGACGGTACGTACCGTTTTGCGCCGACGGACGGTCTGACACGCGTGGAATTTGCGGTTATGATCGCAAAATTCATGGCCTTGCCGATCAATGATGATGCATCTGTCGCATCCTTTGCCGATGCTGAGGAAATTCCCGTATGGGGTATTCCGTACATCGCGGCGGTTACGGAAGCCGGCTATATGCGCGGCAAGGGTGCGGGCAATGACGAAAACGGGAATCCGCTTGTCCGCTTTGCCTCCGAGGATACGATGTCCCGCGCAGAGGTACTGCAGGTACTTGGTGCGCTGCTTGCGGAAAAAGCGGAACTTTCGATGACGACTTCGTTTGCAGATGATGCGGATATTCCCGACTGGGCGAGAATCAACATCACACGAATTGTCGGCTATGGCTTGATCAGCGGCTTTGAGGACAATACACTCCGTCCGGGTGCGGTCATTTCCCGTGCGGAAATTGCGGCGCTGCTGGTACGGATTCACGGTATTCTCTCACTTCCTGTCACCGAAGACAAACCGACAGAAGAACCGGCGGATGATCCCGTCATTGAAGACCCCACAGAAACACCGACGACCGATCCTGTCGAAGACCCCACGGAACCGCCGACCACAGAACCCGTGGAAGCACCGACGGAATCCACGCAGGAAAACGAAACTGCGGAATCGGAGCAATCTCCCGAAAATCAGACATAACAAATACGGACTGCTGTACGGTTTGGTGTACGGCAGTCCGTTGTGTTTTTTGCGTTATTCGGTTGTCGCGGTTGTTTCGCGGAAATAGTCGGGATTGACTTCGTAGATGTCTTCCTGCCATTGACGCCAGATTCGATCCCAGAAGAGTTGGGAGGCTTCTTCGGGCGATTTGGCACCGAGGATGATGTAGGTGTTTCCGGAGCTGTGTCCTTCGCCGTTTGCATCAAACCCTTTGGATTCCATGAGTGGGAAAATCAGAATGCCGTCCTCATCGCCAAAATCTGCCGCATACTCACAGAAGAGCAGCAAGGCGCGGTCAGCGGCACGAATTGGCGTGGTATAGAAGCCGTTCTGCATGATCTGTCCCGGCAGTGTCATCTGATACATCATATCACCGAGCAGCTTTCTGCGGTTGCCTGCATCAAAACCGCCGAAACCGTCGGAGATCATCAGACCTTCAAAAGTATCCTTCTTGAACAGATAATCTGTCTTCCATCCGTCAAAACGGAAATCGATGTTTCGGCTCTCCACAGCCTGTGGAAATTCCGATACATCCATCTCGTGCGGTTTTGCGCCATCGGGAAGCGCGCTCAGCTTTGTCCCGATTTCATCCCATACATCCTCCGAAAACGTGATTTCGTATCCTGTATAGGTGATATCGACCTTTGACCGCCAGCCGACAAAGTACAGAAAACATCCGATGACGGCAAGGCAGAGCAGCGGCAGAACCACGAACTTACCGATGGGGTATAGCCAAAAGTGCTTGACCTTGTCTATTTTCAATTCGGCATCGTAGGAGCGTTCCCACTCCTTTACATAGCGCAGATATCGCTCGTACGCCGCCTCACGCGCATCGCGGTCCACATCCTCATCCCAGACACGGAACCGCATTTCCGGCACGGCATGCGTCTCTACGCGGCGAATACGGTAGGGTTCGTCCTCGGGGAGAGCGGCGGAGATATCGGCAATCTGTGCAGGTTCGTTCGGTGCGGGCAATACGCCGCCGAGTGCTTCGGCAAGTGCTTCTGCAGAGGAAAGCGACGACGGAATCACGGCATCGGCACGCTCCAGCAATTCTTCCAATTCACGGAACTTTCCGCGCAGCTCGTCGCGGTATTCCGAGAAGATCGCGGGGATATCCTCGGGCGTGTTCTGCATTGCCGCAATTTGTTCAATGGAGAAAAACGACTGGCGAAGCCCTGCGATGGTTTTCAGCTGTTCCACGGTTTTATCATCATAGTCTCGGAATTTGCGCCCGTTGATCTCGGTATAGGTCGGTGTGATTAAGCCTTTTTCTTCATACAGTCGGATGGCTTTTTCGGTCAGTCCGCATAATGCGGCGGCTTCTTTGATTTGCACAGGTTATTTCTCCTCTTCTTGTTCATACGGTTTGATAACATCGTGATAGTATGCCTGATCGGCGCGCCAGATAGTATCAAAATAACGGTAGACGGCATCAGTTGCCGATTCTGCCGGAAAGACAAGGTACCGATCGGTCGAGTTATAGTGTGTCATTCCGTTCTTTTCGCCTGCATACTCTATGGTACTGAAAATGAACTGAGGTGCTTCTTTTTCACCAAAGATTCTGAGATCGTTAATGATACTGTGATCGGAATCGCGCTCCATTCTGCCGCCGAAGGCTTTCTCAATATAAATTTGCCACAAATAACCGGGACCAAATTCCAATTCTGTAAGAACAAAATTTTCCCCATAGTATTCCCTGCATTCCTCGGGTGTCGGCTGACCGCCGCTCCGAATACCGTTTCTGTCGGAGACATGGATTTCATAGCTGTCCAGAATCAGCTCACCGCGGAATTGATCCGGCTTGAACAGATAATGGTGGTATTCACCACGCAGTGTCATGTGACGCGGTATTCCCTCGGATTCGGGAATATACGGCTTCAAATCGAGCGCATAAACAGCATCGGCATCGGGCAGGGAATCAACATCGACAGGAATCACCCGCTCATTCGGGAGAATGATTTCGTAGCCGTGCAATGTCAGATCGATATCCGTGATAAACGGCTGTGTGTATAAATACCAACCCGTGACAGAAAGAATCACAGCGGAGAGTGCAATCCACTTCCAGAAAGTTCTTTCAAACACATACCGCACCGCTAGCTCCGCGGCATACCGTTTTTCCCAGCGCGCAATCCATTTCTGATATCTTGCATATGCCAACTCGCGCTCGTCCGTCGATGCACCCTCGTCCCAGACGCGGAAATGCACGGTCGGAAGTGCTTCGTCGGAGATGCCGTGCGGTGCCGGTGCGGTCATCGCGTCCGATACTGCGGTGACATCGGTAAGGGTTTCGGCGTCGATTTCCTCCGCACGGGAAATCAAAGGTTTGAGGTCGGTGTATTGTTTGTGAAGCTCCGCACGGTAGGAAGCAAAGACGGCGGGAATGTTTTCGGGGGTATCGAGGATTGCCGCGATCTGGTCAAGCGAGAAAAACGATTTGCGCAAGATGGCGATGGTTTGCAGGCGGCGGACGGTGTTCTCATCATAGTCGCGGAAGTTGCGTCCGTTTTTTTCGGTGAGGGTTGGCGCAATCAAGCCTTTTTCTTCATACAGTCGAATGGCTTTTTCGGTCAGACCGCATAATGCGGCGGCTTGTTTGATTTGCATGGCGGCTCCTTTCTGTTATTTCGCAGCTTCGGTGCGCATCTGCTCTCGTTCAAAGATGCGGATTTCGCGTGCTTTCCAGTCGTATTCGTAATAGAGATATTTTGCTTCTTCGATGCTTTGGGCAGGAACAAAAATGTATCGGTCATGTCCGAGCTTTCGGTAGGTGATCCTGTTTAGGTCGATCTCTCCGTTATCGAGAAGATAATATCCGGCGGGGGCGGGCGTGATCTGGATGGCTTCCCTCAAGTTGTTTTTGTGCGCATGGATCATGCTGATGAGGGCTTCCCGATCCTCGCGGATGAGCCAGACGTTGTGGTAATCAAAGGATCTCAGTTCTCCGTACAGTCCATCGACTGCAAACTGGAAACGGCTCTCAGCAGGGGTCATGTCGGCAGGATCAAAATCGTGATACATCGACCACGGCAGAGATAGCGATTCATAGCCCGATACAGAGATATACCCCTTGAATACATCCTGGTGAAAAGCATATCGCAGAATCCAGCCGTCAAAGGATACCGTTCGCTCCACAACATCGGTCGGGTCGGGAAGGCGCGAAATATCGAAGTTTTCAATTTCCTCAACAGACTGGAACGATTCGCGCAGTTCCCACAGCAGATGACTGTCCTCGTCAAAGGTCGCTTCATAGCCTGTCAGTTCTGTGTCAACACGGATGGGAAGCGGCACATAATACAACACCAGCGCCAGTACCACTGTGGCTGTGAGTACCATCGTGATGATATTGAACGACCGCCCAATCCACTCGCATACCGTATCAAAGACAAGATATGCGCCGTAGAAGCGACCCCAGTGTGCGATGTACCGCTGACATCTCGCATAGGCAATCTCGCGCTCGTCCCGCGACAGCTCCTCATCCCAGACGCGGAAGTGCAGTGTCGGCAATGCCTGCTCGGAAACACCGTGTGCGCCGGGAGATGTCAATGCCGCAGAGACTGCCGCGGCGGTGGAGAGGGTGTCTGCATCGACTTCCTCTGCACGGTGCACAAGCGGCTTCAGATCGGCATACTGTCTGCGCAGTTCTTCTCGGTAGGCGGCAAAGACTGCGGGGATTTCATCGGGGGTATCGAGGATTGCCGCGATTTGTTCTATGGAGAAAAAGGCACGTCGAAGTGCGGCGATGGTCTGCAGACGGCGGACGGTTTCCTCGTCATAGTCGCGGAACATCCTGCCGTTGATTTCTGTCATCGCGGGTGTTATCAGTCCTTTTTCTTCATACAGGCGGATGGCTTTTTCGGTCAGATGGCACCTTGCGGCGGCTTCCTTGATCTTCATGGGTCTGCTCCTTTCGGGACATATCGGTTGAATGATACGGTGATGGTTCGCACTGTCGGAACCTTCCCCCGGGGGAAGGTGTCACCGC
>JAZTZC010000436.1:0-7520 GCA_045637265.1 Eubacteriales bacterium | reverse complement strand
CGTTGGTGAAGACCGGCAGGAAGTTCTTTTCGATGACTTCTTCTTCCGCAGCTTCCGTCTTTGCCGCTTCTTCTGCACCTTCAGCTGCAGCTGCAGGCTTCTTCTGGGACATCTTGATCATTGCGGGAACAACCTTACCGTCGGGCATTGCCTTGGTCGGAACGAGGAAACGTGCATCGGAGAGTGCTTCGACGAAACGGCTTTCCATAAAGGACAGCGTTTTGGTAACTGCTTCCTTGAACTTTTCGGGATCGGTGCGGTCGATGTTGTTCGGTGTGCGCAGGAACTGGAACAGGTTGGTCATTGCAAAGTCAACATGCGGGTTGCCGTAGATAAGATTGTTCTTCTGACCGACGTAATCCTTATGCTTGACAATCTCCTTGATCGGAATCATGCCCTGGCGCTTTTCCGCGTCAAAGAACATGATGAGCGGATAGCCGAGCACCTGCAGTTCGTGGAAAACGGACTTTTCATTTTCCTTGTTGAACTGGTCGTGTGTGAAGTGGGAAACGAGCAGGGGAATGTTTCTCTTTCTGTATTCGTTTGCAAGCTCCATTGCCAGAGCCTTGTCTTCAAACATCTGAAGGAAGCTGAACTGGAAGACATACGGCTTGTTGGTTTCGCCGCAGAACATGCAGTAAAGCTCATCAGCAGCCAGCATACGGCTGATCATATCATCGCGGCGCTGTTCGTTGCGTTCCTTACGGTAGCGAACATACTTGCCGTAGTCGATGGACTCAACGCGATCCTTCTTGCGGACACCTTCGCTCTCACCGAGCAGACGGTCGGTCGGGATATCGGTACGGAGCTTCTGCGCCAGCTCGTCGAGCTTTTCAAGATCAGTGTCCTTCCAGTTATATTCTTCTTCGGTCAAACCGAACAACGGGGACGGATCGGTACCGGGCGTCCAGGTTTCCGGATCGGTCATGATGATGTGGGTCGGGTCAACAACGCGCATTGCAAAGTCTTCCGCACCGACAGGGCCGGCAAGTCCGACGGAATATTTCAGTTCGTCATTGACATAGGTTGTTTTGAATCCGATTTTCATAGTTTCGATGTATCCTTTCGGGGAAATTTCTCAATATTGTATTTATTATAACACAACTCTCACAAAATTGCAAATGGTTTTGCAAATCTTTTTTGATTTTTCGTGAAAATTTACGTTTTATTATCAATTTTGACGCATCGACAGCAGTTTTTCTGTCAGCATCTGCGGCATCTCACCGAAATCGCGCTCGTTGTCCACAATGACATCCGCCCATTTCTGCGACGGAACAGAATATTCCGCTTCTCTGTAACGGACACAGGCAAGGTAATACCCGCCGATAAACTCGGGGGTCTGACCTTTCAGCGTAATGTTGCGGCAGATACGGCGGTAAATGCGCGTTTCGATTTCTGCCCAAACAAAAATCTTATAATCAAGCCGTGCGCGCACCTCATCAATACAGAAAATAAACGCACCGTCCGCAATGATGAAGTCAAGGTCTTCCCTTTGGCACAGCTCATCAAGTTCTGCACACATACCGGCGGAATCGATGGAGGTCGGATGGTTCCAGTCGGGATATTCTTTTCCGTCCAGCGGCGATACAATCACAGGAAGCTCTTTTTTATAATATTTATCGGCATTGACAATGACCGTATTCGGCAGGGTCTCTGCAAGCAGCGCAGAAAGTGTGGATTTGCCCGATCCGGACGGACCGGAAATGCCGATGACAATAGGTTTACGACTCATCTGCGGTTTCCTCCTGATGTTCATGGTGTTCATGATCGTGATGATGACCGGAACGCTCATGGATAGACTGCATCTTCTCACGCACCATCACTCGTTCTTCTGAAAGCTGTTCCTGCAGCTGAATCGGCGTCCATTCGCGGTTGGTCTCCGTCAGCATCGCCATCAGCGACGGACGGGAAAACTTCGCGGCTTTCGCTTCGTTCAAAAACTTCTGTACCGCCACCATTGTCATATTGGCAAACAGCATCATCGGCTCGGCAAGACCGCCTTCAGCTGCGACACCCGTTGCTTCATCCATACCGCACAGTACACCTATGGTTTCGCTGTACATCGCGGGATCGGCTTTGATGAGGCGGATGCCGTTGCGGATGCAGATGATCCGCAGCGAGGTCATCTGCTTTGGCTGCAATTCAAATGCCAGTAGGATCGGCTGATTGGAATTCATAGGGATTCTTCCTCCTTCTGTGCATTATCAGTATTCCCATGCACCGCAACATAGTCCGCCTTTGTGGGTTCCGTTACATCGTCAGACGGGAATACAATTCCGTTCTGGCGTCGGACCTCATCGATGATCTCCATCTCGATGACGGAATTTTCAAGATACTCGTTTTCATAGCGACCTTCACGGCACAGACGCGCAAATTCCGCAAGTTCGAAAACCATGTTGTTTTCCACCGTTTCAAACGGCACCTCTTCCTCCCACTTCCCTGCGGTTCCGAGATTGGGAGAGCCCTTGTGATAAATGATGCGCATATCGGTCGGCATCGTGATCTTTCCAACGGCAAGCGTTGCATCCTCACCGACAAACAGGTTCGGCGTCACCGATTCCGTGATCTTGGAATAGGACAGTTCCGCCTTCATGTCACCGTAATCGAGCAGAACGTGACCCGAGCCCTCAAAGCCGTTGTGAAGCAGTGTGGACATAGACAGAATCCGACGCGGTCTGCCGAACAGTTTTGCCGCGATATGTACGATGTAAACGCCGATATCCATGATTGCCGCATTGGAATAGGCGGGGTTGAATGCATTCTGAATGTCGCCTGCCTTGAACTTGTCATAACGGGACGAATACTGATTGAAATCGAGCACAACGCGGCGCAGCTTACCGAGCTTGGGAAGCTGTTCTTTGACAAGTGCAATGCACGGATCAAACGACGGGCGCATCGCTTCCAAAAGGACACAGCGATTTGCCTTTGCTGCGGCAATCATTTCGGAAAGCTCGCGTGAATTGGTCGCAATGACTTTTTCGCACAGAACATGCTTGCCGGCGTTCAGTGCGCGGACTGCCTGTGCCGCATGCGCAAAGTTCGGACTTGCGATATAGACGGCATCGATTTCATCTGACGACAGAAACGCATCGTAATCGGTGAACACATGCGGGATGTTATGCTTTTCGGCAAATGCATCGCCTGTCTGCTGAGCGCGCGAATAGACCGCTGTGACGTTCACACAGTCAAGTGTCGCCGCGGCGTCCGCAAGCCAGTCGCTGACGAAATTGGTACCGACAATACCGATGCGAATCGTGGTTTTATCATTCATCATGGGATTTCTCCTTTTTTGCAATTTCATACCTTTTTATTATATCCTAAATCTGTCCGAAAATCAAGCATCGGCGCAAAATATCCGATGCATTTTCCCCTCTCCGCCGCATTTTCAGCAAATTGTCAAAATACTCCCTTGCATTTTCGTACACTTTGCCCATAGAAAAACACTCGATTTCGCGTTATAATAATGAAAAAAATGACCGTTTTGGAGGTTTACCATGGGAGTAGTATTTTCCGCACGCGGTATCACAGCGGATGCTGTTGTATCCCGCACCAATTTCCGTCCGTTTCTGATGGAGGACTTTTCGATCAAAAAGCTGCTCGAACCTTACGGAGAACAGTTTGTCAAGCAGGCAGAAAAGCTTCTTGACGAGCCGTATCCGCAGCTTTGCGCATCGGTCTATATGCAGTTTGTCAGAAACGGAAACCGATCCAACT
Organism: Eubacteriales bacterium; assembly: GCA_045637265.1. Classification (GTDB taxonomy): domain Bacteria; phylum Bacillota; class Clostridia; order Oscillospirales; family CAG-272; genus RGIG3925. The sequence goes on along the minus strand of JAZTZC010000436.1, from coordinate 3,806 downwards.
ATGAAGCTCTCTATTTTCGCCGCCGCTCGATGCTGACCAATTTCGTCATGGCGGAGCTGTATGAAGGCAAGGGGCGCTTTGTTGACCGCATCATCGATGGTATGTGGTTCATCATGGAGGAGTCATCCTGGATCATTCCCGCACATAACTGGTCGGGCAAGCCTGTCACCGGCGGTGTCGTTTCCCTGCCCGATACCTTCTCATCCACAGACGATGGAGACGACATGAAGCACATCGATCTGTTCTCGGCAGGTACCGGCGGACAGATGGCATGGCTGTGGTATCTCACGGGTGAGATTCTTGACCGTGAAAATCCCGTCATCCGCAAACGGCTTTTCTCCCAGCTGCGAGAGCGGATTCTGCACCCGTTCTATGCCTATGAGCACGACTGGTGGATGGGTGTCAAGGGCAATACACTGAACAACTGGACACCGTGGATCATTTCCAACATTCTGACGGTACTCGCACTCTGTGAGGAAAGCGACGATCTTCGCCGTGCAGGTGTTGCAAAGTGTATGGAAATTCTCGATCGATATATCGCGTTCCTGCCCGAGGACGGCGGATGCGATGAAGGTCCCGGATACTGGGGCGTTGCGGGCGGCTCGCTGTTTGACTGTCTGGAGCTGTTGTATGACCTGACCGAAGGCGCGATCAATGTCTTTGATGAACCGAAGATCCGCCGCTTCTGTGAGTACATTATGAATGTCTGCATCAAAGAGGATCAGTACATCAACTTCGCCGACGCCGCATCACGTCTGCATCCTGATTTCCGCATGATTTCCCGCATGGGCAGAAAGATCGTCTCCCCGCGGCTTTCCTCGTTTGCATCGACCATCATCCACGCCCCCGAGGTCTGTCCGATTGCCGACGCGCAGTCCTACCGTTTCTATGCAAACCTTGCGGAACCGATTCCACAGTCACAGGCATTTGTCCCGGCAGAACACACCTTCTTTGACGATTTACAGATTGCTGTTTCCCGTGAGATTACGGATGACGGTGTCGGTATGTTTTTTGCACTCAAGGGCGGCAACAATGCGGAATCGCACAACCACAATGATGTCGGACAGTTCATTCTGTTTGATGCGGGAATCCCGATCATCATGGATGCCGGCGTTGAGCAATACTGCCGTGATACATTCAGCGACAAGCGCTATACCCTGTGGGCGATGCGCGGCAACTATCATAACATCGCCAACATCAACAACATCGAACAGCAGCCCGGTGGTCAATACCAGGCAAAATTCATTTCCTATGATGAGAATACCGGCGCGTTGAAGCTTGATCTGACAGAAGCATATCCGACCGAGGCAGGCATCGCATCGTATACACGCGACGCCGTGCTTGTGGGCAGTACCGTGACCGTGCATGACGCGCTGACGCTGAAAGTCCCCGGTTATGCCGATTTCCATTACCTGACTGTGGATGAACCTGTCATCTGCGGCAATGAGATCCGTTTTGCATCGGGTCATGTCGCCGTATTTGATCCCGCACTTACCGCTTCGGTGGATTCTGTTGCTCTCGGCGGCGGAAAAATTGCCCGTGAATGGCGGCGCGAAACCATGTGGCGCATCACCCTCTCCACCAAAGACGGCATCACCACATGTGAGCATACCCTGGTCTTCAACAGAATTTAATCCGAAAGAAAAGAGAACTTATCTATGAACTACACCGAATTTGTCAAAGAAGTATGTGATGTCCTGTCCTTCCCCGCAGAAGCCGTTACCTGTTTTCTCGGGTTAGAGGGAAATCTTGCAAACAATTCCGCTTTCGCCGAGGCGCTGGAGGAACTGGTCACTCGGTTCTGCCGTGACAATACCGCGCATCTTGGCGATATCATTCCCGCCGTAGAAGCGCTTGCCGCACAGCATGGCGAGAATCCCTATACGCTCGATCTTGTCTACATCATGCATTGTGCCTATTACACCCGCATCCGCTACAGAGAAGCAGGGTTATCCGAGACACTGTTCTGGGACAGCATGACCGATCTGCGTTACAAGCTGCTCGAATGTATGACTTGCAAAAATGTCCCCGGTACGTTCGTCGCCGCATGGAACGAAGGCTTTCTGCGGCTCGGTCGTTTCTCGCTCGGCAGATTCCAGTATGAGCCGAACGGGCTGTATCAGGGTGAGGACATGACGCTTGCATGCGGATACACATTAACGAAGGGCACACGCTATCTGAATTTCCACATTCCGAGCAGCGGAGTACCCTTGACCGATGAGGTACGTCTGGACTCCTACCGACAGGCATACGATTATTTCCGCGAATGGTCAGGCGGTGAGGTTGTCCTGCTCCATACCTCCAGCTGGCTTCTGAATCCAGTACATTACAAGATTCTTCCGGCGCACTCCAACATTCTGCGCTTCATGGACGATTTTGAAATCTATACGTCCGCCGAGTCGGAGAAATTCGGCAATGCATGGCGTATCTTCGGTGCATATGCAGAGCTTCCCGTATCGGAATGGCCGGAGGACACCTCCCTGCGCCGCGCATTCAAAGCGCACATTCTCTCCGGCGGCAAGAGCGGTCACGGCTGTGGCTTTATCGTCATGCACAACGGCGAAAATGTCACTCACCGCCCGGGATATTTTGAAAAAGCATAACCGATTACCAAAAAGCAAGGACACACCGTTTACTTTCACAGTGTGTCCTTGTTCTGTTGATTATCCGATATCAATGCGGCTCAGCTTTTCAAACAGCAATTCTTCCTCGTCTGCCGTATCTTCAGCCGCTTCGATCTTCCGTCGGATACCGAGCATACGCTCATCGGTCTGACGGATCGTTTCCGCACAGAGCCGCAGCTCCTCGGCAATTGCCTCCTGATCGGGGATCTCTTTCTTGTACTTCAACTGATGCTCAAGAGATGCCCAAAAGTCCATGGCAATCGTGCGAATCTGCACCTCCACCTTCATATCGATCTTGTGATCTGCAAAGAATACCGGCACTGTCACGATCAGATGCAGAGAACGGTATCCGTTTGGCTTCGGTTCTGCGATATAGTCCTTTTTGCGCAGAAGCGTGATATCGTCCTGTGCCAGAAGCGCATCTGCAATCAGATAGATATCGTCGATGTACGAACAGATCACGCGGACGCCGCCGACATCATGGATGTACTTCTCAATATTTTCCACCGACAAACCGCAGTTATAACGTGCGAGCTTTTCTGCGATGCTTGCCGTGGTCTTCAGCCGTGTAGAAATCGACGCAATCGGATTCCGACTGTAGCGCACCTTGAATTCCGTATTCAGAATCTCAAATTTGGTCTGAATCTCCTTCATGGCGCAGGTATACATCATCCGCAGTTCCTTGTAGTCCACGATGATCTCCATAAACTGTCTTGCGCGTGTCTGCATCCATTTTGCAGTATCCGCATTCAGGGTAAGATCGGTGCTCATTGCGGGTTCATTTTTATCTGACATCTGCATGCATTGGTCACATCCTTTTCCTTTGTTATGTTCAGTATAACATCCATTTATGGATTCGACCGAAACGAAGTGTGAAAAAAGAAGCAACAGGATGTAAATTTTTTTATTCGGGAGTTTTCTGTCCGCATATAGACAACGCTGTCGGAATATGGTATAATAGAGAAAACTTCACACAGAGAGGAACCCTCCATTATGAATGTTACCGTCATCGACGGACAGGGCGGCCAGCTCGGCGCACAGCTCGTCCGTGAAATCCATACACAGCTTCCCACGCTTTCTCTGACTGCTGTCGGTACCAATGCCGCCGCAACCGCCGCGATGCTTAAGGCAGGAGCCGCTCAGGCCGCTACCGGCGAAAACCCCGTCATTGTTGCCTGCCGC
>JAZTZC010000435.1:0-2831 GCA_045637265.1 Eubacteriales bacterium | reverse complement strand
TGGGTCAAGAGATCGAAAAGATGGGTATCGGCGAGCTTGGAGTGCAGTTCAAGATGAAGGACTGGGCGTTCAACCGTCAGCGTTATTGGGGCGAACCGATTCCGATCGTTCACTGCCCGACCTGCGGTATGGTCGGTGTTCCCTACGAGGAACTGCCGCTGCGCCTGCCGAACATGGATCAGTTTGAACCCGGTGAAGGCGGCGAATCCCCGCTTGCAAAGGTCGAATCCTTTGTCAACTGCACCTGTCCGAAGTGCGGCGGTGCTGCAAAGAGAGAAACCGATACGATGCCGCAGTGGGCCGGTTCCTCCTGGTACTTCCTGCGCTACTGTGACCCGCACAACGAAGATATGCTCGCATCCAAGGAAGCACTCGAATACTGGCTGCCTGTCGACTGGTACAACGGCGGTATGGAGCATGTCACCCGTCATATGATCTACTCCCGCTTCTGGCATCACTTCCTGTACGATATTGGTGCTGTTCCGACCAAGGAACCGTATGCAAAGCGTACCGCACAGGGTCTGATTCTCGGTCCGGACGGCGACAAGATGTCCAAGTCCAAGGGCAACGTCGTCAACCCCAACGATGTCGTCGACGAATACGGTGCAGACGTTCTGCGTGTCTACGTCCTGTTCATGGGCGAATACGGCTCCGCAACGCCTTGGAACGATTCCTCTGTCCGCGGTGTCAAGAGATTCCTTGACCGTGTTGCCGGTCTGACCGATATGGCACAGGGTGAAGGTGTCACGCCGAAGCTCGAATCCGCGTTCCACAAGACCGTCAAGAAGGTCTCTCAGGATATTGAGGACATGAAGTTCAATACGGCAATCGCCGCAATGATGTCCCTCATCAACGATATCTACGATGCAGGTACGCTGACCCGCGATGAACTCGGCATCTTCGTCCGTATCCTCTGCCCGTTCGCACCGCACATCTGTGAGGAAATCTGGGAAATGCTCGGTCACGATGACTTTGCATCCACCGCAGAATGGCCCGCATGGGATGAAGCAAAGACGGTTGATGCAACGGTTACATATGCCGTTCAGGTCAACGGTAAGCTCCGCGCAACGCTCGATCTGCCCAAGGATATGGACAAGGATTCTGCAATTGCAGCCGCAAAGCAGGAACCCAAGGTCATCCAGTTCACCGAAGGCAAGACTGTTGTCAAGGAAATCTTCGTACCCGGCAAGATCATCAATATTGTTGTAAAATAATTTCTTATATGACTTGTTTGTCAGGATTTGGCAGACAAGTCATATTTTTATATAAATCGATGTTATATTTGCCCCAAATATTCAATTTATGAACAAACAGCACAAATTCTGTTGACAATTCACGATTTCCGTGGTATACTTATACATAACAAGAAAATAAATTTACAGAAAGGAATTTCAAAATGAAACGCATGAAAATTCTCCCCGCGCTTCTGCTCATCGCTATGCTCGCCTCCTGCGGTGACAGTCAGTCCGCGACCGAATCCACACCGGTTGACACAACGCCCGCAACCACTGAAGTTGTCACAGAAGCAGGTTATCCCGCGCCCGATACCTCCGCCCTCGACTTCGGCGGCGACGAACTGCGTATTCAGTCCATCGCATGGGGTAACTTCGCAAAGTATTACTTCCCGGAAGAAGCCACCGGCGACTCTGTTGACGATGCTTGCTATGCGCGTCTGATCGGTGTTCAGGAAGCCCTCAACGTCAAGATCGCAGAAGTTGTATGGGGTGCTGACGGTTCTTCACACAAGGACGTTATGAAAACCGTGCAGGCCGGTGATGATGCATTCGATATGGTCTTCACGCACTGTATCGACGGTTACAGCGACTACGCTACCAACAACGCCCTGTACAATCTGGATGCACTGCCTTATGTCGATTTCGATGCACCGTGGTGGTCCAAGAGCATGATCGACACCTTCCGTATCGGTACGGAAACCTATTTCGGCTTCGGTGACATCATTCTCAACTCTCCGTCCTGTATGTTCTTCAACAAGGAGATTGCCGAAGAATATGATATGCCCGATCATTACCAGCTCGTCCGTGACGGCAAGTGGACCTACGATACGTTCCTGTCTCAGGCACGTCAGGTTTCCGTCGATATCAACGGTGACGGCAAGATGGACTACAATGACAAGACCGGTTTTGCAGGCGACCTGACAGAAGCACTCGGCAACATTCCGTTTGCGCTCGGTATCCAGCTGACAACCTATACCGATGAAGGCATTACGCTCAATTTCTGGAGTGATAAGATACTTGACATCTTCAATAAGACATATGACTACTTCCTCGATCCTGCTGTCAGCCAGGGATACTTCCGTCAGTATGTTGATGCAGGACAGGGCTTTGGCGAAGGTCTTGCGCTTTATACCATTTCCAACCCCGGCGGCATGGCTGGTCTGCGTGATGCAGATATCGAATTCGGTGCAATCCCGATGCCCAAGTACGACGAAGCACAGGAAAATTACCGCAGCTACGTCTGGTCCTCCTCTGTCTGTGTACCGACCACCATTCTGCGTCATGAACTCGTCGGTGCTTGTCTGGAACAGTTTGCATATCTGAGCAAGCCGGTTACCCAGGCGTACATCGAAGACCTCATTCGCGGTAAGTCCACCCGTGATACCGAAACGCTGGAAATGCTCGATATCATCTACGCAACTCAGGTTATCGATATCGGCGGTACCTACCTCGGCTTTGATTCCAACTTCCGCAAAGTCTTCTACTGCTTCTTCGATCTGATGAAGGTGAAAAACAACAACATCGCTTCCTTCTACGAAAAGTCCGAAAAGGGTATCCTTAAGTCTCTCGACAATCTGTATACCAAGGTTATCGAAA
>JAZTZC010000434.1:0-4617 GCA_045637265.1 Eubacteriales bacterium | reverse complement strand
ATGATCGATATTCTGCTCATGCATGCACTGCTGAAAGCCATCCATCCGGGTGCCCATCTGATTCTGATCGGGGATGCCGATCAGCTGCCGCCGGTCGGTGCGGGCTATGTGCTGAACGATATCATCGCCTCCGAGCGTTTTTCGACGGTTCAGCTGACCGAAATCTTCCGTCAGGCAAAGGAAAGTCTGATTATCACCAACGCCCACGCCATCAACCACGGCGAAGCACCCGATCTGACGACGAAGAACAAGGACTTTTTCTTCATGCCCCGTGCGGACGACAAACAGACCGCAGAAACGGTCGCACAGCTCTATTCCGTTCGTTTGCCGCGTACGTACGGCGAGCAGATCCGTGACGAGATTCAGGTCATCACACCGTCCAGAAAGGGCGAGGCAGGAACGGAAATGCCCAATGCCCGTCTGCAGGCGGTCCTGAATCCGCCGACTCCGAACAAAAAGGAAAAAAAGGTGCGTGATGTGGTGTTCCGGGAAGGGGACCGCGTCATGCAGATCAAGAATAACTACGACATCCCGTGGGAACGCGAGGTCATGGGACGCACGCAGGACGGTATCGGAATTTTCAACGGCGACATTGGTGTTATCAAACAGATCAATCTGATGGAAGAAACGATGGAGATTCTGTTTGACGATCGGCGCGTTACTTATGATTTTACGATGCTGGATGAGCTGGAGCACGCGTATGCCGTGACGGTTCACAAGTCGCAGGGCTCGGAATATCCTGTTGTCATTCTGCCGATCTACAAATACACGATGAAGCTGCTCACGCGCAATCTCTTATATACCGCGGTGACCCGTGCATCGCGTATGGTCATTGTTGTCGGGGATGAAGAAACCATCCACAAAATGATCGACAACAACCGACAGACCAAGCGTTATACCGGTCTTCCGTTCTATTTTGCGCAGTATCACGAGGAATCGTAGTATGCATGTGCTGAAACTATGGTACGAGCGCACAAAAACCGCACTTCGCGCGTTGGTATATCCAAACCGCTGTATCGGATGTGGCATACAGACGGACGGTGCACCATCCGTACCGTTCTGTGCTGCGTGTATGACACAGGTTCGGCAGGCGCGTGCATACCGCTGTCCGGAATGTGAAAAAACGCTGATGCAGTGCCGCTGTGTCAGACTCGGCGCGGCGGAAATTCCGCTCTACAGCCTTCTGCCGTATCACCCGAAAGCGTATAACGATGCAGTGTCACGCCTGCTGCTTTCGCGCAAAACACGACTGCATCCTGCCGCAGAGGACTTTCTTGCAGGACAGCTTTCCGCTTTGTGTGCCTGTGCTGTGGCAGAGTGCGGCGGGGAACGTGAGGATTGGATTCTGACCTATCCGCCGCGCAGTCAGAAAAAACGGCGCGAGGTCGGGCACGATCAGTCAGAGGAGCTGACGGTGCGGATATCGCGTCTGACCGGTGTGAAAATGACCGCGTGTCTGCAGCGGGTACGCGGTGCCGATACTGCACAGAAAACGCTCGGTGCCGATGAACGTACCGAAAATGCGCAGGAAAGCTATGTTTTGTCAGAGCGCAATGCAGGCGATATCCGCGGCAAACGTGTGATACTCATAGACGACATCGCAACAACGGGAGCAACGCTGACCGCCTGTGCCGCGATGTTATCGGAAGCAGGTGCGCTATCGGTTGTCGCTGTAACATTGGCAAGAACTGTTCATGAACAGATTTGATAGAAATAAGAGGAAACTATTATGGCAAGAGACATCGCCATTGATCTCGGAACCTCGTCGGTTCTGATTTATCTCAGAGGAAAAGGCATTGTACTGGAGGAGCCGTCGGTCGTTGCGTATGACGCCGAAACGGGTGTGATCCGCAAGATCGGTCGGGAAGCGGAAGCGATGATCGGCAGAACCCCGCCGCATATCGCAACCGTGCGTCCGATGCGTGACGGCGTCATTTCCCAGTATGACCTGACCCTCAAGATGTTACAGTATTATCTGCGCCGCGCAGGGGGAGCTGTGACATACAAACCCAGACTTGTCATTTGTGTCCCCTCGGGCATTACCGAAGTTGAGGAACGGGCACTGGTCGATGCTGCAACACAGGCGGGTGCATCGAAGACGTATCTGCTGGAAGAACCGATCGCGGCGGCGATGGGTGCGGGTGTTGATATTGACGAGCCGCGCGGCAATATGGTCGTCGATATCGGCGGAGGAACGACCGACATTGCGGTTATTTCGATGGGCGGCATTGTCGTTTCCGATTCCGTCAAGGTCGGCGGGGACAAGTGTGACGATGCGATCATCCGCTATATGCGCCGCCGTCATAACCTGTTCATCGGCGAGCGTATGGCACAAGAGGTCAAAGTACACATTGGCTCCGTCTGGCAGGGTGATTCCGAAAAGACGATGGAGATCCGCGGCAGGTGTACGCTGACGGGTCTGCCAAAAGCCGTTTCCGTGACGAACCGCGAGATGTATGATGCGCTGGACGAGGTGACCGGTCAGATCATGGATGCGGTCTGCAAGGTGGTCGAACGGATTCCAACCGAGCTGCTCGGCGATATTTCGGCACAGGGAATTTTACTGACCGGCGGCGGCGCACTGCTGTCCGGCATGGATAAACGCATGGCAAAGACCACGGGGCTGCGCTGTCGGATCGCGGAAAACCCACTGCACTGTGTTGCAAACGGCATCGGGCGTGCCCTGTCCAATCTCGGCGATATGCAGGATGGCACACAGGGTGTCGGGGCAAAGCAGAGAAAGCGGAATTCCAGAAACGGTTGATTTTTTGTGAATTGTAAATTTTTTGTGCAGGGTATTCCATTCTGTGTATCTATCGTGTATAATAGTATCAGATACCGATCGATCGGAGGTGTTTGGCGTGAAATATACCATTGATGAAATCAGAGAGCGTGTCATTCCTGTTGCAGAAAAGTACGGTTTGCGTGCAGTGTATATTTTCGGTTCCTATGCACGTAACGAAGCAACCGATGAGAGCGATATTGATCTTTTGATTGATCGAACAGGTTCTGCAATCAAAGGTATGTTTGATATGGGAAACCTGTACCATGATCTGCGGGAAAGCATTGGTTTGGAAATTGATCTGGTAACAACGCACATGTTGCAGCAAAAAAGCACACAGACACGGATTCCCGCTTTTGTCGATGCACTGCAGAAGGAAAGGGTACAGATCTATGGATAAGCTGGATTGGCAGAAGATCATACAGATTCGCACGTACTGTGAGGATATTGAAACTTTTATCGAACGATTCGGTCGTGATTTTCAGATATTTACGGAAGACCGTGCTTATTTCAATGCGGTAGCTATGTGTATTTTACAGATCGGGGAGCTTGCCAACAGTTTGTCAGAAGAGTTCCGTCAAAATACCAATACACAGATTCCGTGGCGTATGATTCCCGGTATGCGTAATGTCCTTGCTCATTCCTACGGAGAAATCGATGAAGAAGTGATCTGGGAAACCGCAAATCATGATATTCCGCGTTTGAAAGCGTTCTGCGAAAACTTGTGTGAATAAAATGAACGAAAAAAAGAATTTTTCCCTCCGCTCCGTTCCCTACCGCGTCTGGCTTGTTCTTCTCCTGATTCTGTGGATTGCTCTTTTGCTTGCACACCATAATACGCGTATCGTCCGTCGTGAGAAGCTTCGTATGGATGTCTCATGGAAGTCCTGCGAGGTTACGCTGTATGAAGCAACCGAGGGACGTGATTTTTGCCGGTACATGCATCTGGAAAATGTACAGGGATTTGAAACAAAGTCAGACGATTGGAACGCGTTTTCCGGCGGCATTGCGTCAGACGCGCTGCCTGCATCGCTGACCGAGCAATTTTCCTCGCTTCCGCTGATGGACAAGATTGCCAAGGTGCAGAACGGCATGGTACTGTTCCGCGACGAAACTCCGCGTGAGATCAGCAGTATCCTGAATTTCACGCTGGCGGTCTATGACGCAGAAGAGGAATCGCTTTATTATATTGAATACAACAGTTAAACAGAAATGACTGCACATCACGGATAACCCGCGTGTGCAGTCGTTGTTATTTTGCAAGCAGTTTCCGAATCCACTCGACAATCCGAAACTTTACCACCGTTTTCGGCGAACCCTCGCCTGAGATCAGCGAAATTTCATACGGCGTAAATCCTGCGGCAAGCAGACGTTCCTCCGATGCGGGAACAGAACCCGATTCATCGACCGAAACGGGAATGGCATCTCCCATGGGCGACTTCTGTTCTGCGGCAAGCGACAGACACAGCGGCGGAAACAGCACACACCACCAGTTCGCACCTGCTGCTTCTCCGATCATGACCCGCAGGGAACGGTACGTACCGGCAGGCAGGGTATAGCAGGTATTGCCGTCGTCATACGTCCGCACAGGATATGCCTCCCGTGTCAGCGTCACGCGGCAGTCATAGTTGTATCCCGCATCGGTGACCGTCTTTTGTGCGATATTCTCAAGCATCGGCAGGCAGGATGCGTATACCGTCTCTGCGTCGTCTGCATCTTGCGCCATATCGGAAACATCGGCAAGCGCTGTGAGGATTTCATTGCGAACCCGCAGCTTGAGTGCCTGATCCTCATCTGTGTCGGAATTGGCAAGCACGTGCAGACGGATGACGCGG
>JAZTZC010000433.1:0-1879 GCA_045637265.1 Eubacteriales bacterium | reverse complement strand
CACATCTGCTTGCATCTTTTCCGTCATTCGTCACAAAAATTCATGTATCGTTTCAAACGATGCGGCAGAGGATCGACTATGCGCGCGAATTTTTGTTAGCGCTTGTAAGCCCGTACTGACACAAAAATCTGCGGCGCATCTGCGCCATCAGAATTGTGCGGTATTGCCTTAACTCCAAATGCAGAATCGCATCAGAATCGTCGCCGTCTGCGCACGTGTCGCACTGCCAAGCGGATGTAGAATATCATCGCCGATACCTTGAATCAATCCGCTTTCCACAGACCACTTCATAGCATCTGCTGCCCAGTCGCTGACGGATTGAGCATCCCGAAATGCGGTGAGATCGGTATCCGCCGAAGCATCGTGTCCCTTGTATGCGGCATATCGGCACAGAATCGCCGCCATCTGTTCGCGAGTAATGATGTCATTCACACCGAACACAGTCTCGCTGTATCCATTGACAATCCCCTCGGACGATGCCCAGCGAACAGCATCGGCATACCATTGGTCTGCGGCAACATCCTCAAATCGCATTTCACTTTGAACAACAGGCGAACCCTCCATGCGCCAGAGAATCGTCACTGCCATTGCACGGGAGGTTTCGGTATCGGGCGCAAACACAGTATCACCGATGCCATTCATCAGATCGCTGTTGTATACATAGCGGATGCTGTCATAGTACCAGTCCCCCGCCCGGATATCTTCAAACGGGAGTGGCTTCTCTCCTGCGTCGGAGTCCCAGCCCGCATACAGACAGATGTTTTTGGTCACAGGCTCGGAAAAATGCCATTTTTCAGTACATTCCGCGTCCGAATACCAGCCGGTGAAAAGAGAACCTTCACGGGCAGGAATTGCAGGAATCTTCGCACGCTTGCCCGAAAACACCGTCTGCTCCGAAACCGGAGTCCCGCCGCACGAATCAAACGAAACAATACATTCATCGGAAACGATGACCGTCAAGTCAGATGTGACAAAAGGATAGCTTCCGCTTCCGTCCGAGCGGGACACACTGCAATCAAGGCATTGCATGACCGACGAACCGCTGTCCCCGATCACGCGCAGCTGAAAACTACCGACGGTCGTTGTTGGACCCCAATGGATACCGCCCGACAGCGACAGATAGTTCATGTATAGCTCATGTTCTCTGCCATTGATGACAATGTCCTTTGCAAATACGCCATTCCCCGGCTGAACGCTGTCCTCGACAAGCTCGAAAAAGGTACTGTCATAACGAATTTCGTTCTGCATGGCGTACATGGAATAGGGTTCCGTGCTGTCCGTGCGTTCCAGGGTGAACGTAACGGTTATGATATCACCCGGCGCTGCATACAGCTCTGTTTTTCCGTCGGACTGTAATGAAAACCGATAGGAAGGGGCTGTCGCCGATATGAATGTCACACAGAACAGCATAAGTGCGGTCAGCATGGAAAACAACATTAAATAAGGTTTGATTTTCATGAATTTACGTTATTCGGATACAAAATCCTGTTGACGACTGCTGCGGCATCTTCAACGGTGATCTTTCCATCGTAATTGACATCTGCGCGCAGGTACTTTTCGACGGTAACGGTTTCGGTAATGCCGCTGTAGGTGGTTGTATACATGTTATAGACGAACTGTGCATCGTTGGCATCAAGTTTGTCGCTCATATTGACGTCCATGGAATAATCCACATCAATGGTGATACCGTCATCCAATGTGAGCGTAATATCATCGATTTCCGGTGTGGAAGATGCAAGGATCAGCGTACAGTATGCATCGTATGCGTCCGACCAGAACATTGCAGTATTACCATTTTGATATACCATACCTTCTGCTTTATCGACAGTATTGAGAATCAGATACAAATTCTGTCCGCCGCCCAATGTCAGATAGTGTT
>JAZTZC010000432.1:0-2487 GCA_045637265.1 Eubacteriales bacterium | reverse complement strand
AGAAATGAGCGTGCCTTATCTTACAAAAAACTGTACACGCGCTGTAGTCAGTGTAACCTTTGATTTTGCCGTCAAAGAATTCGAGAAATACGGCAGACGGTTCGTGCGGTACGGTTATGATGTTGCCGATGCAGACATGACCGATCACATCTGCGTACGCAAAATCGACGGTGTGCTTACGCTGATTGCTGTGGAGGTGCCGTACGATAATGACACAGCATATACACCCGTGGAGAAACCGTTAGGCGAGGATCTTCTTGGCAAAATCTTTGCCTATGATAGCAAAAGGCGAATTTATCACCGCACGGGGAAATCGCTTGCAACTGCCGTAAAATGCGAAGATATCCGCGTCTCGCTTTACCGTGACGGATTTACAATGGATGGTATCCACTATGTCCGCTACAAGCGAAGTGCCGGAAGCAGCCGCACCGGGCATTGTCTGTTCATCGCAGAGCCGCTGTATGCCGACATGATGGCGTGGAGCTCCTGCGGACTGTCCGCCGATGTGGATGACCAGGCATCGTGGCAGGCGTACATTTCTCTGACGCTGAGTAGTATCGAAAGCATCCTCAAGCTACCGAAAAAGGCGATCCTAATCATCCCCGATCAGACCTCCGTATTCATAACTCACGCCGTCTGCGTCCGCCAGGCCGAGGACGGCATGCTCACCGCCAAAGAGGAAGAAACCGAAGTCGAGAACGTCATTTGGGACGGTGAAGCACTGATGGATGTCAGCGTGTTCAAGGATAACGGCTACGGCGAGCACAGTATGATGCTCCTTCGTAACCGCTTCTTCAAAACCTGCGCGTTCAATACGAATCTGCATACATGGTTTGCGGATATGGAAGTAACGCAGATCCGTCAGCTGGCCGGATATACCACCGCACGCAAAGTTGAGAACATCAAGCTGATCATCACCGAGAGTAGCTTGAAGTATCTGAAATTTTTGCCGAAGGATATGCCGCTGAAGGATAAGTTCAAGCTTTGGCTGGATGCGGCATATGAAGGCAAAGATACATCCGATTTTGGTGTTGTCAAGACGGATCACTATCCAAGCTTGATGAACGGAAATATGTCATATACAAGCTACCAGCTGATCAACACCATGCCGTTTTCGTATGCTGACACCGAGAATTTCCTTGCAATGTCGCTGGAATATCTGGAAAGACTGCAGAAGGATTCTACGCATATGCGATTCCACCTGAATCAAGTCGGTTTGCAGGATGATATCGATACGAAAACACTGACCGTGGATAATTACAGACAGCGGCTTATTCACGACATGACAACACGCACACCGCAATTTGAGCAAACATCGATCTATAAGGATTTCCGCACGGAAGTTTGTAAGATCTTCAAAGACAAGCTCAAAAGCGGTAAAGTTCTTGTAGACGGAAATTATCAAACGCTATTTGGGAATCCGATCGAGTTTCTGTATTCGGTCACAAATCCGGATTACAGAGTAGTACTTCCACTTGGCGTCAAAGAAGATCATGCATATTGCAGCCATTATCATGATGGTGCCGCATTTCTTTGTGCCCGAAGTCCGCACATCACCATGGGAAATTTGTATCTTGCGGTGAATGAGAAGAACAGCTCGATTGACCGATACTTCAATCTGAATCCAAACATTCTCTGCGTGAATGCCGTCGTCAACAATATCCAGCAGCAGCTGAACGGATGCGATTATGATTCTGATGCGGTGCTCGTCACATGGAATACTCCGCTTCGATATCATAGCGCACTGATCAGGGATGCATTTCCTATTCCGGTCTGTAAGATTGATCCTATGGGCAAAGCGAGCTACACGAATACGCCGGAAAGTTTGGCATCGCTCGATCAGAAGATTTCCGATAACAAAATCGGCGAAATCATCAATCTCTCGCAGTTTCTCAATAGCTTGTTCTGGGACGAATTTCATCGGCTGGACTGCTTCAACAACAGAAGCGAATTCCACAAGCTTAAACCGCTGTATTATGAAATCTGCATTCTGGCAGTACTGTCCGGTATGGAGATCGATAAAGCAAAACGCCTATACGACATTGACACCAACAAGGTGCTCCGTCAGCTGAAGCGTCGGAAGCAGGAATTTGTCAAAGCACATGGAGGAAAGCTCCCAGCGTTTTATGAATTTATGACCGAGGGCAAGGTTACGGCAAAAAGCGATAAGCACGTAAGGCTTGACACACCGATGTGCCATATTTACGATATCGTGGAGCGTCTGAATGTACGGAGTGAGTATACGCACCTTGTGAAGTTTCGTGATCTGTTTGATCTTGATACGGCAGACTGTGACAGCAATGATTCTCACCGCAAGAAAAATGTAATCGATGCTGTGCTTAAAGCTGGTGCTGAAATCCGCTCCATCAAAATCCGCGCCAAAGATAAAAAGGATAAGGAACGCAAGATTTTGCTGGAGCAGGCGGACCGGATTTTCAAAGACTGTCTGAAAACAGTTTCGAAGTATATCGTCAACGATCATGTTCT
>JAZTZC010000431.1:0-9955 GCA_045637265.1 Eubacteriales bacterium | reverse complement strand
AGACGAAACTTGCACAGCTTCTGCTGCTTTCGCTGATCGCGGCATCCGTGACTGCTTGCGGCGGAGAGGGAACTGCTGCCGTAACGGATGAGGTTCCGGCGACGGATACTGCTGCGGTTGAAACCGAAGAAGCAGGTGCGCTGGACGGTCTTGCCGTACAGGATTTTGGCGGACATACCTTTGGTGTACTTGCAGCCAATGACGCGGCAAACAACCGCCATTACGATATCGCGACCGCAGGTGAAGAAAACGGCGACCTCCTCAATGACCTTGTATACGCGCGCAACCGTGCAGTGGAGGAAAAATACAATATTACCATCACCACCGCGGACGATGAGTATGCAAAAGTCATGGACATCATTCGCCAGCAGGTACAGGGCGGTCTTACCGACTATGAACTGTATCTTGCGGACGGTCATGCGACCAAGCTCGCGGCAGAAGGCTATTTTGCGGATATGAATGCCATTTCCACGCTGGATTTGTCCCAGCCGTGGTGGAATCAAAAGGCAGTTTCCGCACTGTCCATCGAGGGCAAGGTCTACTTTTCCACGGGCGATATCAACCCGACAACCATGATGAGCGGCGGCGGTCTTGTCTTCAACAAGTCTCTGTTCTCCGACAACGATATCGCGTATCCCTACGATGCGGTCCGTGCGGGCAAGTGGACGATCGATGCCATGCTGTCTCTTACCAAGGATATGTCGCAGGATCTCGACGGTGACGGCACCATGTCGCCGGAGAACGACCGCTATTCGCTGTCCAGCTGGTGTGCGGCATCTCCGTTTGCATTCTTCTATGGCATGGGCGGTATGATGAGCAAAAAGGGAGAAGACGATATTCCCGTGCTCGACTGGGATACCGACCGCATCAGCGCCATCTATGAGGATATCTATACGCTGATCATCGGACAGAAGTCGTATTTTGTTACCGATGGCTCCAAGTATGATACCAACTTCAAGTGCTTCTCCGACGGTCATGCATTCTTCAATCAGATTTCGCTTCTGACCATTGACCGCAATCTGCGTGATATGGAGGATGACTACGGTATTGTGCCGATTCCCAAGTTTGATGAAGCACAGAAGGACTATCTTGCATATGTCAATGCCGCAAGCAACCTGGCGATGATTCCGTCCAGCGCCGAGAACCCGGAACGTGCGGGACTTCTGACCGATGCACTGGCGGCAGGCGCGTATGATATGGTCACGCCGTCGCTTTACGAAATCATTACCAAATCCAGAAATGTCCGCGATGAGGAGTCCGCAGAAATGGTATCCATCATCACAAGCAGCATTGTTTACGATACCTTCTATCTGAACCTGCTTGACGGTTACGGTATTCTTCAGGAACGCCTGACAGCCAAATCCGAATCGATTGCTTCTGCATTGGAATCCAAGCGTTCGGCGGCTCAGAAGTCCCTTGAAAAGCTGGTTGAAGCATATAAATCGATGAATTAAGGAGATAACACTTATGAAAAGACAACTTTGTGCACTTCTTTCGCTTTTGATTGTCGGCGCTGCATTTGTATCCTGCGGCGGCGATACAGGTTCTGATACGACGACAGAAACAAAGTCCGCAGAAGGACAGACCGCTTCGACAGAACCTGCGGAAACGGAAGAACCGTCTGCGTTTGATCTGATGGAATCGGTTGACTACGGCGGACAGGTTATCCGTATCATGCTTTCCGACCAGCAGAATGAACAGGGTGATATTATCACCGCAGAGGAAGAAAACGGCGATGTTCTGCACGACCTGATTTATCAGCGCAACCGTGCGGTTGAGGAAAAGTACAACATTCTCATTGAAGGTGAAGCAGATACCAATGCTGTTGTCAACGATATGATCCGTATGCAGGTACAGGGCGGTGCCAATGACTATGAGTTCTATTTTGCACATTCCTCTGTTTCGGGTCTGGCAACCGCGGGTCTTCTGTACCCGATCAGCCAGATTGCGGAAATTGACCTGACGAGCCCTTGGTGGGACAAGGCGGCGCTGAACGATCTCTCCATCGGCGGCGAAGTATTCATGGCAATCGGCGATATCTCCCCGGTTTCTCTTCTGACCTCTTCCTGCATGGTGTTCAACAAGAAGCTGTTCTCCCAGCAGGATATGGAATTCCCGTATGACATGGCGGCAGACGGCAAGTGGACCATCGATGCGATGCTCGATATGACCAAGGGTTTGACCACGGACCTCAACGGTGACGGTGCGCTTGATTACAACAACGACCTGTTCTCCATGACCTCCTGGGGTTGGGACAGCCCGTATTCGCTGTTCTACGGTACCGGCGGTAAGCTGTCTGCAAAGGATGACAACGATATTCCGTATATCGATTTTAACATCGACCGCCTGTCTTCCATCTATGACAAGATTTTTGAGCTTGTCATCGGTCAGCAGTCGAACTTTGTCACCGATGTTGCGGAATACATGAATACCTACACCACCTTCGTCAACGGCAATGCGTACTTCTGCGACATCACACTTTACAAGATCGGTCTGTATCTGCGCGATATGGAAGACGACTTCGGTATTCTTCCGACGCCCAAGTATGACGAAGCAAGCGATTATACGTCTCTTGTCAACTTGTCCGCGCCGATGATTGCCGTTCCGCGCAATGCACAGGATGCTTCCCGCACCGGCACGATCATCGAAGCCATTGCCGCGGCGGCATACGATATGGTGACTCCGCAGCTGTTTGACGTCATCACCAAGTCCAAGAATGTCCGCGACGAAGAATCTGCCGCAATGGTCGACCTGATTGTCCGCAACCGTGTATTTGACCCGGTATACATCTATCAGATCAACGGCTACGGCTGTGTCGACGGTCAGCTCAAGGCAAAGCAGAGTGAGATCGCATCCCAGTATGAACGCAACCTCAAGGCGGCTGAAAAGATGATGGAAAAGATCGTCAAGGCTTACGAGGAAATTGAATAATTTGTTTTTTGAGAACGGATCGTCCACACATGCGGGCGGTCCGTTTTTCGTTGGGCGTTCCACTTGACAAAGTGTTCAAATCCATGTATAATAGATGTGAAATCACAGTTCTGCGGGAGGTTCTCTATGACAGACAATACGCGCATTTCCGTTAATCTCTTATCCTCACAAGTCAAGATTTTTTCCGATACGGCACCTGAGAATTATCCTGCGCTGATACCGGAGCTTACAACTGTTCTGTCCGGGGAGCCGTTTTCGTTTCAGATAGCCATGCGCACTGCGGGCAATACATTTCATCCGATTTCTGCGGCGGTGACATCGGTTCTGCCGGTTTCCGTTTACAAAATCGGATATGTGCCGCTGAATAACGCCTGCAATCCCAATCGGGAGGCAGGTTATGCGCGTTCCGTGGGCGGTCTGTATCCCGATGTTCTGTTTGCGCGTCCGGCTGTTCCGAAAATTGTCCGTTATCCGAATGCATGGGGCGGAGAACTGTACTGTGAAGAAGACACGCAGGCAACACTCAACTGCACAGCGGATGTCACACAGGGGCTTTGGGTGACGCTGAATGAGGACAGCGCGCCGCTCGATGCCGGGGATTATCCCGTTCATATCACGCTGACAAGCCTCAATGACGGTGCTGTCCTCTATGAGACGACACTGATGGTAACCGTGATTGGTGTGACACTGCCGCGTGTGCCCGCTTATTATACCAATTGGTTTCACTGTGACTGTCTTGCCGATCTCTACGGTGTCGAGGTCTATTCCGAGCGGTTCTGGGAGATTTTTGCAAGCTTTGTTTCCAATGCGGCAAAGCATCGGATGAATACCCTGCTTCTGCCTGCTTTCACACCGCCGCTGGATATGCCGATCGGCGGAACACGGAAAAACGTACAGCTTGTCGGTATCACTGTCGAGGAGAACGGTGTTTACCGCTTCGATTTTGAGAAGATGCGGCGGTATATTGATCTGGCACGGTCATGCGGCATCACCTGTTTTGAACATTGTCATCTGTTTTCGCAGTGGGGTGCCGAGCATGCACCGTTGATTTATGCCGATGTTGACGGCAGAGAGACACAGATCTTCGGCTGGGAGACCGATGCGGCAGGGGAAGAATACCGCGTGTTTTTGGCACAGTATCTGACGGCATTTGCGGCGTTTGCGCATGAAATTGGAATTTGGGAGCAGATGGTCTTCCATATATCGGATGAGCCGAGTGCCGCACATGAGGAACACTACCGAGCCGCCGTGGAGGGTGTCCGTCCGTATCTTTCGGAATGTGTGATTGCCGATGCGCTGTCGGATTACCGCTATTATGAGAGCGGACTTGTATCAACGCCGATTGCATCGCTGGATCATGTCGGCGCATTTGCGGGGCATTGTGATGATCTATGGGTTTATTATACCGGCGGTCCTTATATGAAAAACTGCTCCAACCGTCTGATTTCCAATACTGCCGCGCGGACACGTGTGCTCGGGGTACAGATGTATGCGCTCGGCGCAAAAGGGTTTCTGCACTGGGGCTATAACTACTATTACGATCGGATGTCACAAGGTCTGTTTGATCCGTTTGCCGATCCTTGTGCCTACAAACAAATGCCGGGGTCAACGTATCTTGTCTATCCCGGCAGAGACGGCAGGGCGATTCCGTCGATCCGCGAAAAGCTGATGGCAGAAGCTTTCTGTGATTTGGCGGCGCTGCAATTGCTGGAGGAGAAGATCGGTCGGGATGCTGTACTCGCGCTGTGCCGTGATGTGCTCGGTGAGGAGATTTCCCCGACGACGATTCCTGCGGACGATGCGCTGACAGCGCTGCGTGCGGCGGTCAATCGGGTACTTGAACAACATGTGTGAGGGGCGGCTGATCTTATGTTATATCTGAAATCCTTTACTTTGCCGACGGAACGGGACGAATCTGGCTTCCTGTTGTCGATGACCGAGCCGCGGATGCAGATGCGGTGCTATTCGCGGACCTCTGCCTATCCGTTCAAAATCTTCCCGCAAAAAGCACTGTCAAGGATTGCCTTTGAGCCGCTGACGATCTTTTACGGCACGAACGGCTCGGGGAAATCAACACTGCTCAACATCATTGCGGAGAAATTACAGCTGATTCGCTCCGCCCCCTTCAACAACACGCCGTTTTTTGAAGACTATCTGCGAATGTGCTCCGCCGATGCAAGACCGCCGCGGGATGCGAAGATCATCACAAGTGATGCTGTGTTTGACTTTATGCTCGATATGCGCGCCATCAATGACGGGGTGGATCGCAAGCGGGAAGCACTGTTCGAGGAATACGATCGCAATCACGATCCGAATGTGCACATGCAGCTGCAAAGTCTTTCTCAGTATGAGGAATTCAAGCAGTTCCGCGACGCAAAGAAATCGACCAAATCCGATTATACCTATCGCCGTCTGCCCGAAAACATTCAGAACAGATCCAACGGCGAATCGGCATACGCCTATTTTACCGAGCAGATCACGCAGGATACGCTGTACCTGCTCGATGAGCCGGAAAACAGTCTGTCGGCGGCAATGCAAAGAGAGCTTGCACAGTTCCTTTTGGAATCGGTGCGTTTTTACAACTGCCAGCTTGTCATTTCCACCCATTCGCCGTTTTTGCTGGCGATCAAGGGCGCGAAAATTTATAATCTTGACGCTTATCCTGCCGAGGTCTGCCGCTGGACAGAGCTGGAAGCCGTGCGGACATATTATGACTTTTTCCGCGAACACGATGCGGCATTTCATACATAATTTCAAGTCGAAGGAGGTGTGCGGATGAACCGGACAGAAGAGAAGTACCACGTACTGAAGCAGTATTTCGGACATGACAGCTTCCGCGGCGGACAGGAGCCCCTGATCGATGCACTGCTGTCGGGACGCGATGTTCTCGGTATCATGCCGACAGGTGCGGGCAAATCCATGTGTTATCAGATTCCCGCACTCCTGTTTGACGGCATTACGATCATTGTATCGCCGCTCATCTCACTCATGTCCGATCAGGTGACGGCGCTGGTACAGGCGGGTGTTCCCGCGGCGTATCTCAACAGTGCCTTGACACCGGGACAGTGCAATACAGTGCTGAACCGTCTGCGCGCAGGATGGTATAAGCTCATCTATGTTGCGCCCGAACGGCTTCTGACACCGGGATTTCTGTCGGTGTGCGAATCAATCAACATCTCAATGGTGGCGGTCGACGAGGCGCACTGTGTATCGCAGTGGGGACAGGGTTTTCCCCCGAGTTACCTGAAAATTGCGGAGTTTCTGTCCATTCTGTCAGGAAAACAGCGTCCTGTGGTCGGTGCATTTACGGCAACGGCAACCGACGATGTCCGCGACGATATTGTACGTCTGCTCGGACTGCACAATCCCTTTCTGATCACAACCGGCTTTGACCGACCGAATCTGTATTTCGGTGTGATCCATCCCGAAAACAAGGATGACGCGCTTCTGTCGCTGGTATCCGATAAGGCAGACCGCACGGGCATTGTCTACTGTGCGACGCGAAAGTCGGTAGAGGAGGTCTGCTCCATGCTCTGTGAAGCGGGGTGTTCCGCAACGCGGTATCATGCGGGATTGACCGAAGAAGAACGCCGTCTCAACCAACAGGCATTTGTCTATGATGAAAAGCGCATCATGGTGGCAACCAATGCGTTCGGCATGGGCATTGACAAGTCGGACGTTTCGTATGTCATTCACTATCAGATGCCCAAAAACATGGAAAGCTATTATCAGGAGGCAGGGCGCGCCGGTCGTGACGGTTCTCCCGCCCAGTGCATCCTGCTCTATTCGCCAAAGGATGTCCATACCGCGAAATTCCTCATTGAAAACAGTGAGCCGAATCCCGAGCTGGATGAAGCGGCACAACAAGCGGTGCGCGAACGCGAATTTCTGCGTCTGCGCGAGATGAACGCCTACTGCCGTGCCGAACGCTGTCTGCGCAAGTCGCTTTTGCAGTATTTCGGCGATAAAGTGACGGGTGACTGCGGAAACTGTTCGGTCTGCAAAACGCGCGGCGCATGGGAGATGACCGATGTTACGGAACGGGCGAAAACGGTTCTTTTCTGCATTTTGCAGATGCGCCAGCGCTTCGGCATCAAAATGATCACCGATGTCCTGCGCGGCTCCCGCGGAGAACGGATTGTCTCGCTCGGTTTTGATAAGATACCGACCTACGGTGCGATGCGGGCGGTGTCGGATCACGAGGTACGGCAGCTACTTGCATCCCTTGTCGATCTCGGTTATCTTGAAACGGAGGATGACGTTTATCCCGTTCCGAAGATCACAGAGAGGGGACAGGCGGTTCTTGCCGACGAGGTACGCGTGGTCATGCGTGTGCCGAAAAAGAAAGAGCCGGAAGCGGAAACCGTTCGCAAAAAAGACGGTACAACAAAGGCCAAACGCGTATCCGCTGTTTCCGCGACACCCGATACGCCGCTTATGCAGGCACTGCGTGTTCTGCGCTCGTCCCTTGCCGTCAAAGCGCATGTCCCGGCATACGTCATTTTCCCCGATGCGGCACTTGCCGATATGTGCGCAAAAAAACCGAAAACCATGGAGGAATTTCTCTCGGTTTCCGGTGTCGGTGAAGTCAAAGCGGAAAAATACGGGGAAGCGTTTTTACGCGTGATTTGTCATTACAGTGATTAACAGGAGGAAAAACCATGAAATACTATCTGAAGCGGTGTCTGACATCGGTTTTGCTTGGCGCACTGCTGTTGTCCGCCATCGGATGCGGCGGTGAGAAACCCACGGCGGAAACGCTGACCGCCGACACCGAACCGACCGAAACACAATACATCTTTGTTCCCGAAGAACCGAAGGAGGGTACCATGCAGATCATTCCCGATATGACATTCAAAACAGGCATGCAGCTGATCTCACAAAAGGATCATGCCAACGGTGATGCGATCACCGTTCTTGGTGCGCATGATTTTTACGGAGGACTATCCGAAAATCCGCGCTGGCTTTTGGCACAGTGGGATTCCGGTCCCTGTCTGATTGAAAACCGTGTACCAAGTGATGTTACTACGATCACGGACGGTGTCGGACGGAGCTTTGTCTATCAGCCCGACAAGCATCAGATGACCTTTGAACTCGACACGAGCATCTACTATCAGGGCAAACCTGCGCTCACGGGTGACTGGTGGCCGCATCTTCTGATTGAACAGCAGACGTTTGATTACGCGTCGCTGTCGGAGGAGGCACAGGCATACTACCGCTGTGATGCGGATCGGATGGTGGTATCGTTTGATATTCGCATGACGGATTATTCGGGTACCCCGATTGACGGTGACTGGGTCAATGCGGCACAGTTTTTGATGTATTTCTATGTCAAGGGTGTTGACACAAACGATTTCTGCTGGTTTGGTCTGCAGCTGTTTGACAACCGTTGGGAAAAGAACGATCACTACATCGGCTACGACGGCGGAAAAGCAGATGCATCGGGCGCGATGATCTATTCCATCGGTTCAAAGTATGTATACAAAAATTCAGGTCGTACACTGTACAAATCAGGCAAACCCGATGTCAGTGGTGAGTGGGTCCATGTGGAGATCGACATCCGTCCGTATCTGGACGATATGCTCGCACACGGACTGGCCGACGGGTATTTCTCGGCACAGTCGCTGTCGGAGCTGTGTATCAACGGTATGAACCTCGGATGGGAAACGATCGGTACGTTTGACCATACGATGGAAATGCGGAATCTGCGGCTGGATTCTTATATTGACGGATAAATAAACAGGACACGCACCCTCGCAAAAAACGGGGGTGCCTGTGATTATGAAATCGTATTTTTGTGTTTGATGGGGTGGAAATCAACCCATAATAATCTCAATTTCCTTCGGTGCCGCGATATCGGAACGAATCGTGCCGTCTTCCTGTCTGGTGTGGCAGATGGTAACCAGACCGTGGGGCGTCGGGAAGGTACCCTTTGCATAAGCAAGATCACCCAGCTGCGGCTCGATGGGGAGCTTCTTGCAGCCTGCTTCTTCGATGCGGATACCGAGAATGTAGTGCGTCATGAACGGGCAGGGACCGGAAGCCCAGCCGTGGCAGAGGCTGTGACGGAACTTGATGTAGCAGTAAGCACCCCAGTCACCGTGGATGTCAATCTTACCCTCGGGAACGATTTCGTCAATCGGTGCGGCATTTTCCATCCAGTCAAGATTGAAGTCTTCCCAGAACGAGGTTGCGCCCATCTTGAGCATACCGCCCCAGTATTCGCGCATACCGTCCAGCGCCCCCTGAATATCGCCGGCGAGTGCCTTTGCCTTGAGGATGTAGTAGCCAAGGAATGTGGAGTAGCCGTGTGCGCCATTCGGTGCAATCAGCTCGTCGTTCATCTTCTTTGCGTCGACAATGCCGCCGAGTACCATCAGCGCGCCAGCGGATTTGGAGCCATTGGGATCCGGAACGTGATTGACCATACGGTCAGCTGCCGCACGGCAGGTCGCGGTCAATTCCGCATTGCCGAGGACTTCCAACATATCGGCACCTGCGTACAGCGCGATACGGACAAGACCCTGCATACCTGCATGCATGGCTTCGGGATTGGCGTTGTTCGGCCAGTCAAGGAACTTACCGGGCATCTGCTCGACACCGTTTTCGTCAACGAGCGAAGCAATGTGTGCCATGAGCTTGGTCAGGTATTCTTCCTGTTCCGCAAGGTAGGTCTTGTCGCCGTGTGCCATGTACCATTCCTTGTGGAGCAGAATCCACCAAAGCGAATAAGAAGGCATACCGTTCATCCATTCGGTGGATGTTTCGGTAATCGGCGCTTCTTCTCTTGCGAGATCGAGAGACTTCGGAACAACATCGTTGTAGCCGAATGCGGAAATGATGGACATAACCTCGGTGTGCATATCGCCGATCCAGACAAGGCGGTCGCGCTTGATGCCGTCCCACAGGTATTCCTGCATGTTCAGATGCACGGTGTAGGCGGCGGTATCCGAAATTTTATTGAGCAGGGGATCGCTCGATTCAAATGAGCCGATGTAATCCATGTCGCGGATGATGGGCACGG
>JAZTZC010000430.1:0-4574 GCA_045637265.1 Eubacteriales bacterium | reverse complement strand
AAGGACAGCGCTTCCTCTGCTATGCCTTTGCATGGACTTCCGTTGACCGCAATTCCCAGCTTCTGACAAGCTACGCAAGACAGGCGCAGGCGCTTCGTGTACTGGATTGGCTGCAGGGCGGAAAGAAGCCGGCGGCGGTCTGTGCACATCATCCCGAGCTTTATATGATCGTCAAAGATCATGCAGACGGCGGTCGTGCGGTTGGACTTTGGAACTGCTTTGCGGATGAGATCATCGCGCCCGTTGTTACCCTTGACCGCGCATATGCCGAAGTTCGCTTTATCGGCGGTGCAAGAGGACATATTGACGGTAATCGCGTGATTTTTGATTCCGATATTCCTGCACATGCCTTTGCGGGATTTGTTGTAAAATAAAGGAGACACCCATGACAGAACTGAAAAAACAAATTCTCGACGATGCTAAGTTTGACTGGTATGATGTAAAAAAAGCGCCGTTTGAAATCTACGGACTGTATCGCGGTGAGGAAGATACCGACCCGCGCTTCCGCCGTACCCCGCAGGCAATCGGTGACGGTACCAACGAATATACAAAATTCCTTTGTTACAATCCTGCCGGCGGACGTATCCGGTTCTCTACCGATGCACGTCAGCTTGCCATTTATGTCCATTACTGCTTCTTTGACCGTTCCAATCACATGTGCTTCAACGGCGAGTGTGGATTTGATCTCTACTGCGACGACGGTGACCGTCATACCTACATCTGCACGATGACGCCCAACATGGACTGTACCATTGAGCAGAAATGTGAGTATTACCACACGGATGGTCTTGCAAACCGCACACCCGACGGAATGAACTGCTATACGCTGAACATGCCGCTGTACTGCGGTGTCGATGACATCATGATCGGTGTACCGAAGGGCTGTACTGTCAGCGGAGGCGCTGCATACCGCGCTGAAAAACCGATTGTCTACTACGGTTCCTCGATCACACAGGGCGGCTGTGCGTCTCGTCCCGGTATGAGCTATCAGTCGCACATCTGCCGCAGACTGAATATTGATTACATCAATCTCGGTTTCTCCGGTGCATGCCGCGGCGAGAAGATCATGGTCGACTATCTGGCTTCCCTTGAGATGTCCGCCTTTGTCTCGGACTATGACCACAATGCACCGACCGTGGAGCATCTGAAGAATACCCATTACGCGCTGTATGAAACGATCCGCGCCGCACATCCCGATATTCCGTATATCATGATTACACGTCCCGATGTTCTCGGACGGGCAGAAGAATGTGCAGCGCGTCGTGCCGTGATTTATGACAGCTATCAGCGCGCACTTGCAAACGGCGACAAGAATGTCCGCTTCATCGACGGTGCGACGCTGTTCGGGGATGTGGATGCCCACGAGTGCACGGTTGATACCTGTCATCCCAACGACCTTGGCTTCTACCGCATGGCAGGTGTCATCGGCGGTGTGCTGGAGGAATTCTTCGGACGCTGAAGAACTTGAGAAAGGAGCATACAAAATGATCGCAGTTTGGATTGTGATGCTTGCAACAAATCTTCTCATTCCTTTGATGATGATCGGCATTGGACGGTATTTTCAGAAAGGCGCATTGCCATCGATCAACTATGTGTTTGGTTATCGCACGACAATGTCCATGAAGAACAAGGACACATGGGAATTTGCGCATCGGCATATCGGCAGTCTCTGGTATAAAGTCGGGTTTGTCCTGTTATTCGCAACCGTCATTGCAATGCTGTTCCTTTGGAATCGGTCACCTGATGCGATCGGATATATCGGATGTATCATTCTGTGTGTGCAGGTGATCCCGATGCTCATCCCGGTATCTATTACGGAACGCGCTCTGAAGTATGCATTTGATGAAAACGGTAATCCCAAAAATGAATAGAAAAAGAGGCATCCTTTTGCGGGATGCCTCTTATCATATGCAGAATCAATATGTGATTTCGACTTCGTGACCGGTTTCTGCGGACTTGTAGATGGCGTCGATCATCTTCATGAGGATGACACCGTCTTCAGCCGGAGCGCGGCAGGGAACACCGTGTTCGACACAGTCGATGAAGTGTGCGATTTCTGCGTTGAAGCTTTCGGTGAAGCGGAAGTTTGCACCACCGCCGGCAGGTGTAATGTTGACGAACGTACCGTTCATGTCGGTGAAGAACTCGGTGGTACCGCCAATCTTGGTGCCGCCCTTGGTACCGAACAGCTCGATATCTGCGCGGTCTTCCTTGATGTTGAGGTTGAAGGATGCTTCGACGGTCAGAACCATGCCGTTGTCAAAACGGATCATGGCAGAGGTGAAGTCTTCGACGTCGAACTTGAATTTGCTGTTATTCTGCTTGGATTCGTAGCCAAGGTTTGCCTTCGCACCGGATGCACGGTCGGGACCGAGGTTGTTGTAGGTGACGCCGTATGCGGCAATGGGCTTGGGACAGCCTGCGAGATAACGGACGAGGTCCATGACGTGAACGCCGAGGTCGATCAGAGGACCGCCGCCGGAGTAGCTCTTGTCACCGAACCAACCGCCGGGACAGCCGGAACGACGCAGATACGTTGCCTTTGCATAGTACAGATCACCGAGTGTACCGCCGTCGATGAACTTTTTGATCATCGCAGCGTCTTCACCGTAACGGCGGACGAAGCCGATCTGCAGAACCTTACCGTTCTTTTCTGCGACAGCCTTCATTTCTTCGGCTTCCTCTGCGTTCATTGCCATCGGTTTTTCGCAGATGACGTTGACCCCTGCATTCAGCGCGGCAATCGCAGCACCCTTATGAGCGGCGTTCCACGTGGTGACGGAAACCGCATCGAGGTTTTCCTTTGCCAGCATTTCGTTGTAGTCGGTATACCAGCGCGGGACGTTGAACTTCGCCGCATATGCCTTGACCTTTTCTTCGTCGATATCACAGACAGCCGTCATTTCGACGCGGTCGGGAATCGCCTTGTAGCCGGTCATGTGCGCATGGCTGATACCGCCGGTACCGATAATACCTGCTTTTACTTTTTCCATGGGAATTCTCCTTTGTTCGATTCAGATTGGGTTGCCCCTGTTGGCTTTATGATAACATAAAGTGAACAGATTGTCAAGAGATTTTCCAAATAATGAAAATTATGTAAACAAACAAATTTACTTATTGACAACTGTTGGAAGGGTATGATATACTGAAAACAGGATAGGAGGTGCCGCATATGAAAACGAAAAAAATTTGGAAACGTATCATCTTCATTTGCTCTGTCATGATTTCCGCCGTTGTTTTGCTGTATGGGATAGCCGTGATCTATCTGCATTCAGCCGATATTGTAATCATCGATGACTTTCCTTCAAGGGGTACAATTCAGGAATACGGTGTTGCGATGTCAGCGGCACAGTACGGCGGCTATTATGAAGAACACGACCGATATATGAGCGAAGCCTTTGCCGATCAGCCTTGGTTTGGATACGCGCGATATGATATCCATACGCAGACGATGACGATTTATCTCAACGAAGATACAGAGGAATACCGCGATGCGGTCGATGCGTATATTGCAGATAACGATCACGGCGGCTGTACCTATAAAATCGATACCTGCACGGTATCCTACGGCAATCTCATGTCCGATGATCAACGGATGCAGAAAATGGCTCTTCTGCTTCGGCTGCTTGGCGCAAACCGATGCTATCTGTCAGACGGAACGATATATGTGGAACTCAGAAACGTTTTCTATGCTTCCGCCGCGTCACTGATTCATTGGATGACCGAAGAAAGGGAAGCATTGGAATTTTTCTTTGACCAGCAGAGGTCGTATAACAACGATCTCTGAACGATAAATAAACTTCAATCAACCCCAAATTGCAAAGGAAGGTGAAATCAATATGAAAACATTTCTATTAAATAACCTATGGATTTGGTTTTACGGACTGCCTCTGCTGATCGGCATTGCTTTGCGGATACTGCTGAACCGTTTACCAAAGCCATATCTTGTGACAGCGGTACTGGGTATTGTAACCTTGATTGCGTGGTGCATTGTAATAATCAACCCAATCCCGGGAAATGAGATGTTTGGGATATTCGGAACACAGGCAACCACAGCATTTGCAGCGTCTTTTGTGACAGGTTTGGTATTGAATTATTTTGGACACTATTGAGTTGTTTTGGCACGGTTGATTGAAACGTATAAGAAAAATGCAGGAGCGGTAAAACTCCTGCATTTTGTATTCTGTTAGGATAAGTCTTATGCCATTCGGGTTTAAGACAAAGTCTTAAGCCATACCGACAGAACCGAACAGTTCCATCTTTTCCTTGACGGTAGCCTTGATTGCTTCAAAGCCGGGAGCGAGAAGCTTTCTGGGGTCGAAGCCCTTGCCGGAAAGGTCCTTGCCTTCTTCGATATACTTTCTGGTAGCTTCCTGGAATGCGAGCTGGCATTCGGTGTTGACGTTGATCTTGGAAACGCCGAGGGAAATCGCCTTCTTGATCATTTCTGCGGGGATACCTGTACCGCCTTGGAGAACGAGGGACATATCCCCGGTCTTCTCGGAAACACCAGCGAGGATTACGAAGGAAAGACCCGGCCAGTTTGCGGGGTACCTACCGTGGATGTTGCCGAT
>JAZTZC010000429.1:0-2941 GCA_045637265.1 Eubacteriales bacterium | reverse complement strand
CTTCTTCGGTGAAGTTGACGGGATCGCCCGCGCCGCCGCAGTAATAGTGGAATGCAAGACCCCAGATCGGACATCTGTGTGCAAATTCGCGCATAAATCGGTCGGTCCAGTCGATGTTCCAGCTGTCCGCACCGCAGGCAATGTATTTGGCACCATTGACATTGACAGAGGAACAGATCGTTGCGTATCGGATGTACTCTCTTGCGTACTGCTCGGGTGTCATGTTGCCGCCGCCGCCCCAGTTCTCGTTGCCGATGCCGAAATATTTGACATCAAAGGGTGCGGCATGTCCGTTTTCCGCGCGTTCTGCAGCAAGCGTGGTCGTGTTCTCGGGCATGTTCAGATATTCCATGAAATTTCGCATGTCCATCGGGGTTTGTGCGGTGATGTTGGCGGCGACATACGGCTTTGCACCGACCATTTCACAGAAGTCCATGAACTCATGTGCGCCGACAGCGTTGGATTCGACACGGTGGTCGTTGTTGTACCACCAGTTTACCGTTGTCGGGCGTTTGTCACGCGGTCCGATACCGTCGCGCCAGTTATAGGTCTCGGCAAAACAGCCGCCCGGCCAGCGCAGTACCGGCGGGTTGATCGCCCGGAACTTGTCAATGATGAATTTACGGAAGCCGTTTATGTTTTCAATATCGGAATCCTCGCCGACCCACAGACCGTCATAGTAAACACCGCCGATGTGCTCAGCAAAATGACCGTAGATCTCGGGTGCGATCGTGCCGCGGCTCTCACAGCCGATCAGACAGATTTTTTCCATGGTGGTCATTCCTTTCAAATGAATTATTTCAGATTATGAACATTGACAAAGAAATACGGATCACGTTTCATTGTTTCCACACCGGTCTCCCAGACAGCGGCGGAATCCATCAGCACGCAGTCAGCGTCAAGGAGCTTGCCGTGGACGATCTTGTCGCGCGGAATGATATCGACCATGCGGGAATACTTCTGCTCGTAGTCGACCTCATCGCGGTGGAAATGGTATTTCAGATGGGTACGCTTGAAGGTATTGCCGTTTTCATCGGTGATTTCGTAAACGACGGGCAGGGTACGGTCCATGACGTATTCCGGCTCGACCCATTCCTCCACGCCGTGCATGGTGGTGTTGCGGTCATAGGAGCAGCCGACGAACAGCAGCTTGCCGCCGACTTTCGGCAGAAGCGCAAACGGAGAGTTCGTACCGACGGGCGTTCTGTCGCGGTAGTGGTTTTCGGTCAGAAACTTTTTGTGACGTCCCCAGACACAGCAGGAGTGTGTCGGATGCAGAGAACGGGTGACGCCGGGCACCTGTGTACGGAAGTATTCGGTCAGATAACCGACACATGTCGGGGTGGTTCTGACATCGAAGTGCGTCTGCTCACGGTTGACGTTTGCATAGGTCAGGGCAGGCAGGACAAGGGTGCCTTCCTCGCCGAGCAGGGAAAGGAACGCCTCAAAAAAGCCCTTTGCACCGTCTTCGATGCCGCCGAGCGACTTGTAGGAGGAGTGCATGAGAATGGTGTCACCCGGTTTGATGCCGAGCGCTTTCAGGTCAGATATCAATTGTTCTTTGGTATGCATGAGTGTTCTCCTTTTTGGTTATATATAGTTTCAAATGTGATTGTTATACGCGATCCTGCCCGTTCCACGAAAACGGAAGCGGAAGCCATGATGAGAGAAGCCGTGTGGTGTCCTCCGACAGCGGCGCACAGAGGTCGGGCGGCATCATGCCGAAGAGCATCCGTGCGGCGGTCAATGCATCGAGTGTGTCGTCAGCAGGAGCATCACCGCGGTAAGCGCGGGCATTCTTGCCGTCGGCTTTCATGATAAGTGTTCCGAAGCCTTCTATGCCGAGTGATACAGAACCGGGGACAAGCGGTGTCATGCTTGCTTTGAGCGACAGCAGTGCGTCGGCAAAGCGGTCGGGAGACAGAATTTTGCACTGCGTTGCGGGAACTGCAGAAAAGCTCTCACAGATCATGCCGAGCTTGCGGCAAAGCGGGATATCCCACGGGTAAAGTTCGGCGCGGATTTCGTATGCAGACCCGTGTATGACCCATGCACAGAGCATTTCGGCGTGAAGGTCTGCCGAGAACGCACCGTGCTCGGCGACAGAGGATCCGTCGGGGGAAGCACAGAGATAGCCGATGGGACTGCCGTCAAGCCATGCCAGATACGGGCGGTTTTTCCATGCGCACAGGGTGCGATAAAGATCGGTATCATTGCCGCGGTCGCATGCGATGGCGGATGTGTTGTACAATCGGCGGATAAAGGCGAGTGCGGTCGGGTCGTCCTCTTGAACGGGGGAAAACGTGATGCCTGAGCCGCCCGGATACGTCTCTTCTGCGTTGCGCTTTGATATGCGAACCAGATAATTGGTGCCGCACATCTCATAGCCGTAATGTTCATAACGGGTGCGCAGTCCACCCAGACGGCTGACATCGATATGCTCTTTTGCAAGAACTTCCATCGCCGCGTCCATGAGCAGCTTCATATATCCGCGTCCACGGTATTCCTTTAAGATACCGATGTTGCCGACGGTCGCAAACCGCAGGGATTTGGTACCGATCCGCACATCATACGGATAAATGCCGACGGCACCTGCCATCATACCGTCCTCAAATACGGCGATGTGGCGCGCCATGTGCTTGTCATCATCCACCCACATTTTCGGAAGCCCTTCTTCAAAATGGCGGGTGTCGGGAGCGCCCGTGAATGCGGTGTTGAGCAGGGCAGAGAGGGCGTGCATTTCCCCTTTATGAAGGGTGCGCAGTTCGGTTTTCATACGTATTTCACCTTCGCTTTGGATTTGTTATCATTATATCATAGGCAGGGGCAAATGTCAATGCATGTTCGTTTTGTTTGAAATTTTCACTGTGCGGGCAGGGTGTCCGATTGTTAAACGCGAATAATTAGCAGAAAACGCATGAGAATGCTTGCGTTTACATAT
>JAZTZC010000428.1:0-2561 GCA_045637265.1 Eubacteriales bacterium | reverse complement strand
AAAGCAGCGCAATGGCGTGTTCCGCCACGGCGTACGGAGAGTATGCAGGGACGCGCACGACACGGATTCTTCCGGCAGCATGCTTGATATCGACATTGTTGAAGCCCGCACAGCGCAAAGCGACGGTTTTCACACCCAGCGCACAAAGACGGTCGATGACCTCTTTGTTAACCGTATCGTTGACGAAGACACAGACCGCATCAACACCGATTGCCAGATCTACGGTGTCCTCGTTCAGTTTGGTTTCGTAATATTTGATTTGGATGCCGGCTTCTGCGGCATATTGATCGAAGGCGGGTTTGTCGTAGGATTTGGCATCGAAGAATGCAAGTTTCATTTGGGGATGTTCCTCCGTGGAATGATCTTTGCTTTAGTATACCACAATCCCGGCGCGATTGCAACAGGATGCGAAAATTTTTTTTGAGGAACGACGGATGGATTGTGGGGTGATTCTTGACAATGGATGGGAGATGTGTTATAATGTGACAAAAGAAGAAAATGAACAATACAGAAAGGAAACAACCCCATGAAAATGCGCAATCTGACCGCCGCATTGCTGGCAATTCTGACCCTCTCTCAAATTTCCTGCGGTTCCTCGGGGACTGAGGCGACCGGCACAGAAGCACTGACTCCCGATACCACAGGCGTACCGACGGAAACGGTTGATCCGCTGCCAGACAATCTTCCCGAAAAAGATTATGGCGGCGCGACTTTTGTCATTCTCTCCCGTGATGATGTCGACCATAAGCAGGAAGCATTTGCAGAAGCGGAAAACGGTGAACCGATCAACGACGCGGTGTTCCAGCGAAACCGTGCGGTTTCCGAACGCTTCAACATCAAGTTTGACTATGTATGGGCAACGGAAGCAGACGAATATGCGCTGACCGATAAGGTTGAAGAAGCCGTGACTGCAGGCAGTGAAGATTATCACATTGCCATCCCGCAGACGACTTACGGCGGCTTCTGTGCGCCCGACGGTTATTTTTACAACTGGCATGATGTGCCGTATATCAATCTTTCTCAGCCTTGGTGGAATGCCGATTCCGCAGAGCGTCTGACCATTGACGGCAAACTGCATCTGCTGATCGGCGACTATCTGACAACCCAGTTGGACTATACCTGGGGTATGATTTTCAACAAGCAGATGGTGTCCGACTTCGATCTGGAAAGCCCGTATGAACTGGTTCGCTCGGGCAAGTGGACGCTCGATGCGTTCTGTGAATACATCAAAGGCGTTTCCGGCGATATCGACGGCGACGGAAAAATGACCGAGGCTGACCGATGGGGCTTTGTCACGCACTCTGACAGCGCGATCGGTACATGGACATACGCGATGGATCTCTCTGTTGCGGAATATGACGAAACGGGTTATCCGATTATCACGATCAACAATGACAAGACCATCGACGTTGTCAACCGTCTCTATACGCTGATTTATGAGAGCGAAACCACACTTTACAACCATTGGGGCGTTTTTGAACAGGATCCCAAGATTACAACGCTGTTTGAACAGGGCAACGCGCTGATTGCCGCCGCAAAGTTCAATTCCATTACGAAACTGCGCAACATGGATGCCGACTTCGGTATCATTCCGTACCCCAAGTACGATGAAGCGCAGGAAAAATACTATACACAGGTTGACCTGCATGCCGGTGTTCTTGCCGTTCCGTCCAATGTCACCGATCCTGAGAGAACGGGTATCATCATGGAAGCGTTGTGTGCCGAATCGCACAAGAACGTCGTTCCCGCGTTCTACGATCTGACGCTGAAGACCAAGGGTGCGCGCGATGACGAATCTGCGGATATGCTTGACTTGATTCTGGACGGCAGATATACGACGCTCGTTTCAGCGTATGAAGGCTGGGAAGGTGTCCAGTGGTTCACGATCAACTGTCTGAAGAATTCCTCCAAGAATTTCGTTTCGCACTACGAACGCAATATCAAGAAGTCGGAGCTGCGCTACCAGAAGATTTTTGAAGCATATCAGGCAATGGAGCAATAACGGATGAAACACATCATTCACACCACCGACTGCTTTCATCCGCACAACGATCCCGATGACCATTTTGATCTGGCACTGCAATATGCATTGGCAGCAGCAGGGTATATTTCACTTGACGGGGTCATCATCGATCATCCCGCACGTTCTCAGGGCGGACCTTACGCACCTGCGGCGAATGCCTGTGCACAGCTGGGGATGCTGTCAGGTGTTACCGTACCTGTGACGGTCGGTGCGGCGGTCGGATGCCGGTCGGTCGGTGATCGCCTTGCCGATCTTGGTCATGAGGGTGTGCGCGGTGCGGATGCGATTTGCCGTATTCTGCGCAATAATCCCGAAAAGACCGCGCTCGTGATGGTCGGGGAAGCATCCGACATCGCAGCCGCAGTATCGGCAGAACCCGATCTCTTTGCCCAAAAATGTGCCGGTATCTATATGGTTGCCGGAACTGCTTCTCATCCCGACGGGGTGGAACGCGAATGGAACGTCATCTGCGGCAGAGCTTCATACATCACCGTGATGCGTGCACAGTGCCCTGTATACTGGTGTCCGTGTTTTCAGG
>JAZTZC010000427.1:0-1636 GCA_045637265.1 Eubacteriales bacterium | reverse complement strand
GGTTCCCGTGACCGCAAGCTCATAAGCAAGACGGTATCCGTTTCTGCGGCCTTCCTCGGTCATACCGCGTGTTCCGACGACGGCAATGGCGAGACGGTTGGGGAAATCGGGAAGAAATCCGCGATAGTAAAGCACGACGGGTGGTCTGTGGATCTGCCGCAGACGTTCGGGGTACAGCGGATCACAGAACGACAGGATTCCGACTCCGAGTGTCTCACAGCGATCAAGGATGCGCTGTGCCTGTGCCGTGTTTTTATCAAGCAGGGACGGAATGACAGGAGTTTTGCATTTTTCGCAGGCTTCGAGTTCTTCTTTTCCGGCGCGGTATATGGCTTCTGCTGTTTTGAAATGTTCCAGCAATGCAAGGAAACAGTCGCTGGCAGGACCGAGCGCTTCGGCAAGCCAGACCCAGTACAGATTGGCATCCATGGGGAAATCCGTCCTTTCGTTGTTTATATTCTGGTGCGCTCCCACATCAGGATGGAAGCGGCGATGGCGGCGTTGAAGGATTCCGCACCCTCTGCCATGGGGATAATGACGGAACCGCAGCACGCGGCAATGGCCTGCTCCGACAGTCCGTGTCCCTCATTGCCGATGACAAAGACGGTCTTCGGCGTCACGGTGTATGCACCGAGCGGCTGTGCCGTATCAGTCAGGGCAGCGGCGCGGACATCATAACCATGTGTGCGCAGATCGGTAATTGCCGCGGGAATGTCCTCTGTGATGACCATCGGAAGACGGAACAGCGCTCCCATCGCCGCTCGCACGGTTTTGGGGTTGTACACATCGGCGCAGTCGGAGGACAGAATCAGATGGTCAAAGCCGAGCGCGTTGGCAGTTCGGATGACTGTTCCGAGATTGCCGGGGTCACGCAGACCGTCGCAGATGAGCAGCTTTTTGGGGGATTCTGTATTTATTATATCCCCGAATTGTGAACCATTCATTGCATTTGTATGAGAAAAATACAAATTATGTAAAGATTTTGCAATGCAGTAAATGCCCTGCGGCGCCTGTTCTACTGTGATTTTCTCATAAACGGACGATGGAACCACGAGAATTTCAAAGTCGGGATCAGCAAACAGGTCGGCATATTTCTCATATGCATGCTCCTCAGCGATGACACATTCGATCGGAGCGTGCGTCATCCGTGCCTCGGAAAAGAGCTTGTGACCTTCAAAAAAGAAGCGTTCTGTCTTGTTTCTGTGCTTTTTTTCCTGCAGCTTTGCCGCGTCCACAATGCGGGGATTGCTGCGCGAGGTGATGATTTTCGGGGTGAGATCGGGCATTTTTTGACGGCTCCTTTCCGTATACGGTCATTTTTGCGGGCAAATTGGCGGTATTTCCGTGCTTTTTGAATGGGACAAAATAACGACAAAACCAAAGTGCACTCATGGAACACTTTGGTTTCGGTTATTGTTGACTTGGATTAGAGAGCAGCCTTAGCCTGTGCGCAGATTGCTGCAAATGCTTCTGCATCAGCGATTGCGATTTCAGAGAGCATCTTTCTGTTCAGGTTGATGCCAGCCTTCTTCAGACCATGCATGAGGGTGGAGTAGTTCATGCCGTTGATCTTCGCAGCTGCGGAGATACGGGTGATCCAGAGAGAACGGAAGTCTCTCTTCTTCATCTTTCTGCC
>JAZTZC010000426.1:0-2467 GCA_045637265.1 Eubacteriales bacterium | reverse complement strand
CCCGAGGTCGTTCTCGATCGCCTCCACACGTATCACGAGTCCACCGAGCCCCTCAAGGCTTATTACGATAAGAAGGGCAAGCTTCAGCTTGTCGAAGGACAGGAAGAACTGGCTGATACCACGGCTCTGACCGAGAAAGTCATCACTTCCTTCCTGGGCAGATAATCTATGATTCAGGTTAAGAATGCAGCTCAGATCGCCATGATGCGTGACGCCGGTAAAATTACCGGTGAAGCGCTGGCAATGGCGGGCGAAATGGTTAGACCGGGCATCACCACAAAGGAGATTGATACCGCAATTCGCGAGTATATCAAAAAGTGTGGCGCAACCCCTTCTTTCCTGAACTACGGCGGCTTTCCCGCAAGTGCTTGCATCAGCATCAATGACGAGGTCATTCACGGTATTCCCAGTGCGAAGAAAATCCTTCGTGACGGTGATATCGTAAAGATCGATGTCGGTGCGTATTATAAGGGGTATCACGGCGATAGTGCGAATACGTTTCCGGTAGGGAATGTATCCGAAGAAGCCGCAACCCTGATCCGCGTCACAAAAGAATCCTTCCAAAAAGGAATTGAGACTCTCGGTCCGGGCAGCCGGCTCGGTGATCTCGGTGCCGCTGTCGACGGTTACGTCAGACAGTTCGGATTCTCAGCGGTACGCAAGTTTGTGGGACACGGTATCGGTCGTGATCTGCATGAAGTTCCGGATGTTCCCAACTACGGAATCGCCGGACGCGGTCAGCGGATCTATACCGGTATGGTTATCGCTGTAGAACCCATGATCAATGCGGGAACGTACGATGTCATTCAGCTGGATGACGGATGGACGATAAAAACCGCAGATGGGAAACTTTCCGCCCATTATGAGCATACGCTTGCTGTCACAGACAACGGTGTTGTACTGCTGACCAAGGTATAAACGGAGAGCGGACATGATTTCAGATATACGCAAAACCCGTTTTCGTTCCGGAACGGCGGCCGAAGATGTGCCCGAAGAACCCAAGAAGGCACAGAATAAGGTCACCGGAACCATGATCGGACGCATTGTGCAGTCCCTGTCCGGCAGAGATGCCGACAGACTGTTTGTGATTGTCGCGGAGCTCGATGATGCGCATGTGGCAGTTGCAGACGGTCGGCTGCGGAAATGTGTCAATCCCAAGAAAAAGAAGCTCAAGCATTTGAAGCTGATTTCGTTTGCCGGTATGGAATGTGTTGAGAAGATCGCCGATGGGGTGTGCAATGACAGCTACATCCGCCGCGTTCTCTCTGCCTTCCGCGGCGAAACGGAAGATGGCGATGTCCGTTGAGCACTTAGGAAAGGAGAGATTCTTCTGCCAAAGGATGACGTTATTGAGTTTGAAGGCACCGTAGTTGAGGTGCTGCCGAATGCGACCTTTAAGGTCAAGCTGCCCAACGAACACATCGTTACGGCACATATTTCCGGTAAACTCAGAATGAATTATATCAAGATTCTTCTCGGTGATAAGGTCACAGTTGAGGTTTCCGTTTATGATACCTCCAAGGGACGCATCACCTGGAGAGCGAAGTAAGCTTTATGCATAAATAAAGAAAGGAATGGTAACGTTACATGAAAGTAAAACCTTCCGTAAAAAAGATTTGCGAAAAGTGCAAAATCATCAAGAGAAAAGGTAGAATCATGGTGATTTGCGAAAACCCGAAGCACAAGCAGAAGCAGGGCTAATCCCGCACTGTCTTGCGAATGAATCAGAGAGGTGAAATACAAGAATGGCACGTATCGCTGGTGTAGATATTCCGAATGCGAAGCGCATTGAAATTGCTCTGACCTATATTTACGGTATCGGCAGAAAGACCGCCAACCAGATTCTCGAATCCACCGGTATCAACCCTGATACCCGTGCAAAAGATCTGACTGACGAAGAAGTAGCAAAGCTGAGAGACGAAATCGAAGAGAATTACACCGTAGAAGGTGACCTTCGCCGTGAAGTCTCCATGGATATCAAGAGAATGGTCGAAATCGGCTGCTATCGCGGTATCCGTCACAGAAAGGGTCTCCCTGTCAGAGGACAGAGAACCAAGACCAACGCAAGAACCAGAAAGGGTCCTGCGAAGACGATCGCTAACAAGAAGAAGTAATTAAGATAGGAGTGACAAAAGCAATGGCAAAGGCTACTGCCAAGAAGGCAACCAAGAAGCGCCGCGAGCGTAAGAACGTGGAAAAAGGCGCTGCTCATATCCGTTCCACCTTCAACAACACGATCATTACCATTACCGACATGAACGGTAACGCAGTTTCCTGGGCATCTGCCGGTGAACTTGGTTACAAGGGCTCCAGAAAGTCTACCCCCTACGCTGCTCAGATGGCAGCTGAAACCGCAGCAAAGATCGCTGTGGATCAGGGCATGAAGACTGTTGAAGTTTATGTCAAGGGTCCGGGTTCGGGACGTGAATCCGCAATTCGCGCTCTGCAGTCCGTCGGTCTGGAAATC
>JAZTZC010000425.1:0-2356 GCA_045637265.1 Eubacteriales bacterium | reverse complement strand
GCACAGCCTTCCTTGACCGATGCGATCAGTGCCGCATAGTCCTCGGGGAAGAATACGCCGGAATCGTCACACAGCGTGACAGCAGCCGCACCTGCTTGCTGAGCCGTCACAGCGCACTTTGCGGCAAAACCATCCTCGGCGCGGGTTGCATCGCGGATGACAAGTTCAACATCCGGGCAGAACGACTTTGCGGTCGTGACAAGTGCGGTGATCTTTTCCAGCATCTGCGGAGCCTTGACGTGATACAGATATTCCATCTGGACGGTCGAGCCGGCAACGACGATCTGCAGAACGGGCTTTTTGGCGTTTTTGATGATATCCCATGCAGCGGCAATCTCCGCGTCCGTCTGACCTGCATCGATGGCAATCGCGCAGTTCTGTGCCGTTTCGGCAGCGGTACGGATGACAACCGCGTCCGCCTTTGTTCCGTCGGGTGCGGGAAGTTCGATACGGTCAATGCCCGATGCGTCCATAGACTTGACGATCTGCAGTTTTTCACGGAAGGACAGCGTTTCGCGCTTTTCCTCTGCTGCAATACGCAGGGTGATGTCGGATGTAATGATGGTTCTCATGTTGGCAGTTCCTTTCTGCTTGTATGATTTTCGGTGCATGCTTTCGGCACCTTCATAAAATGTCTCTTTGCGCGGTACCTTGGAAACAAAAAGAACCCGCAAAGACTCTTGAAAAATCTTTGCGGGATGATCAACGATTGATTGACCACGGTACCACCCGTATTGCTGTGTTCACGGTATGTGAGCACGGCCGCCTCATGGAGTTCTAACAAACCCCGGATCTGTAACGGGATCACCCGGAATTCCATACAGGCACCGCGCGGCGCGTTCCGGAATTCTGCTCCGATACGAGACAGCGAAAACAGCGTCTGCCGTCTCACACCAACCGACGGCTCTCTGAAAGGCAAGCTTATCCTCACTTAATATCATCAACGCATTTACAAGTCGTTTTACAAAACGATGGTATTATTATAAACGAAATCACGCAATTTGTCAAGGGGTTTTTCAAAAAAATGAGACGAAAATCCCTTATTTTCCGTGTTTATACGCATCCTCAAACGCATTGATGTCCGTATAATTGCAAACCGGCAGACCGACGGATGCATATTCACACGCATAAACGTGCATTGCCTCGGAAAACGCGTTCACTGCTGATGCACCGTCCCGATATGCGTCATCGCAAAAGCCGATTTTTCGGGTAAGTGCGACCGCATCACCGACCTCATCAAAAAACAGCTGCGCCGAACCAAGCGTCATGCGCGATAAGTATCGGTCACCGTTGTCCGCGCCATAAATGAGCTTGTTGTAATAATTGGAGATCAGCTCCTCGTATGTGCCGCGAAGGTTGTCATCACACGGCGTTTGCTTTTGACAAACCGCCGCCCGACGCGCACAAACCCACCGCTCGGTATTGCGGATCATGGTCATGGCAGTCGTCCGTGCCTGCGCAAAGTCAAGATCACCAAACGCCTGCCCATGCAGTGCAAGAAAATCGTCCGGCAGATCGGTCATGACCCCAAGCTCCGACGGAATGCCGCGCACCCCGTGACGGACAAGTGCATGATTGAGAAGATACACGGCACATTCAAGATGATAGATCACACCGATCAGCGGAAAATAGTACCCTGCCCCGTCCGATGAAGCAAGATCAAAGTACGACTGCTTTGCAAGCGCAACCTCTGCCATCGCCCGTTCACAGTCCTGCGCTGACAACGGTGCGTCCAGTCGGGCTTGCAGACGTGCGGCAATCTCGGAAAAGCGCTCGGTTACCCCATCATTGCGCGTATACACAATCTGCGCATCGAGCAGTTTTGATACATAAGGCGAATCATACTCCGCCGCATGCTCCAGCCGCTCCCATGTGTGACAGTAAAGATCGTATCCGACATCATCGAGAATAAAGCAGTGCGACAGTTGATATCCCGCATCGTCGGAAATGACGATCAACAGATCAAGATCGGACTTCTCATGAAAATCACCCGACGCAAACGAACCTGTCACAGCGATCATGTCAAGGGTTTCCGGGCAGACTTCTGCCGCACGTGCTTTGACCGCTTCGATGATCCGGGTGTTTTTGTCAAAGAGGAATTGTTTTGTTTGATTAGTCATTTTTGTGTTATGTTGTTTTTGATTTGACGGATACGGTGACGAAAGCACTCGCGTCTTAGCCTTCCCTGGTGAGGGAAGGTGGCGCGCCGCAGGCGTGACGGATGAGTCGTCAGCATCTGTGAATACCATTGACAAATCCGAAAAACACATTATCATACAATATATACTTTTTTTACTTGTAACAGCAACAAAAAGAACGACTCATCCGTCAAATTCCCCATGAGAATTTGACACCT
>JAZTZC010000424.1:0-4919 GCA_045637265.1 Eubacteriales bacterium | reverse complement strand
TGGCGGTGAGTTGACCATCACCGTTCGCCAAAACGGAACCGTCCTCATGACCGGCGAAGCCGTCTGCGTCTGCGAGGGTCAGACTTCTCCCGATTCCATGCGATTTCCGCCGGATTCCATGTAAATAATGATTGACATTTTTCCCGCTTTGTGGTATACTATTGTTGTTATACCATGCGGGTATGGGGGAATTGGCAGACGCGCCGGATTTAGGAGCCGGTGGGTGACCGTGCAGGTTCGACCCCTGTTACCGGTACCAAAAAGGAAACAGCCCACAGGGCTGTTTTTCTTTTTGATACAGATAATAGGACAAGACATACACATGAAAGAACGCGCCAGCGTTCTTTAGGAACAACAGGACGCAGTCGTGTTGTTCCGGCAGGTCATCGACCCCTGTTACCCGTACCAAACAGTAGAAATCCGAACCTTGTGCCGGTTGGCGATGGGTTCGGATTTCTCTTTGTGTTGGATGATTTTGATATGCTTGGTGTGATTCCAAGCTGATCTGATAATTTTCTTCGGATTCTCTTATCTTGTTTCTAACTCACGGCAAGCTGATTGATGTTTTTACCTGCATACCGCAGAAGACGTGTGACTTCTCCGATCTCACGCAGATTGTAAATACTACCGTACAGCGCCATTGTCTGAATATAGACGTTCATATTCGTGATTCCCGCGGTTTTCATGCGTTCCGCGATTGCCTGTTTGTCTTCAGGTGTGACGCGAATGATAATTCCAACTCGATTATCCATTTATACCTTCCTTTCATAACCAAACAGGGTGCTGTATTTGCATAATACGACACCCTGTAATAATTTCATTATTTATTCTTTCTTTTTCTCCACCCAGACGGTGAAATCCCATAATATTCCGTGTACTTCCTTGAAAAATATAACGGATCTTCAAATCCAACCGAAAGTGCGATCTCATTGATTTTCATATCGGTTTCAGTCAGTAATACCGATGCGCGGTCAAGTCGGTACCGATTCAGCCATGCAATGGGACGCATCCCGGTTCTTCTTTTGAACACGCGGGAGAAATAGGAAATATCAAGACCAACGGTATTTGCAATATCGACACCGGTGATATGTTCACTGCTGTGGCTGGTCATAAAAA
The DNA here is from genome assembly GCA_045637265.1 of Eubacteriales bacterium. Lineage (GTDB taxonomy): Bacteria > Bacillota > Clostridia > Oscillospirales > CAG-272 > RGIG3925. The sequence goes on along the minus strand of JAZTZC010000424.1, from coordinate 3,803 downwards.
ATATCGCTTCCTCAACATAATCTCGTTTGTAAACAGCAGATTTATCTGCCGGAACAATTTGCGACAGTAATTTATAAAGCAGAGAAACACAATGGAAGCGAGATGCGAGCGTTTCGTCCGGAATGGCGTCCAGGAGTGCTTCAAAGGTTCGTTCTAACTCCAGCGGAGAGCGAATCGGCAAAACGGGATCGGATTCCGTGATACCCATATTGTTCAGATAGGTTTCAAAATACGGCTCACCGATACTGACCCAGTAAATACTCCAAACACTGTCCGTATCAGCATAATATCGGATGCGTCGGTTCGGATAGGCAATGAACAAGCTGCCCTTTTCCAGCCGGTACTGAACCCCTTCGGTTTCATAATATCCGCTGCCTTCTTTGAGAAAAATCAACCAGTAATGCGCACGACCAGACGGACCGAAACGGTGATTGGGCGCCTGCAGACGCCGACCACAGCAGTAAAGGCGGAGATCTCCGATCTGCCCGGATACATCCTCATTGTTTTCATGATATAGCTTTTCGATAAATTCCATCAAAATCACCTCAATCCAAACGGGATTCCAATGTCATTATATCACAAAAAGTCGAATTTGTCCATGTTTTTGTCAGAATGGTGTATATCTTTTTTTGAAATCCTCATGTATAATATAGTTACAGTCAACCGAAATAAGAAAAGAGAGAATCTGAATGCATTACCTGTATATTGTGCTGTCCGTGATAGCAGGCAGTGCAAAATCTACATTTTCAAAGATATTGAATCCGTGTACTACCTCCCCGCGGGGCTTCGGATTGGTGAACACCTTGATTTCCGTTGCGGCGGCACTTGTCATTCTTTTTCTGAACGGTTGGATTCAGTATGACAAGACATACAGTCTGCTGCTTGGAATCCTGTTCGGTATCTGCACCACGGCAGCACAGTATTTGTATATGCGTGCTTTTTCGTATGGCAATGTTTCTGTGGTGACATTTATCTATTCCTGCGGATTTTTGCTGCCGACTGCGGCGGGAACCGTGATCTGGTCAGAGGTGCTGTCCGTCCCGGTTATCATCGGTTGTCTGCTGCTTTTGGTGTCGTTTCTGCTGTGCGCAAAAAAGACAACCGGCGATAACGGAAAGTCACAAAGCTGTTTTCGGAACCCAAAAGGAGTACTGTACGCATTTGGTGCCATGTGCTGTTCGGGGATGCTCGGAATTTTGCAGAAGCTGCATCAGACATCCGCAGAAAAAGATGCGCTGGGAACCTTTTTATGTACCGCTTTTGGGGTTTCCGCACTCATTTCCGGCTTGATTGCCGTGTTTCCGCATCATAATAAGAACGTATCAGGGACAGAATGCAAGCCACACCGAATCCTGTTCACGGCAATCGTCTGCGGTATCTGTATCGGCATTGCCAACCATGTGAACCTGATTCTGTCCGGCGCGCTCCCCGCAGCTCTGGTTTTTCCGATCACCAACGGCGGCGTTGTTGTGCTGTCTGCATTGGTCGGACGTGTGGTATTCCGGGAGCGACTGTCTCCCTCTGCACTGTCGGGCATAATATTGGGGATCATTTCGGTCATTATTATTGGAATCTATAAATAAAAAATACATAAAAGGATGTGCATTATTATGAAACGCAAACAGTTTTTCACAGCAGTCATTTTAGGTTCTGTCATGCTTTCCATGTTTTCCTGCGGGGATCAGGAAGTGCAGACACCAACGTCCGGCACAGACCCTGTAACCAATGAAGTTACGGCAGCCGAGACCGAGGCAGAATATGTTTTCCCGGAAGTTGATATGAACGGATGGGAGATGTCGATTTATAATTTTGACGAGACATGGCTGACATGGGCGAACACCCGCATTGTTGTCGATGAAGAAAATGGTGATATTCTCAATGATGCACTCTATCGCCGCAATACATTTCTTGAAGAAACTTATAATTGCAAAATCGTTGTGGAAGAAGTAGAAAACACCGGATGGTATGCGGAAAATCTGATTATGTCCGGAGACGATACTTACGATATTATCGTCAGAACAGAAAGCGAGTCTGTCGCGTCATATCTACCGATGTCCATCGACTGGCATGAAATTCCGCACTTGCAGCTTGATCAGCCCTGGTGGAATCCGAATGCAACATCGGTTTATGAAATCGGCGGAATCCAGGCAGCTCTGGCGGGCAATATGTCACTTTCCGCAGTTTCCCGTGCTGTATGTATGGTTTTCAATAAAACTGTATGGACAAAGTACGGTGATCCTGACGTCAATCTGTACAACCTTGTAGAGAACAACGAGTGGACCGTGGATCGGTATCTGGAAACCGCAAAATCTGTTTCGTACGACCTGAACGGTGATGGTAATATGGATCAGGAAGATCTGTATGGCTTGAATATGGGACGCGGTTTTAAGGGCTATATCGCTTCATTCCTCGCAGGCTCCGGCATGAATTTCACAGAAACGGACAAGAACGGCAATCCCATATTCACACTGCATCAGAATGAGCGCGGCATTGATCTGCTGACCAAGCTGATGGACCCGTTGTCACAGGAAGGCTATTATTATAACGAAGATACCACGGTTCACGGCTTCCTGCCGGCGGATTTCTTCAAAAACGGTCATGCACTGTTTACACAAGGTGTTCCGCACGACATCTACAAACTGCGCGATATGAATGATGATATCGGTATTCTGCCGATGCCGAAGTACGATGCAAATCAGGAGCAGTATTATGCAGCTGCATGGGGCGGTGCTGTATGGACATTACCCAAAACTTTTGATATGGAAAATGCGGAAAATCTCGGAATTCTGCTGGATGCTATGAGTTATGTGACATGGCGCGATGTTGTTCCGGTTTACAAAGAAGTCGCACTGAAAACCAAGACCGCACGGGATAATGAGTCTGAAGCAATGCTTGATCTGATCTATAATTCTATTTATTTTGATTTTGGTACAAATATCATGTATGATGCATTGCTTGCTGATACCGTTCTGAAGGATATGTGGAACGATAAGTCCTCCGGCAAAATCGCATCTACCATGGCGAAATATATGAACGAAATTGAAACATTCATTGATGACATTGCAAAAGCAGCAGAAGAACATAACGGATAACCCGAAAGGAGATTCTGACAATGAAAAAATTGAACGGTTATATGCGCGGCATCGGTATCGGCGGCTGGCTGACCAACTACAAACGCATGGCACAGATTCCCAAAGATAAGCAGATGGATGTCACTATCGGCGACATAGAACACTTTGCAACTTATATTACAGAATGGGACGTTGCAAATATTGCATCCTTTGGTGTTGATCACATCCGTCTGGCGTTTGACCAACTGGCATTGGAAAAGTTTGAAGAACCGTATTTCTACCGTGAGGAGGTGTGGGAACACATTGACAATTTCCTTGTCTGGGCAAAGAAATATAATCTTAATGTCATTCTGAATCTGCATCACGCCTTTGGCTGCTACTGCGATTGCGGTATGGACAAGCCTCTGCTTGATACGCCTGAATATCGCGAACGCTTTATCAAACTTTGGGTAAGGTTTGAGGAACGTTATCACAACTTTGGCAATGAGATCCTGTTTGAACTGATGAACGAAATCACCGACTCCAAATCCGACAAATGGATTACCTTGTATAAAGAAACCATCGCAGCCATCCGCGCGCTGAATCCGACCCGTCTCATCATGGTCGGCTCCGCTCAATGGAAGAGCGTTGATAAACTGTGCGATCTTGAGATATTGGACGATCCGAATGTTGTGTACACGTTTCATTTGTATAGGCCGCATGAGTTTAGGCATCAGCGCGGTGTACTTCAGG
>JAZTZC010000423.1:0-1851 GCA_045637265.1 Eubacteriales bacterium | reverse complement strand
AACAGCGTGGACGAGTAAATACCTGTCTGATGTATTATTTGCTGTTCTGACCCCGAATCAAACAAAGAGAAGACTGCCCGTCGGCATCCATCCGATCGGCAGTCTTCGTTTATTTATCCGGCATCGCCGATTTCCATGTCTGTGAAATCGATATCCCAGTTTCCGTATGCAATGGCAGAGTAATGATCCGCCTTCATCGTCACCGTATCCTTCCCATCCGGGATATAATGCTCCACATGCTGAAACGCATTCTCCAGCCCCATCAGACTGATCATATACATCGGACGCATCGGGTTGTTATCGTCATCACGGTCATACGGAGAACGGATCTCCTCGACGAGGTATTCCTCAAGATATGCGTAATACGCATCTGTATAGAACAGCTCCGTCCAATACTGCACGCCATTCTGCTCCACGGCATCGGTGACAACGGCATAATACCCGCCGCCGAAATCCTGTGTGCGATCGATCTGCAGATCTTCTGTCAGTGCCGTATTGTAACCGACAGAACGGACCCTTCCGCGAGTCACACCGTCGGGGAACACAAATTCCACTCCGACATCCATCGCCTCACCGTCAGCAGGCAGCGGGAGCGCAACCGTAACCGATTCTCCTTCCGCAGAAAAATCACGGACAAAGGTAAGGTAATCTGCGCGGAATCCGACGATTTCGGCATGCGGCGTTTCGCGGACAGAAAAGATATTGATGTCTTCCATCTTCTTTAACGGATACGTATTCCCTGCCGCATCAACGAGTGCCATCGCGTCATACGGATTCTGATAAAGGTAGTGCGACCGTTGGTTCAGATAAATATCACCCCGTCCGTCAAGATAGGAAATTTCCGCCGCAAAGGTCGTCAGATCATCCGTCAGCGGAATCAATTCCAGACGAAGGCCCTTATCCTCAATGGAATAAGTGCGGTATTCCGCCGCCATGCGGGTAAACGGAACGGAATATTCCCCCAGAGGAAGTCCTTGCGCAGCATCCTCCCATGGAACGTCAGAATAGATAATACGGTAGGTACTCTGCAGCTTTGTGACATCTCCATCCATATTGGAAACGTACATCAGCTCCACCGCTCCATCCGTATCACCGAACAGCGCATCTGCCTGTATCTCTTCATACCGTGTCTGTGAAGTGATCCATACCTCGGCAGTATTGTCATGCCAATATCCGTACAGACAACTGAAATCAGCTCCGACATCGCAATCCTGATCTGCAAGCATATACAGCGGCGGTACATCCACCGCACCATCGACTTCTACCACACCGACACCGGGGAAGAAGTACCGCTTGACAGCAGGTGCCGATGCAATCGCGGAAATGCCGACGGTCATGACAAGTGCTGCCGCGAGAATCGGCAAAAGACGCAGTTTGCCAAGAGATCCCGTCTTTTTCTGTTCTTCATGTGCACAGCATATCTTCTGTTCCATGCGTGTGATCTGTTCGTTATCCGGCAGACAGGCGTCAAACAGTCCGCGGATCATTTCATGTTCGTTTTTCATTTCGATTCTCCTCTCTCGAGTGACTGACGAAGCAGCCCCCGTCCCGTCTGCAGCTGCGTACGTACAGTACTTTCCCTGCGGGACAGCAGCCGTGCGATCGTCTTTGTCGGCAATTCTTCGCAGTAGTACAGATACAGTACCTCGCGGTAGCGCATCGGAAGCTGATCGAGCAGCGACCGTGCGCCATCCAGCACTGCGCTGTCTTCAAAAGCCTCCTCCTCGCTGACGGAAAGCAGTGCATCGGGCACCGAATCCGTATCACACCGATTCTGCCGCCAGAAGGACTTGCGTACATTGGTGCATTCATTCGCAGCCGCACGCAGGAAGTATGCTTTTTCATGCTCCT
>JAZTZC010000422.1:0-1606 GCA_045637265.1 Eubacteriales bacterium | reverse complement strand
GATAAACATATCGTCAGCCCCTGCAGCCAGAAGAAGACCGGTAAAGTAAATACCCGTCACAACAGACAGTATGATACCCTCCGCCCACGCAGCGCAAAGGTACCGACGTCTGCCGGCAGCCAGCGCATCCGAATCGTCGATCAGCGCCTCACATATGACCGCCCACACAGCACCGATACCGGCGATTTTTCCCATTCCGGAATTTATGGATTTCATATTCATACTCCTTTGTTCCCATGATTGGTTATCATTATAACACATCATCATACATCTGTGTACAGGTTTACAATTTTTTTGCCAATTTTTTCAATTTTTTTTGCGTTGCATATTGCAATCCAATTGAAGATATGATATAATATATTGTATTTTTGGGGAACGTCCCAAAGATACTTTCCCGAGATTTTTACTGAATGATTCCCGGAAAACCATCAAACGAAAGGATTACACTATTATGGATCAGAAAGAAAGATTAGTCGGTACCGTATCCCGCGGTATCCGCTGCCCGATCATCCGTGAAGGTGACGATCTCGCAGCCATTGTTGCAGACAGCGTCCTTGCCGCAGCGGAAAGCGAAGGCTTCGCACTCCGTGACCGTGATGTTATTTCCGTTACCGAATCGATCGTAGCAAGATCACAGGGCAATTACTGCTCCGTCGATGACATTGCAGCCGATGTCAAAGCAAAGCTCGGCGGCGGTACGATCGGTGTTATGTTCCCCATCCTCTCCCGTAACCGTTTTGCGATTTGCCTGCGCGGTATCGCACGCGGTGCAAAGAAAATCGTCCTGATGCTCTCCTATCCGTCTGACGAGGTCGGCAATGCACTGCTCACCTATGATCAGATCGATGACGCAGGCATCAACCCCTACTCCGATGTTCTCTCCCTTGAAAAGTACAGAGAACTGTTCGGCGAAAACAAGCACGAATTCACCGGTGTCGATTATGTCGCTTATTACGGCGATCTGATCCGTGAAGAAGGCTGTGAAGTCGAAATCATTTTCGCAAACCAGGCAAAGACCATTCTCAACTATACCGATTGCGTTCTGACCTGTGATATCCACACCAGAAAGCGTACCAAGCGTATCCTCCGTGACGGCGGTGCCAAGGTCGTCTGCGGTCTGGATGACATCATGAACGCACCCATCAACGGATCCGGCTGCAATGAAAAGTACGGTCTGCTCGGCTCCAACAAGTCTACCGAAGAAAAGATCAAGCTGTTCCCGCGCGAATGCAAGCAGTTTGTTCTCGATGTTCAGGACAAGATCATGGCAGCGTGCGGCAAGCATGTTGAAGTCATGGTTTACGGCGACGGTGCATTCAAGGATCCGCAGGGCAAGATCTGGGAACTTGCTGACCCGGTCGTGTCTCCCGCATTCACCGGCGGTCTGATCGGTACACCCAACGAACTGAAGCTCAAGTACCTTGCTGACAACCATTATAAGGATCTGTCCGGCGAAGCACTCAAGGAAGCAATCTCCAAGTCCATCCGCGAAAAGCAGGACAACCTCGTCGGCAATATGGCATCACAGGGTACTACTCCGAGACAGCTGACCGACCTCATCGGTTCTCTGTCCGACCTGACCTCCGGCTCCGGCGATAAGGGTACC
>JAZTZC010000421.1:0-2689 GCA_045637265.1 Eubacteriales bacterium | reverse complement strand
CCCAGCAGAAGCACCGCCAGAATCGGACCGACCGAACACATTGCAACCATACCGAAGCTGTTTTACGATGCGTTTTTGCCGCCGATTGTCGATGCAATACCGACACCGAGCGCCATCAGAAACGGAACGGTAACAGGACCCGTGGTAACACCGCCGGAGTCGAACGCAACAGACAGAAAATCTCCGCCGCCGTTCATAATGACAAGCGATGCGGCTGCAAAGAGAATCATGTAAAAATACATCAAAAGCGAGGACAGGCTTTTTTGAAAGATGATCTTCATAACAGACAGCGTCAGAAACAGACCGACACCGATACCGACCGTCCAGATCAGAAGGTTTTTGTCAATCAATTCCTTCAGCTGCTCACCAAGCACCGTTAAATCAGGCTCGGAAACCGTGATCAGAACGCCAAGCAAAAAACTGACAGCCAGAAGCAGAACGGTTTTCCGTGATTTGGTCAAGCCCACACCGACCTGCTCTCCCATCGGAGTCATGGCAAGGTCAGCACCGAGATTGAACAGTCCGATACCGAGAATCAGAAGCAGTGTTGTTGCAAAAAAAACAGCCAGCTCCTGATCGGACAAGGTTGTAAACGGCGAAAGATACAGCAGGAATACAATACAGGCAACGGGAAGAACGGAAACCAGTGCTTCCTGCAATTTGAACATCAGCGACTTGAGCAAAAGAAAACCCGCCTCCTAAATTAAAAATTACCTATATATTATAGCATGTTTACGCATGTATGTAAAGGTATGAACTGTAAACTATTTTTTAACATTGCAGTTTACCAAGGTTTTATACTGTTTTTTACACAAATTTTCAGCGTTCCATTGACATCGGTCGGATTTTGCGATATACTAAAAGAACCTATAAGGAAAGACAGGTATTGATAAAATGGCATCAGCCGCACTTACCAAAGATATGACCCGCGGAGATCCTCTGAAGCTGATCTTGCGCTTTGCACTCCCGATCTTCCTCGGCAATCTGTTCCAACAGCTCTATAACATGGCAGACGGCATCATCGTCGGTCAGTTCATCGGTACCGAAGCCTTTGCCGCAGTCGGAGCGACGGGCTCCCTTTCGTTCCTCATTATCGGTTTCATCCTCGGCTGTTCCACAGGTTTCTGTATTCCCGTATCGCAGACATTCGGCGCGGGTGATGCCGAGGGTATGCGCCGCTGTGTCGCCAATATTCTGTGGCTCGGAATCGGCATTTCCGCCATCGTGACAGCACTCATGATGATGACGACACGCGGTATGCTGACGCTCATGGATACACCCGAAAACATTTTCAGGGATTCCTTTCTCTATATCTATATCATATTTGCGGGTATTCCCGCCTGTATGTTTTACAATGTCCAGGCTGGTCTGATGCGCGCGGTGGGCGACTCCCGTTCTCCGCTTTATTTTCTGATCATTTCCTGTGTGATCAATGTTATCCTTGACCTTGTTTTTATCATTTGTCTTGGAACAGGTGTTGAGGGGGCAGCAATCGCAACCGTCATTTCGCAGTGCATCTCCGGGGTTCTTTGTTTTCTCTGGATTGCAAAGAGATTCCCGATGCTTCATCCGCACGGTGTTGAATGGAAGCCGGATGCCGCCATCATGGTACGACTGCTTACCATTTCGCTTCCGATGGGATTTCAATTCTCCATCACCGCCATCGGTGCAGTTATCCTGCAAAGCGCGGTCAACACACTCGGCTCCGATATCATTGCATCGATTTCCGCATCGTCCAAGATTCAAAACATCGTTTTTGCGCCGATGGAAACACTGGGACTGACGATGGCGACCTATTGCGGTCAGAATCTCGGTGCAGGAAGAATCGACCGTATCCGTATCGGTATGCGGCGCTGTATCGCGGTTTCTCTTTTGTTAAGTCTGCTCTGCTGTCTGATGGTCACCTTCGGCGGACGCTATATCGCGCTTCTCTACATCAAATCCGATGAAATCGCAATCCTTGACAATATCACCTACTATCTGCGCATCTGCGGTATCTTCTACGCGCCGCTGTCTCTGATTTTTGTCTTCCGCAACGCCATTCAAGGCATGGGCTACAGTGTTCCCGCCATGGCGGCAGGCCTGTTTGAGCTTGCCGCACGTGCGATCGTCGCGCTCGGCTTTGTCCGTACAGTCGGCTTCACCGCAGCGGCACTCGCCAATCCGATGGCCTGGGTCGCCGCCGATCTCTTCCTGATTCCGATGTATCTTTGGGTCATCCGTAAATTCACGAAGAATCCGCCGCCCACCCGACAGACAGAATCTTAATTTCGTAATCAAATACTTTTCAATAGACAGGAGAACTCCATATGAAACTCATGTTTGCATCCGACATCCACGGCTCCGCCCACTACTGCCGACAAATGCTTGACGCCTTCGCAAGAGAGGGTGCCGAAACGCTCGTCCTGCTCGGTGACCTACTTTACCACGGTCCGCGCAACGACCTTCCCGAAGGCTATGCGCCCAAAGAAGTCATCACGATGCTCAACGGTGTCTGTGACAATCTGCTCTGCGTCCGCGGCAACTGCGATACAGAGGTCGACCAGATGGTGCTTGGTTTCCCCATTCCCCCCGACTACGCGATTCTGTATCTCGGAGGTCGCCGCGTTTATATCACGCACGGACACAATTTCGGTGAGAATAATCCCCCCCAGCTGCGCGACGGTGATATTCTGATGAACGGTCATAC
>JAZTZC010000420.1:0-5215 GCA_045637265.1 Eubacteriales bacterium | reverse complement strand
CCTCCAACCACCGGCAGAACAGCATACTGCTCACCCTCCTCGGTCAGCGTCACCTGTTCTACCTGAGAAAAGCCCCAGTCGTAAAGTGTCCGATGATCATTCCAGTCATCGGGAGCCGACAGCGTCACGCAGTACAAAGTCACACCGTCGCGCGTACAGGCAGAAACAAGACACCGTCCCGAACGCTTTGTAAAGCCTGTCTTGATGCCGATGCATCCATCCAGCATCTTGAGCAGTTTGTTGTGGTTGATCAGCAGTCGGACACCTTCTTTTCCCTTCAGCGGAATCTCCTTTTTATAGGTAGAAACCGTTTTGGCAAAGGCATCATACGTCATTGCCGTCCTTGCAATCTGCGCAAGCTCACGTGCTGTGGTATAGTGCTCCTCATCGTCCAGTCCGTGCGGATTGACAAAGTGCGTGTCGACAAGTCCCATTGTATCGGCAAGTTCATTCATCTGTCCGGCAAAGGCATCGACAGAACCGGCGACAGCGATTGCAAGTGCGGTCGCGGCATCGTTGGCGCTTTCGATCAGCACAGCATCCAACAGCTGTCCGAGTGTCAGTGTTTCCCCTTCATAGAGATACACCGACGAACCCTCCACACCGACTGCTTCCCCGGGAACAGTGACAGCACAGTCAAGATCACCGCCGCCCGCAAGTACCGTCAATGCTGTCATGATCTTGGTGGTACTCGCCATCGGCATGCGGACATCTGCATTGCGGCTCCAGAGAACCTGTCCCGTATCGTCGGTCAATATGGCAGCCTGTGCTGAGATCGCCGATGGCTGCGGCAACAGTTCTGCCGAGACAGCAATCGCCGTATCCGACAGTTCCGTCAAAGAAGCATCATCTCCCGATGCCAAAACCGGCAGCCAAAGTATCACCGTCAACAGTCCGAACGCGATCAGAGAACGGCATAGTTTCATACAGCATCATCCTTTTCTTTCTCATGTTTGCTTCATGATATGCAAAGGATATGCCGTCGATGCCATCTGCAATCGGTTATTTACAGAGAGGTATCGAGAAATTCGTGCTCGTCCTGCTCCGCATCGCCCTCATCGGTTGTTTCCGTCTGCGCAGCGGACGTTTCTGCGGATTCGGATTCCGCGTCTTTCTTTGCTTTCTTTTTGGGGATCATCGCCTTGATCTTTTCGATGATTTCGGGAGCGCGCTCCAGAAGCGACGATACATTATAACCGACATCTGCCGGCTTGGAGGTCGGATTGGATACATTCATCATCTCGACAGAGCCGTCTGCATGAACGACAAGGAATGCGACAGGAACAACGGAAACACCCGATCCGCCGCCGCCGCCGAAATTGTTGTTTCCTGCGGTTTTCTTGCTTTCATAGTCAACACCGCCCGATGCGACACCCATGGAGACCTTGGAAACGGGGATAATGGTGGTGCCGGAATTGGTTTCGATCGGTGTACCGATGATGGTATTTGCATCTACGACGGTACGAATGTCCTCAAGTGCACCCGCAATGATGCCGGTTACTTTGGTTTCTGCCATGATAAAATCCTCACTTTCTGTTTTCGGTTCATTTATCAATGTATAATCTTACTTATTTTTCAATTCACGAATCACATCAGCTCGTGCCGCGGCTTCTTTTTGTCTGCGTGCCTGCCGTTCCTCTGCCGATTCATGCTTCCGCGCTTCGTTTTGTACGGACAGTGCCGCGCCGCCGCCTGCGATCAACAATGCCATCACCTGCCAAAGCGCGATGGAAAAGGTGATCTTACCGCGAACAGACGGCTTCTCGGCCAGAAAATCCGCACAAATGGAAATACGGTTCTTTTTATTGCGATGAAACATCCGCGTTTCGGATAAAAGGTTCCAGAAGTTTTCCATTGCCGCCCAGATCCAACCGTACAGAATCGCTGTGTTGGCAGGATCCTTGGATGCGGCGGTAATTTCCAGATATGCGATATCCACACGCAGGTAATGACCGAACTTTTCGAGCAAAACCTTTGCCAGTGCCAAAACCAGCTTGATGATGTGCTTTACTCCGCGCTTCTTCGGGGTATACCCTGTCTTTTCTTCGCGGGACTTTGCCTTTGCCGCCTTTTTCTGCTGTTTCAGCGCTTTTTTTGCCGCTTTCTTTTCTTTTGCACGTGCTGCGGCTTCGGCTTTTTTCCGCTTCTTTTCGTACAGACGCTCCAATGCGCCGCGGCGGAATTTCCGAAGATTGGGCAGGCGTTTCTTTTGCGGCAGGATCGGGATGCGGAGAAAGAGCACCTGCACCGCAAGTGCAAGGTCCACCTTCCCTGCCGTTTGTATCTTGCAGATGATTCGGATGGGAACAACAAACAGAAGCACAAGAAATGCAAGCAGACATAACAAAATGATACTGATCAGCTTCAATGTGCTCCCCTCCTGTCAAATGGATTTGGCTTACTCTTCTTCTGCGTGCAGTCTTGCAACGGCATCGGGATTGTCAGATCCCGTTCCGCCGTCACCGCGGGAAAGGAACTGTTCCGCCGGCGGCAGTTGTCCGATATGCTCAAGACCGAACACCCGCAGAAAATCGGTTGTGGTACCGTACAGCGTCGGACGACCGGGAACATCGAGACGTCCCTTGGATTCGATCAGTCCTTTCTCAACAAGAGAAGAGACGACATACCCCGTATCAACACCGCGCACCTCGTCGATATACGAACGGGTGACGGGCTGATTGTATGCAATGATCGCCAGCGTCTCCAGCGACGCGCGGGACAGATTACCGCCGCGTCTGACGCCGAGTGCAGTACGGATATAAGGAAGATATTTTTCGCGTGTAACAAGCTGACAGCCATCTCCGACACGGATCAGCTGAATCCCGCGTCCCTCATAGGAAACGGCAAGCTCGTCGGCACAGGCAGACGCTTCCTCCTCGGAAATGCCAAGCGCCTGTGCAATTTTGGTAAAGGTCATCGGATGACCTGCGGCAAACAGGATGGCTTCAAAGGCCTCTCTGATGCCTGCCGCATCCAGTCCCTCAGGTGCTTCCCCGACAGGAACGGATTCGGTCACATCCATGGTCTGCGTTTCGTTCATTTACTCGGTGTCTCCTTTATGACTGTCTGTTGTTTCGTCCGAAGATGGATTCCCGCCGCCGGTTTCATCAAACAGTCCGGCATAATCTTCGGGAACTGCCTGCTCGGGATTGAGCGTACAGTAAAACTCATAGCGGTAATCCTCGACGCTGTCCCAAAGAGCATCCTCTTCCTCCGATGCCGCCGCAAGCCGCTTTTCCAGCAGAACATATCCGTCCTTGATGAGCGACAATACCGCCATGAACAGTGCGACAATCTCGCTTTTGGACTGTGCCTCGGCAAACAAGGACAAAAACGGCGTTGTACCGTTCATACTCAAATGTCGGGAAACGTCTCTGATCTTATCGGATACGGGAACAACGGTCTTTTTGATGATCGGATTGATGCCCGTCATCGGCGGCGGTGCTTCCTTATCTTTTTTGGAGAACAGCCGCGCCAGAGCCTTTTGCAGAAGCTGAATATCGTGCGGAGAAATATCGCCGTTGTCGACGGGAATCTCATCCTCATCCTTGACATAGCGTGCCGAAAAACACGCATACTGCTCTTCCAGATACGCCGCCGCTTCTTTTGCCTGACGGTATGCAAGCAATGCCGCCGCCAGTCTTGCACGCGGGTCTTCCGCATCGGGATCCTCGGGTTTGGGCAGAAGCATACGGCTTTTGATCAGCATCAGTTCACTTGCCATGACGATGAACTCGCCTGCAATTTCCATATCCATCTGCTTCATACGGTCGAGATACGCCATATACTGCTCGAAAATGACCGTGATACGGATGTCCGCGATTTCCATTTTATTTTTGGCAATCAGGGAAAGCAGAAGGTCGAGCGGACCCTCAAAGGTATCAATTTTATATGTCAGTGCTTCGCTCATGAAGACATCCGTCCTTGTTGTTGTATTTTCAGAAAATGGGAATCAGACCGACCAGCCATTCCATGCCCCGCATGACAAACGAAACCGCGGCGCGGATCGGTGTATCGAGGAATCCCATCCACAGACCGAGCATCAGCACAATTTGAATGATATGCTCATAACGCATGATCTGAAAATAGAGCTTTGGCGGCAGAAAGGTCAAGAAAATCCGCGAACCGTCCAGAGGCGGAACGGGAATCAAATTGAACACACCCAATGAGACATTGAGCATGTAAAACAGGTAGAAAAACAAATGCGTATAGGTGATCAGATTCACAAGGAACGTGGAATCCGTTCCCGCATACAGCATCCCGCCCGCCTCAAAAATCAAGCCCGTGCGGGTCATGATGAACCAGAACAGATTCGCGCAGAACAACCCGAGAAAACCGAGCAGCAGATTCGCGACAGGGCCTGCCGCCGCGGAAATCGCCATGCCGTATTTGGGGTTTTTGAAATAGCGGGGATTGATCGGTACGGGACGCGCCCAGCCGAAGCCGAAGACAAACATCATAATCGTACCGAGGGGATCCAGATGCTTGACGGGATTTAAGGACAGTCTGCCCATATTGCGCGCCGTCGGGTCACCGAGTCGATACGCGGCATAGCCGTGTGCCGCCTCATGCATCGACAGCGCCAGCAGAATGACGGGAATCCTGAGCAGCAGCATCGGGATATCGGAAAATAAATTTTGGAGTACAGAAAGCATAATTGTTATTTTTCAAGCGCTTTTCGCTCAATGATGGACAGAATCTCATCGCGTCCGTCGCCCTTCAGCGCAGAAAACGCAATGACATGGGTGCCTTCCAGAATCATCTGGTCTTTTGATAACCGTTCGAGATTCTTTTTCCGATCGGTGACATTGAGCTTGTCCGCCTTGGTTGCCGCAATGATATACGGCGTTCTTGTTTCATAAAGCCACGACAGCATCTGGTCATCATCCTTGGTTGGTCCGACCTTCAGATCGATGAGCTGTACGACGAGCCGCAGATTGGGGTTGTTGTCAAAATACGCTCCCATCAGCGTGCTCCATTTTTCGCGCTCGGCATCGGGACGCTTTGCAAAGCCGTAGCCGGGCAGATCGACCAGATAATACTGGCGGTCGATATTATAGAAATTGGCGGTGATGGTCTTGCCGGGCTGACCGGATACACGCGCCAGACTTTTGCGTCCGAGCAGGGTATTGACCAGCGAGCTTTTGCCGACATTGGAACGCCCGGAAAACGCAATCTGCGGCAGGTTATCCTGCGGAAACTGCTCCGGGAAGCC
>JAZTZC010000419.1:0-2107 GCA_045637265.1 Eubacteriales bacterium | reverse complement strand
GTCACCCGTCCCGACGGCTCCAAGGCAAACTTCATCACCGACCTGCGTGACTGGGGCAAGGTCTGCGACCGTATGTATATCTGGGACTATACGACCTGCTTTGCGCACTATCCGACACCGCATCCGAACTGGCGTGTGCTTCAGCCGAACGTGCAGGCAATGGTCAACAACAATGTACGCGGTATCTTCGAGCAGGCAAACGGTGCATCCCGCGGCGGCGTTGACTTCAACGAACTGCGTCTGTATCTGATCTCCAAGCTCCTCTGGGATCCGTGGTGTGATGTTGAACGTCACAGACGCGAATTTATGGAATACTTCTATGGGGATGCCGCACCGTATCTGATGCAATATCTCGATCTTCTCTGTGATGTTGCAGATAAGGAAAACATCCATGTCGGCTTCAACGATTCACCCGTTCACGGCTTCCTCCGCGATGAGTTGCTCGATCAGTACGATGCGCTGTTTGATCGTGCGGCAGAAGCGGTCAAGGGCGATCCGCTCCGTCTGTGGCGTGTCGAGAAGAACCGTCTGTCCATCCGCTATGTCCGCATCAAGCGTGCATCGATGCTGCGCGGTGAATACGATCCCGAAACGATCAACCAGTTCTTCTCCGACTGGCGCGCGTACAACCTGTCGCGTCTTGACGAGTGGGCAAACATCGAAACGTCCCACAGAGCCTTTGTTGAAGGCAAGTGGCGCGGTGTCGAGTATTTTGAGCACTGGACAGGCGAGGAACAGGAACTGTTCTAATTTCAAAATTGCATAAAGGAAGGGCAGTGGTCTGGAATGAGATCACTGCCCGGATTGTTATTTGCCTACCGTAAGTTCAATATCACCCGATGCGGTATGTACCGTACAAACGCCACCGTTCGGCGTATCGGCGGGAACCTGGATATCACCGCTTGCCGTTTCACAGACAAACTGCTTGCCGGCTTGCAGGGAACCGCTGATGTCACCCGACGCGGTTGTGATCCGAATGTCATTGGCATCAAAGGAATCAAGCTCAATGTCACCCGACGCGGTTTTCAAAGTGGCATTTTTACAGCCTACAACTTTTGTCAGTTCCATGTCGCCGCTCGTTGTGTCCGCTTGCAGCGTTTCAAGTATCGTTATTCCACCCAAAGAAATTTCACCGGATGTAGTATTCAGCCGCATCGTATCTGCGCTGCAGTTCAAAAGCTGGATATCTCCGGATGCAGACTGGACTTCAAAAGTATCATAGGACTGCATATATGCAGAAAAGTCACCGGATGTGGTATGCACTTTCAGCGCGTTTCCTTTCAGACCAGTCCACAGCATCACATCCCCCGAAGCCGTTGTGATATCGAGGCTCTCAAACTCAGTATCCTCTGCCATCAGCGCAATACCATAGCTGCCGATATCGACACCGATATACGCATACCATGGCAGTTCGTTGCGGCGTGTGATGTATAAGGTTCCATCCTCCACATAAACCTCTGTGGTAAGATACTCCGAATCATGAGATACCACAGTCGTACCGTCGATTTCCAACTCCTGATACTGCGGCATGGAATGGTGAGCAGATATTGGAAGCACCGAAACCTCACATTCTCTGCCGTCGATGACGATACGGTCAAATTTTTCTGTGATCGGCGTCAGTTTCTGCTCATAAGTCACCGTGCTGAATCCCGTGATATGGAAATCAGCGGCAACAAACGCGATACAGACGACAAACAAACCAACAGCAATACAGACAAACGCCGCGATTACCCATATGTATTTTCGATTACGCATACTCAAAACCTCCCATCATCTGCCAATGACTTTGACGATTCCGCCGAACAGAGCCTTGACACAAACAGCAACGAATTTTGCAAATGCAATGCACATAAACCAACCGAGAATTGCAAATCCGCCGCAGACCAGTCCGCCGCCAAGCGATAACAGACCTGTCGCAATACTTCCCGTAAAGAACAGCACCACCGCCGCCGGAATTCCGACAACACCGACAACCGCCAGCGAAAGTACAACCGCAAACAAAGAAATGACGAGCGCACCTCCGATTACTACAAGCGATGCAATCACCGCAAATACCGCAATACCGAGCGACAGCACGATCGCACCCCAAACAGGTGAGGTCAGAATC
>JAZTZC010000418.1:0-7030 GCA_045637265.1 Eubacteriales bacterium | reverse complement strand
CGGAACATGGAAGACCTTCTCCGACTTCTGCTGGCGTGTCTGGATATGAACCTCATCGAGCAGGCATGGGCTTGGGATGAAGAACAGCTCACAGAGCAGATCGCGGAAGTGCGGAATAGCGAATACTTCGATCCTGCACCGCTGGATGCCATCCGTGATAAGTGCCGGTTGGAGCCTATGGAGAACCCCTTTGAATATCTGTGCCAACTGCAGAATTCCTTCAATTATGGCGACATTCCGTTTACAAAGGAATACTACGAAACGGTAGAAGACAATTAAGAATGGACACCTCCCACATGGAAAGTCACCATGGACGGTGATTTCTTCCCGGAGCGCGGCAAAGGTGGCAAAGAAATTCCGCTGAACAAATCCTTTGAGTGGGGTGGCGAGACATGGCATATTCCGTCAGTATATCTCTGCTCCGGCGGTGTGGTGGTGGATTTCTTTGCGGAAGTGGATACTGAAAAGTTCATCGCATTCCGAAAGGAAGCGGAAATGGCATTCCAAAACGGTCGTCCCACAGAAGAAGCCGAGGAACAGTTTCTCCGCATGAATCCGAGCAGTATCAACTTCCATCCGACTGTTGTTGTGAACGGCATTGAGCTGCTGAATAAACGCGGACACGGGGACGCTTGGTATCCCCAGTCCTGCCGGGACGAAGGTACGGAGGAAGAGGTGCGTGCAAAATATCTCGTGGAGCATTACGGCCTTGATCTGTCTAAAATCTGGATCATCTGCCGCTGTACATTCCCAAGTGAGACAAAGATTAGTGATATCACCTCACTTACTCTGAAAATGGTGCGCAGTCCAGAAAATTTCTTCGGCATCCATTTTACCGATCCTCACGTTGGTGACATCTATTCCTTCACACATCCTGTACGCAACACCGAACACACGCTGACTGTAGTGGAGTATGAAGCAGACGAAATGGAGCAAAGCAAATTTGGTGACAGTGAATTTGTTTTCCCGACGCACATGACGGTGATGCAATACACGATCACGCCCGATCTGCCGAGAGAAGAAGTCAGCGTGCGAGACTGTCGGGGCGGGGACAGTCCGCGTCGCAAGGAAACCGCACCGAAGCCGGGATATGATTTCTGTTCTGCGATCGGAATAATTCGCTCCGCAGATGGGCCGATGGCGGTTACTATCGGTGTGCGGCAGGAGGCGGAAGTGCATACGGCTTGTTCCGGACTGTATTTTGAGAAGCAGGATTCCGTGGAGTGGCGTATGGGCTTCCGTGTGAAGACGGTGGAAGACGCGGAAATCCAGCTGATATAAGGAGAAAACACGATGAAATGTCCTGTCTGTAACCGTGAAATGCAGGAAGGTGTCGTTCAAAGCGGCAGAACGATCTTCTTTACGACAGAGCCGCATACATTCTTCTTTTCGCCGAACGGAATCATGAGTGAAGATGTGACGTTGAGCCGACATAACTGGACACGTCCGACCTGCAAAGCCTATCACTGCGAAAAATGTAAGAAGATGATCCTCGATTATGGGGATGAATCTGTTTGATGGAGGAAGGCAATGAACGATAACCAAATGAAAATCAACTGGAAAAATATTCTGATCGCTGTCATGGCGGGACTTCTGATATTTGCTGTCATTACCAATGCAAATCAGGCAAACGAAATTGAATCGCTGCACAGCCGTATCAATCATCTTAACTCCGAGCTTGAAAATGTGCGCGGGACTGTCAGCTCGATTTATAACAATGTGGACGAACAGTTGAAAAAGCAGGCGAGTCTGCTTACCAGCGTAGAACACACCCTTGGCAATCTGAATGCCGATAAACACACCATTGATGTTGAAATCAAAGTGGTTCCGAAGACGGTAACAGACAATATGGCTTTATCCGTAAAAATCGGTGATTCTGTTGCTGATTTCACCCGATCCGGCAATGAATTTACAGCCGTGGTGCCGGTGGCAATGTTCATGGACTATGAAACCCGCCCGATGCTGTATATTGAGACAGAAGCAGGTACACAGACGGAAGTGCTGGAAGATATTCGGGTAGTATATCTCTATGACCGTTACCTTCCCACGCTGTACGCCTATATCCCCAGCCATACCGATTTCAAAAACGGTAAGATAGAGATCAACAGCCATCTTGAAATTTCCGTCAAGCCTACGGAATACAGCGGAAATGTTGGATTCAGCAAATATGAGCTTGTAACTGTAGTAAATGACAAAGAAACAGATCGTGAAGACATCACATCAAAAATTGAGAACGGTAGCTATGATGGTCAGTTCCGCAAGACCATCACTGCAGGTCTTGGAGATAAGGTAGTCATCTATGTAGAAGCGATGGATACACTTGGTTACCTCCACAAGACGGTTGCCTATTCATGGTATAAGAACGAGGATGGAGCTGTTGCGGAAGCAATGTATGACGGAGATTCCATTTACGATAAAGAAGGAAATCTGCTGAGCGTGAGATAAGTCGGGAGGTTATAATGAAATTCTACGACACAACACTAAAACAACTGCACGATATGACTGCTGAAAAGAAGCGGTTGGATGCCAAGCATACCGACCTTATGGCACAGGCTGATACATATGAAGAACTGCTTATCGCTCTCCGTGCTGCTTGCACCAAAGAACAGGAGGATGTGGACAAACTGGAAGGCAGAAGTCTGGCCGCATACTTTTATAACATCATTGGTAAGAAAGACGAAAAGCTTGACAAAGAACGTGAGGAAGCCTATGCTGCCCGTGTCAAACTGGATGCTGCAGAGCGAGCGCTTTCCGCTGTGAAGAGTGAAATCGCATCAGCCAGATCGCGGCTCGGCGAATTGTACGGGTGCGAAAATGCTTATGCCCGTGCGCTGGAGAGCCGCCGTGAGGAAATAAAGGCATCTGCCACTTCCGAAGCGGAAGAACTTCTCAGAATAGAAGAACAGATTGCCCATCAGGAAAGTCAGCAGAAGGAGATCGGTGAGGCGATTTTGGCAGGTAATGCAGCGTTTACCATTGCCGAAAAGATCCTTTCCGAGCTGGACAGTGCAGATGGATGGAACACATGGGATATGATTGGCAGCGGCGGATTGCTTACACACATGGCAAAGTACGAGCATCTGGACGAAGCGCAGGAGCTGGTGGAGACGCTGCAGGACAAGCTCCGCAGCTTCAAAACCGAACTTGCCGATGTTTCTATCAATGCCGATATGCAGGTGAATATTGACGGCTTTCTGCGCTTTGCGGATTATTTCTTCGACGGCTTGTTTACCGACTGGGCGGTTGCGGACAGAATCAGCGAATCTTTGCATGCCGTGCAGAAAACGAAGGGTCAGATCGAACGGTTGGTGGAACGTCTGACAAGGATGAAACAAGACGCTGAGCGTCTGGAAAAACGGCTTCGTGACAGAGCCGATGCGATTGTGGTGGAAGCGTAAAATGGAAAATCGATCTATGACAAGAAAAAGAACCTACATCCTGTTGTCGGTATTTCTGTTCTCACTTGCTGTAACCTTTATTGATGCGGTTGTGCAGCCTCCGTATTTTTCAAAAATCCCGATCAAGATTCTCTTTTTCCTCGCACTTCCGATGCTGTTTTTTGTGTTCTGGCGTGAGGAATGGAGCGAGTTCAAGGCGCTGTTCCGCTTCCAAAAGATAGGACTTTTGATTTCCTTTCTGCTCGGCGCAGCCATCTTCGGTGTCATTCTCGGCGGGTACTTTGTTCTCCGTGGCGTGATCGATTTCAGCGGCGTTACTGCAAGCCTGACATCGGGTATGGGCATCACGGCGGACAACTTCGTCTGGGTTGCAATCTACATATCTATTATGAATTCGTTCCTTGAGGAATTTTTCTTCCGGGGATTCGGCTTCATCACATTGAAAAAATATGTGAACATCAAATTCGCATACCTGTTCAGTCCTGTGCTGTTTGCGGTGTACCATGTGGGAATGCTGGTCGGAATGTTCCATCCGGCTGTGCTGGCGCTGATACTGTTCGGGCTGATTGTCGGTGGACTGATTTTCAATGCGTTGAATGACAAGTTTGACAACATCTACCCGTCATGGCTTACCCATATGGCAGCAAATTTTGCTATTAACACGATTGGATTTATTTTATTTGGTGTAATCTAAAGTATTTCAGAAATTCATGCAACCTTTTCCGAAAAATTCCGAGTAGATAAGTGAAGAGCTCTCACACCCAATGAAAGAGGTGACAACATGGACGATAAACAAATCGTTGCGCTGTACTTTGACCGCGATGAGCAGGCTATCGCCGAAACAGAAACCAAATACGGTAAGTATTGCTATGCCATTGCCATAGGCGTTCTTTCTATGCACGAAGATGCGGAGGAAAGCGTCAACGATACATGGATCGACGCATGGAATTCCATGCCGCCGCATTGTCCGTCTATTCTGTCCACCTTTCTTGGAAAAATCACCAGGCGGATCGCCATTGACAAATGGCGTCACCGCACGGCAGAAAAACGCGGAGGAGGAGAAATTCCCTTGGTACTTGATGAGCTTGAAGATTGTATCGCACATGACTCGGATGTGGAGAAAACCCTTGAAAAGAAACGTTTGGAGGAAGCAATCAATCGGTTTGTACATAGGCTTCCCGAAAAAGATCAGAAGGTATTTCTGTGCCGGTATTTTTACATGGATTCTATCGAAGCGATCTGTCAGCAGTTTGGCTTTTCGGAAAGTAAAGTCAAATCCATTCTGCATCGAACGAGGGAGAAGCTTCGCAGAGTACTGATCGAGGAGGAACTTGCGTGAATTCTATGGATATTCTGGATGCCATCGGCGCGATCGATGATATCCTGATCAAACGGGCAAAAGAAAAACAAAAATCGCATAAGGCAGTCTGGACAGTGGTTGGGTCTCTCGCAGCTTGTTTTTTGCTGCTTGTAACACTTCCGATGGCATTGAATGTTTTTCGCGGTGCAAGTGACAGTGCGAATCAAAGCGCTGATAAAGCAGAAGCCGAAGAAATGTATTCCGATTATGTGTATGTGCGGATTGACGTGGCATCATCTAAGGACAAATGGAGCTTTGTGGAGCATGACGCGCTGAAAGCCATTCATAAAGCAATCGACAGTATCACCGGACCGTCGGAAAAGGAAGACGGAAATGATCAAGTTCAACAGGAAGCAGTGAAAGATGAGTCGCCCGCACCAACATATTCTGCTGAATCTGCATCGAAGCCCCAAAAAGGTGAATATATCATTACGCTCCGCCATAATGACGGCAGTATTCAAAAATATCGTTTGTACAATCAATCGCTGACCGATATGAAGAACGGAACAATCTATTCACTCACAAAAGAACAAGCAGATGCTCTGCTTTCGCTTATAAAAAAATCATGAAACATACCAAACTGCCGGAATAGCAGTGGGGAAAAGCCGCTGTCGTTCGGATGGCGGTTTATGTTTTCTGATCGGTATACAAGAATTTGTAAAGGGAGTGTGATTGCATGAAAAAGTTAATAGTATTTATTTTAGCTTTGATTTGTGTGTTGGGTTTGGTCGGTTGCAATCAAGGAACGGATACTATGTATCAACTTGGCATTGTAGTAGATGATGTGTTTTACGAGAAATCGTATCAACCAATGACTGCTGAAGTTGATGAAAGTGCAATCATAGGATACATTACGTCCTATGCAGATACGATTCCTAAAAACAATGGGGAAACAAACATTAGTAAGGATTTAATAGGAGAGCCATACGCTAAGGTTGAAGGTGGTATTGCTATATTGTATCGAAACGAATGGTATTTATGCATAGCGGAAATTACTACGTAAATTCCAATTTATCGCTGAATGATTAAGCAGACGGTTATAGGAATATCTGCCGGAAGGGGGTTTTTCTATGAAACGGATCACATCAATACTGATAAGTGCCTGTATGCTTCTGTCTTTTGCATCCTGCGAAAAGGCTGAACCGGAACCGATAAATACCATCCCGGACGCGGACATCACAGCCTTCACTGCCTGGCTTGACAGCGAAGGATTTGTTCCCGGATTATCTCAAGGCGAGATGATTGATAAAATGGACGGATACACAAATAACGGTCAGTCAGTCGTAAATGCCGCCGTAGGTTTATTCTATGACGGTTACAATGGCGGAGGTTATGCTGCCAGTGGCGAGAATTTCGGCTTTCGGAATGACTATCAGGCTTCCGATGACAACAAGACCGCCGATTACACCAATTCTTTCTACACAAAAGTACCGCTTGGCGGCCTTACGCTTCCTTTCGGGATTGAATTTGAAGATAATCTTCTGGAAGCGATGAGTAAGATAGGGATCGCCTCGGATCCTTCTGTGAACTTTATCGCTGATGAAGGTTTCAATATTGCAATGACGCTTTATCGGGATGAGCGGTATACGCTTGTTTTCAAGAACTGGTACCTTTCAACAGAACCGATCGAGGTGGATATTCCGTATGAACTGATATTTACAGAGAATTATACCACTACACGCGAGGACGGCAGAGAGTCTAATGTAACACGGACAATGAAACTGACATTCAAACCTGAAGAAAAAACGCTTCATGATTTCAGCGTAAAGGTTCACGAGAACTACAAACGGAAGTAATCGGAGGATGGAATATGAAAAACACACTCAATCTTAAAAGCATCATCTTACTCCTTCTTCCGCTTCTCTTATTCGCAGTGCTGGTTGTGCCTTACAGCTATATAAACTCCGAATTCCTCGTGGATATCTTCGGCTGTGGCTGTCCGCAGATTGATGAGAATGGAAACATGGTCGAGAATACATTCAACGCAAACGATGTTACTGCGATATTCTGGTTCTGCGTAACGATAGTTGTGACAGTTATTAGCGGATTTATATCTGTAAGACTCCCGAAGCTGTGGATGCGGCTTGTTTATACAGCAGCAATGTTCGGAATCTCGCTTGCGATCACCTATTCGCTGATTCAGAGCATGATGTGGAATTGAGAGGTGCGAAATGAAACGACTTATGGTTATTTGTCTTGCTTTGATTCTTAGCATATCCGTCTTTGCAGGCTGTAAAAACAAACCGGAAAAATACGTTTCTGTATCATCCTA
>JAZTZC010000417.1:0-2104 GCA_045637265.1 Eubacteriales bacterium | reverse complement strand
CCTTGCAGGAGATGAGGCCAAACGGCAGGAGTACGGTTACCGTCATAAGAGCGAAGCGTATGCTTCCGTGATGGAACGTGTCGCCGCTGCAAACGGAGAGGAGCTGCAGGTCGATTCGCTGGATGGGCAGGATGTCATTGCATCCACGGCTCTGCGGGCGCTTGCGAAGGAAGGCATTCTGAATGTCCGCCGGGAGCAGGTCTACCGCAATCCCTATGAATCCGCATACAAAACACTGCCGGCAGACGACAATGTTTTAAGCGATGAGCAGCAGGCCGCAAAGGATACGCTTTCTGCGCTGTATCAGACACATGAAGCCAAGGCGGCGCTTCTGCACGGTGTGACCGGCTCCGGCAAGACCCGCGTCATCAAGGCGATGATGGATGAAGTGCTTGCCGACGGCAGACAGGTCATCATGCTTGTGCCGGAGATCTCTCTGACCCCGCAGTCTGTCGCTATCTTCTGTTCTTACTACGGAAACCGTGTTGCGCTGCTTCATTCCGCATTGTCGGCCGGTGAGCGGCTCGATGTCTGGCGCCGTGTCAAGCGCGGTGAGGTCGATATCGTCATCGGTACGCGGTCGGCTGTCTTTGTGCCGTTTGAGCGGCTCGGCATGATCGTCATCGATGAGGAACAGGAGCACACCTACAAATCCGACAGCAACCCCAAATACCACGCCCGCGATGCCGCACGGTTCCGCTGTGCCGCAAACAATGCGCTGCTTCTGCTGGCATCCGCAACGCCGTCGCTGGAAAGCTATTATAAGGCAGAGCGCGGAATCTATACCCTTGTACCGCTGAAAAACCGCTACGGCGGTGCCGCACTTCCCGAGGTCGTGATGGCAGATATGCACGGTGAGGTCTTCAACGGAAGCGGAGAAGCCCCGCTGGGCGGCATTCTTTCCTCTGCCTTGCATGAAATTAAAGAAAAAAATGAGCACGCGATTTTATTTATCAACCGACGCGGGTATCATAAGTATGTCTCCTGCCTGTCCTGCAAAAATCCCGTGATGTGTCCGCACTGTTCGGTACCGATGACACTGCACAAAAAAAGCGGCACTGCCGATCTGACCCCCGATCATATCATCGATCCGAATCAGCCGCAGAGTGCCATCGGCGGCGTGCTTGTCTGTCATTACTGCGGAACGCGCGTCAGAACGCCTCAGGTATGTCCTGACTGTCATGCGCCGCATCTGCATGCATTCGGCTACGGGACCCAGCGCGCAGAGGAGGATCTGGAGACCCGATTCCCCGATATCCGTACCCAGCGCATGGATATGGATACCACAAAGGAAAAATTCTCTCACGATCTGATCCTGAAATCCTTCCGCAATAAAAGCTTTGATGTACTGCTCGGAACGCAGATGGTCACCAAGGGACACGATTTCCCGGATGTCACGCTTGTCGGTATTCTGTCGGCCGATGCACTCCTGTATCAGGACGATTACCGTGCTTCGGAAAAAGCGTTTTCTCTGATCACACAGGTCATTGGACGCGCCGGTCGGGCAGAAAAGCCGGGACGTGCTGTCATACAGACTTATAATCCCGACAATGAGGTTCTGAAGCTTGCGGCGGCACAGGATTATGAAACCTTCTACCGCGGCGCGATCCGCATGCGTGAAGCTATGGTATTCCCGCCGTTCTGTGAAATGGTGCTGTTATCCTATTCCGCATCGGAAGAGGTTGAAGTCATGAATGCCGCGGCAAAGATCGACCGCCGTCTGCGGGAGCTGATCGCACCCGGAGGAGAATATTCCGATGTGCAGATGGCGATCTTCGGCCCGTTTGAAGCACAGGTCTACAAAGTAAACGAAAAATTCAGAATGCGTATGATCCTGAAATGCAGACTCAACCGCAGGACCCGTGCACTTCTTGACTGCATCATGACGGAATCGTACGCGCTTTGCTCGGGACGTGTCAATGTATCCATCGATGTCAATCCGAGCAATCTGTAAGAATATACTGTTTTAAGGAGTAATCACCATGGCAAAGCTGAAAATTCTGAAGGACGGCGATACCGCACTGCGTCTGAAGAGCCGCCCCGTTTCCGATATCAACAAGCGTATCCTCACCCTGCTTGATGACATGACCGAAACCATGCGGAA
>JAZTZC010000416.1:0-19096 GCA_045637265.1 Eubacteriales bacterium | reverse complement strand
GATGTCTTCCTTGCCTTCAACGGGCTTGGAGTGGCTCTGCAGAGCAGCAACAGCGGCATCGACTGCACGCTGGATACCGCGGCGGACGACCATCGGGTTTGCACCTGCGGTGATGTTCTTCATGCCTTCGCGGATGAATGCCTGTGCGAGCAGCGTAGCGGTGGTGGTACCGTCGCCGGCTGCGTCGTTGGTCTTGGTAGCGACTTCACGGACGAGCTGTGCGCCCATGTTTTCCATAGCGTCTTCCAGTTCGATTTCCTTTGCGATGGTAACACCGTCGTTGGTGATCAGCGGAGCGCCGTACTTCTTGTCGAGAACGACGTTGCGTCCCTTCGGACCGATGGTGATTTTGACGGTGTCAGCGAGCTTGTCGACACCGCGGAGCAGAGCGTTTCTGGCTTCAATGCCGTATACGATTTCCTTTGCCATGATTGATTATCTCCTCGATAGATTTCTGTTTGTTGGTGTGGGATGAACTTGATTCGGTCTGATTACTCGACGATTGCGAGAATGTCAGACTGCTTGACGATGGTGTATTCCACACCGTCGCACTTGACTTCGGTACCTGCGTACTTGGACGTGATGACCTTCTGACCGACCTTGACTTCCATGACGATTTCCTTGCCGTCAATGATACCGCCGGGACCGACTGCAACGATTTCTGCAACCTGCGGCTTTTCCTTTGCCGTGCCTGCGAGGATGATACCGCTCTTGGTGGTTTCCTCTGCTTCCGTCATTTTGACGACAACTCTGTCTGCTAAGGGCTTGAGTGTCATAATAGATTCCTCCTTATATGAAAGATGTAATATACGTTGTGATTTAGCACTCATTGTGTCGGAGTGCTAACGACATGATATATTGTACTCACTTTCATGAAAAAAATCAAGGGTTTTTCCGAGAATTAACATATTATTAACACAAGAGTGCAGGATTTGCCATAATTGCATCGCGTGAATACAGTGACTGCTGCCGTATCTGCGGTATGGAAATGCAGGGCGGGGAATAGAATGGGACAGGAAAATAAAAGAAGGGAAGATGATGAAATGAGCGGCTTTGTGTTTTCACTGTTTCTGATCGCGGCGGGCGGATATTGTGCGTACCGCCTGCGGTTTTTCTGTTTTCTGCATCCGATTGCGGCAATCAAGACGCTTTTTGTGCGGGAAACGCATGGGGACGGTGCGGCGTATTCTCCGTTCCGTGCACTGACCGTCGCGCTTGCAGGAACGCTCGGGGTTGGCAATATCACGGGCGTTGCGGCGGCAATTTTGCTCGGCGGTCCCGGTGCGCTGTTCTGGATGTGGGTCTCGGCACTCTTTACGATGCTGATCAAATACGCCGAGGTGTATCTTGCGGTCATCACGCGGCAGGAGCGAAACGAGGGCGGTCACATCCGTTATTTCGGCGGTCCGATGCGGTATCTCGGAATGCTGCGCGGCGGGGGTGTGTGGGCAGTTCTGTTCTGCTTTCTTTGTATTGCCGCATCGGTGGTGCAGGGCAATCTTCTGCAGACGACGGCGGCGATATCCTGCGTTGTCAATACCTTTGATGTTTCTGCTGTGATGGTGTCGGCGGTATTCTGTATCGCGGCGGCTTGGCTGATATTCGGCGGGCGCGGGAGGATTGCGGCGTTTTGCGCATCGATGATACCTCTGATGTCCGTGCTGTATTTTGTCATGTGTGCAGTGGTCATTCTGCGTTGTGCCGCACAGATTCCGACGGTACTCGCCGATATTTTCGCAAATGCCTTTTCTCTGCAGGCTGTCGGTGCGGGCGGCGGTGTGTCGATGCTGCTCGCGATGCGGCACGGGTGTGCAAAAGGGGTATTCACGCATGAAGCAGGCTGCGGAACGGCACCGATCTCTCATGCGGGTGCCGCGACCTCCCGACCGGAAAAGCAGGCGGTGCTTGGGATTGCGGAGGTATTTGTCGATACGATGGTGCTGTGTACGGTTACGGGTCTGGTGCTTCTCCTGTCAGGCGTCGGGGAGTTGCCTTGCGGTGCGGAATATGATTTTCAGACGGTGGTGCTCGACGCGTTCCGCTTGTGGTTTGGTGACCGGGCGGCGGTGTTTTTGTCGGTCTCCATTGTTTTCTATGCGTTTGCGGCATTGGTGTGCTGGTCGTTTTACGGCACGGAATGTCTGCGGTATCTGTATTGTGACTGCGGGGAGATCGTGACCAAACGCGGTGTGACGGTGTATCTTTCCTTTTATGTATTATGTACCTTCCTCGGCGCATGGGCGGATCCTGCACAGCTGTGGCAGATATCCGATGTCTTGACGATGGCAATGACGGCGCTGAACACCTGCGGTGTGATGCTTCTTTTGCGGCGTGTGAAGGTGCCGGATATCGGAAGACGAAAAAATCGGAAAAATCCCATTGACAGAGTACGGCAGTTGTGATATAATAAACACAATTCAATGAGAAAAAGCTATGATGGAAAGAGTAGCCTTGGCGGAACAGCCAGAGAGAGAGGCATGACGGTGGAAGCCTCTTATGGGAAGCAAAGGTGAAGACCGCTCCTGAGCTGCGATACCGAAAGCAGAGTAAGTATCGCCGTGATCCTGCGTCAACGGATAGTGCTTGTTTGAGCATGAAATCAAGGTGGATTGCATTTTCATACGTATTGTACACCCCTTGACAGGTACGGAACATCAACGGATTGTTGTCGTTCTGTGTCTTGTCGGGGGTGTTTTCTTATTGAATGAAATTTCAAATAAAGAAAGGAAGACACAAACACATGAAAATCATCCACAGAGACGGCACAGTATCTGTATGCCCGGTACAGGAGCAGATACCTGTTCTGCGGCACACCGCAGCGCATGTTTTGGCACAAGCGGTCAAACGACTCTACCCGCAGGCGCGATTTGCCTTTGGACCGGCGACAGAACAGGGCTTCTATTACGATGTCGATCTCGGAGACACAAAGCTGACGGAGGCAGATCTGCCCGCCATTGAGGAGGAAATGCGTCGTATTGTGCGGGAAAACTATCCGATCAAGCCGTTTGTGCTGTCACGGGACGATGCACTTGCTCTGATGCGGGAGCGCGGCGAGGATTACAAGTGCGAACACATCGCATCGCTTGATGAGGAGACAATCAGCTTTTTCCGACAGGGGGAATACATCGATCTTTGTCGGGGACCGCATCTGACTTACACACACGCACTCAAGGTGTTCCGGCTGACAGGTGTGTCCGGTGCATATTGGAAAAATGACGCATCCCGTCCGATGCTGACGCGGATTTCGGGAACTGCGTTTACCGGACAGGAGGAAATGGATGCTTATTTTACGCAGCTGGAGGAAGCAAAGCGGCGCGACCACCGGAAAATCGGTCGTGAAATGGAATTGTTTCTGTTTCATGATGCAGGAGCGGGATTTCCGTTCTTTCTGCCGGGCGGCGTGACCCTGAAAAACACGCTGATCGAATACTGGCGTTCTTTGCACTGTGCAAACGGCTATCAGGAGATTTCCACGCCGCAGATTCTGAACAGCAAATTATGGAAGCAAAGCGGACATTGGGCACATTATCAGGATAAAATGTATATGACGGAGATCGACGGGGAGGTACACTGTATCAAGCCGATGAACTGTCCTGGCGGTATCATCGTTTACAACAGCAGACAGCACAGCTACAGAGAGTTTCCGATCCGGATGGCGGAGCTGGGACTGGTGCATCGAAATGAGCTTCACGGAACGCTGCACGGTTTATTCCGGGTGCGGTGTCTGACGCAGGACGATGCACATATCTTCATGACACGCAAGCAGATCACCGATGAAATTGTCGGTGTGGTAAGACTGATCGACACGGTATACCGACAGTTCGGTTTTACCTATTCGGTGGAGTTGTCGACACGACCTGAGGACAGTATGGGAACAGATGAAGAATGGGCGGCGGCAACAGCAGGACTTTGCCGGGCAATGGAGCTTCTTGCACTTCCGTATACGGTCAATGAAGGGGACGGCGCATTTTACGGTCCAAAGCTCGATTTTCATCTGCGGGATTCCATCGGCAGAACATGGCAATGCGGTACGATCCAGCTCGATTTTCAGCTTCCGCGCAATTTCGACCTGACATATATTGATGAGCAAAATAATCGTGTCCGTCCGATTATGTTGCACCGCACCTGTTATGGCTCCATTGAGCGGTTCATGGGGATTATTACAGAGCATTATGCCGGGAAATTCCCGGTATGGTTGGCTCCTGTACAGGTAAAGATTCTTACGCTTCCGGGCGCGGAGACCACATACCCGGAACAGATACGGAGTATGCTGTCACAGGCCGGCGTACGGTGTTCCATCGATGACCGCGCGGAGAAGATCGGTTATAAGGTGCGGCAGGCGCGGCAGGTCGAGCGTGTCCCGTATATGCTGATTCTCGGTGAGAGGGAAGTGCGTGAGCAGGTCGTTTCCGTGCGTGGCCGCGGGGATGAAACGGAGCAGATGTCCCCGGAGTCTTTCCTTGAAAAAATCAAGACGGAAATCAGAGATCGGATGTGACGGTTTTTTTCGGAATTTCCGAAAATTATTTGGAATTCTATTGACAAAGCTGACAATACATGATATAATATCAAAGTCTGTGGAAGATGTCACAGATAATCCTTTCAAAAACGCGAGACGTTTTTGACATAAGTCCATAAGGAGGTGCAATTCGCATGGAAAAGAAGATTGGTTCCTACGAAACAATGTTTATCGTAAACCCCCAGCTGTCCGAAGACGATACCAAGGCTATCGTTGCAAAGTTCACTGCGCTGATGGCAGAGAACGGTGAGATCGAACAGGTCAATGAATGGGGCAAGCGCAGACTCGCTTACCCGATCAACGATCTGATGGAAGGCTATTATGTCCTTGTCAACCACAAGGCTGATACCCAGTTCATCAAGGAGCTCATCCGTCTGTTCAACATCAATGAAAACATCATGCGCTCCATGACCATCGCCAACGCATAAGCGAGGTAGACGGAAATGGCAAGCTTGAACAAAGCGATCCTGATGGGCAACATGGTTGCTGATCCGGAACTCAAGCAGACACCCTCCGGTGTTGCAGTTTGTTCGTTCCGCATCGGTGTCCAGAGACGCTTTAAGGACGCAAACGGTCAGTACGCATCGGATTTCATCAACATCGTCGCATGGAGACAGCAGGCGGAATTCGTTTCCAAGTATTTCCGCAAGGGCAGTTCCATCGTCGTTGTCGGTTCGATCCAGACACGCGACTATACCGACCAGCAGGGTAACAAGCGCTACGCGACCGAAGTTGTTGCCGACGAAGTCTCGTTCGGTGCCAACAAAAGCGACACCCAGTCCCAGAGCCCCGCATTTGCAGGCATGGGCGATTACGGTTCCGCTCCGGCATACAGCGCACCCGCAGCCGCTCCGGCAGCACAGCCGACAGCACCGAAGTTTGAAGAAATCGCAGGAGATGAAGATCTCCCGTTCTGATAACCGCTTCACTTTATTAGGGAAAGGAATGAAAAACATTGGATAACGCAAAGGAAGTCAAGACCACTGAGGTCAAGGAACAGAGAGAACCCGCAGCAAAGCCCTACCGCGCTCAGAATCGCGGCAAGAGAAGAAAGGTCTGCCAGTTCTGCGCAGAAAAGATCGAATCTGTTGACTACAAGGATGTCGTCAGACTGAGAAAGTATATCTCCGAACGTGCAAAGATTCTTCCCAGAAGAATCACCGGCACTTGCGCTGAGCATCAGAGACAGCTCACTGACGCTATCAAGCGCGCGAGAATCGTTGCTCTGCTCCCCTACATCAGCGACTAATTTTATCGTTGATGCGATAACAACAGAAATAAAGGATTGCTGTACAACCCGTTTCGGGATGCATGGCAATCCTTTTTCTTTGTATTGATTCAGTCCTCACGGGTATAATACGACTCTGCCTGCAGCGACACCACAGTCCCGTCATGCATACGGACACCGACCGTAACCGCGCGGTCATCTGTGGTGCGCGATGCAAAGATGCGGATGCCGTGACGGTCCGTCATCACGGAAAGATCGGAGGACGGCAGACCTGCTTTTTTGAGAAACGCGGCGGCAATTTCGGACAAATCATTATCGTTGAGCAAGATACTGTGTTCATTTGCGTTCCCGCGCGGATAAAACGCGTAGGAGAGCAGGTGACCGCCGCATCGGGAAATTTCGGCATACCCGTTCTGACAGGAAAAAATATAACAGCCGTGTGCATCATCGGTCACCGTATTCCCAAGAAACGACACGGCATTGCCGAGGATACCGCGCAGAATCTGCCGTGCCTGTGCCGAGGAAATCTGCGGTTCGCGGTCAAACAGAAAGTTTACAGGACTGTCGACTGTGATGCGCAGCACCTCCGGACGAAAGGACGCGGAAAAGGCTGTGAGATGTGCCGCGGCTTCCGCTTCGGTTTCGGTCGGTATGGCGGGATCCAGTCGATCGGACAGCGATAATGCCATCGATGCCATGTGTGAGGAGACCGTGTCCACAGCGCGTTCCCAAAAAGAAAGACCGTTTTCGACGAATTCGGTTTCCTTTTGCGCGGCATCGGAGAGCGCGGCGTAGAACTGTGCGGTATCGGCAAGCGCATCGAGCAGAGGTGCATCCGCTTCTGTTCTTCGAAGCGTCTCAAACAGCGAGGCATATCCGCACAGCGTGTCGGCATGATGGCATACGGATGCGGTATCGCGGTCAGATATCGCCTGACGGAGCGCATCGTTTTCTTCGTTCATATGTGCAAGGACAGCGCGGCAGATGCGGTTTTGCATGACGGCTTGATCGGCGGCAAGATGCATCTGCATACCGATTGTACCCAGCAGAACAGCACACAGGAACAGTGTATATGCGCACAGACGGATGGTGTGCCGCCGTGTATGAGGTCGGTTGGGAACTTGCGTCATAGACAGATCCTTTCTGCCGTCAAAAAGCGGCTTTTTTGATTGAGCAGGTTCAGTATCGGCATATACGGGCGGGAATATGTGCCGCAGGCAGAAAGTGTCAGAGCGGATGCGAAAAATTGTGAAATTTCTTGAAATTTTTCTGTGAGATTTGACAAGTACAAGAAATTGTGATATAATAATATATCTATGTGATAACGGAGGTGAGGGACTTGCCAAATACAGTACCGATTGATTTTTCGCGCCTGTACGGAAACGAAGCGCTGAAGGCGGCGCTCATTCGTGCGGTGACCGAGAACAGAACCTCACACGCCTATCTTCTGGAGGGCGGCTTCGGCACGGGAAAAACGACGCTTGCGTTTTTGTTTGCGGCGGCGCTGTGCTGTGAAAGCGGCACGACACGCCCCTGTATGGAGTGCCCGTCCTGTAAAAAAATTCTCCGTGCACAGTCACCCGACCTCTGTGTGATCGGTATCGATGCGCTGCCGTTTGCCGAGGATGCGGACAATCTTTTATCCGCAGTACCGTTGACCAAAACCAAGTCCATCGGTGTTGATGCGGTTCGTACCCTGAAAAGTGATGTCTATATCCGTCCAAATGACCTTGATTACAAGCTGTATATTATCGGTCATGCCGAGCGTATGACACCGCAGGCGCAGAACTCACTTTTGAAAATTTTGGAGGAACCGCCCGTGGGTGCCATCTTCTTTCTGCTGTGTGAGAATCGTGCGGCACTTCTGCCGACGGTACTGTCACGTGTGCAGAGACTGACGATGGAATCGTTTTCCGATGATGTGCTGTTCCGCCTGCTGACAGAGCATGACCGCGATGCAGCAGCGCTTGCACGGACCGATGAGGATGCCTTGCGGCTCTATATCCGACTGGCAGACGGCTCCTTCGGACGTGCCGCCCGTTATGTACATGCACAGAAAAAAGAGTTGAAATCCGATGCTGCGTACGATGCCCATGAGGGTGCGGCAGAAGTCCTGGACATTCTGTTTTCCGATGTGCGAACGGATGACAGCCCGGTGTTATCGCAAAGAGGTGCATCGCCTGCTGTCCGACCGACAACGACGGCACTGATGTCGTACATTGCGGATCGGATTGATGCCAAACGCGAAGGCGGAGAAGCAAGAGAACGTCTGCGTGCGCTGATCGATGCACTGTGTACGGCGGTGCGTGACTTGTCTGTATGCGCGTCGGGTGCCGAGGGTCATCTGCTGTTTTATCCGACCGCAGCACAGCCGCAGATTCTGTCGGAGCGGTGCAGTGCAAAAACACTGTCGGATACCTTCCGTGCACTGTCGGCGCTGCGGGCAGATCTCTACTCCAATCCGAATGTCGGTATGATGATTATGACGTTATCCGGAATATTACTCGGACTGCGAACCTGATGCGGCTCGTCGGTCGATCGATTTACTATAGAAAGGAAGTCCCGCGGAACCCGTTTCAAGGATGCGCGCGGCAATCATAGAATTATGGCAGAAAACGAAGTACGTCCCGCTATGGGCGAACAGAACGAAGAGATGCACGGCGAGGGCGGCAATCCGTCCCGTTCCAGAAACCGTCGTGGACGCGGCGGAAGAAATCGCGGCGGCAAAAAGCGCGATCAGGAAAACCGCAATGGCGCGATGAACGCGGATGTGTCCGCTGACGAATCCGCTGTATCGGAGGAATCCGAGCGTGCGGACAGTCCTACACAGGAACATGAGGGACAGCCGAACAGAGAAGGACGTCAGAAGCGCAGTCGGGGCAAGCGCGGCGGAAGAAATCGTCGCGGCGGCAGCGAAAACGAGCAGACGATTCCCTTGACCGAGGAAACCGATACCGCGGAAACGGAATTTTCACCGCCCTCTGATGTGGAATATGAAGTGACGGAACGTGATGAAATTGCGGCGCAGGTGCATGAGGTCATTTGCGAGGAACGGCTGGAGGCATTGGCGGAAACAGAAGACGACGATGCAGATGTCCGACCTGAACAGGAATCGGAGCTGTCGCCGAAATCGCCGGTCGAGATCGTCGGTGTCCGTTTCAAGGCGGCGGGCAAGGTCTACTACTTTGACCCGGACGGTGCCGTTTATCGCGAAAATGATGAGGTCATTGTGGAAACGGCGCGCGGCATTGAATTTGGCTTTGTGGTGACGGCGAACCGTATTGTCATGGCAAGCGATATCGTGTCACCGCTGAAGAAGATTCTCCGTATGGCAACGGAAGAAGACCGTGCACATTATGAAGAAAACAACCGCCGCAGAGAAGAAGCGTTTGCTGTCTGTAAGGAAAAGATCATCGAGCACGGCATTGATATGAAGCTGATCGATGTAGAGTATACGTTTGACAACAACAAGCTGCTGTTTTATTTCACCGCGGACGGACGCGTGGACTTCCGTGAGCTTGTC
Organism: Eubacteriales bacterium; assembly: GCA_045637265.1. Taxonomy (GTDB): domain Bacteria; phylum Bacillota; class Clostridia; order Oscillospirales; family CAG-272; genus RGIG3925. Next base: position 9,826 of record JAZTZC010000416.1, on the reverse strand, counting down.
AAGGATCTGGCATCGATCTTCCGTACGCGCATTGAACTGCGTCAGATCGGTATCCGCGATGAGGCGAAGCTGATGGGGGGCTTGGGTGTCTGCGGCAGACCGTTCTGCTGTCACTCCTTCCTGTCCGATTTTGTGCAGGTTTCCATCAAGATGGCAAAGGAACAGAACCTGTCGCTCAACTCCGCAAAGATTTCCGGCACTTGCGGCAGACTCATGTGCTGTCTGCGTTACGAATATGATGTCTATGAAGAAGAAATCCGCAAGACGCCGAAGATGGATGCTGTGGTCGAGACGCCCGACGGAGAAGCCGTTGTGTATGAGGTCATACCGCTCGCGGGTCTTGTGCGCGTCAAGTTCATCGGCAATCGCTCCGATATGCCGCCCAAGCTTTATCACCGAGACGATGTCCGGGTAAAGGGAAAGATGAACTGGAAGTCCGGCACGGTGACATATTTGGACGACCCCAAATCACCGACAGGCGCATCTGTGTGAAAAAATTCAAAAAATTACGGAAAATATGCGTCTATCCCTTGACAAATCCGAAAAAATGGAGTACAATAACCATATATGATACAGGAATTGTCCTGTTCTGATTACCGAAATATTTTGAAAGAAGGATACTAATTATGAAAAAGCAACTCAGCTTTCTGTTGGCAGCGCTGATGCTGACCGCTACCCTCGCATCCTGCGGCGGAGATGAAGGAACAACTGCGGATACCGGTGCTGTTGACACTGCCGCTACCGACGCTGTTGTCGAAACCGAACCCGTAACCACCGAAGAAGTTACCACCGTTCCCGTTGAAACCGAACCGCCGATGGTTGAAGTATTCACACCTGTTTACGAAGAATTCTTCGATGGCGAAGAATCCAACTGGAAGAACAATGCACAGATCAAGCAGTTCAAGCTGGAAAACGGCTTCATCACCGGTATCTGCACCGGCGGTGACCCCTCTTTCTGCAACAAGACCGACTTTGATCTCGATTGCTCCACGATCAATGCCATCAAGATCAGATATCTGAACTGCACACCCTCCGATGCATTCCAGCTGTTCTTCACCACGGATACCGTCGGTGAATACAACGAAGGCGCTTCCTTCAAGGACTATGCACAGTTCTGCTACTCTGAAGAAACCGCTACCGACGAGTGGAATGAACTCACCATTTATACCGATACCTGTGCTGACTGGGCAGGTACGCTCAAGGATATGCGTATCGATATCGCCAACGGCGAAGGCGCATTCTACGTCGACTCCATCGGTTTCTATACCGTTACCATGGAACCCGCACAGTAAGTTAAAACTGCATACATCGAAAGACACCTTCTGCGGAGGGTGTCTTTTTATGTTGCTCCGATATCGTGCGGGTGCAGAATGACCGCCTCGATGCGACCGTGCACACACAGACAGCCCTCCCGCAGAACCGACAGCGTCAGATTGTCCCCTGTGATACGCAGCAGCGTGAAGTGGGGATTTGTCGGATCATGCATACGGAACAGAATGGTTTGTTCTTCATACAGTAACAGCGATTCGTAGCCGGTGATTGCAAGGGATGTGTCTCCCTGCAGTTCGATGTAAGGAACCCCTGACAGGGTGCAGGCGGGGAACGATAAGATAGAGATCAGTTTTCCGCACAGGGGTTTGTCTTTTCGTTTTGTGTGTCGTTTTGCCATAATCGGATCAGCTCCTGCATATAGTAATTGCAAATGGGAAATCCCGTGCTTACAGTATATGCAGAACCGGGTGGGAGGGTTTACACGTGACGAGCAGAACTTCTGCTGTATACAAAAGGGCTGCCATTTGCCTTTGGGGGGATCGGATACGGCTTGCGCTCCCGTTTTGCGCTGCTGTCGTCATGACATGTCTGATTCTGTGCAGTCCGGCGTCGGCAGCGGAAGGTGTGCGGAGCGGGCTTGCTCTTTGCGCATATTCGGTGATTCCGTCGCTGTTTCCGTTTCTGGTACTGTCGCCGATGTTGGCGGATGGGATCCGTCGGATGATGGCATGGCTGTGCCGTGGACGAATTGATGAACGGTCGGCGGCGCTTCTGTCTGCTTATGCCGTTGGGATGCTTGCCGGCTTTCCGATCGGTGCGCTGACGGTACTTTCCCTCTACAGACAGGGCAAAATCGGTGGGGAGGATGCTGCACACTTTTTGGGGGTCTGTACCGGCGCGTCTCCCGCATTTCTGATCGGTTATTTCGGACAGTCTCTGTGGGAAAGCGCAACGCTTGGATGGGTGGTGTGGTGCCTGCAATGCCTGTTCTGTCTGACAGGTGTTTTCTGCCTTCTTCGCAAAGATACCAACGCACCGTCGGTTTCAATCTCGGCATCTGATGAAACGGTTCCGACTTTGACACAATGTATTGCGGAAGCCGTGCCGCGGATGCTGCAGATCTGCGGGAGTGTTGTGATATTTTCTGTGCTGCGGGCGTTTATTTGTCAGTGGTTTCCCACATATATGGCGTGTATTCTCGGCGGCATGACGGAGATGACCGGAGGACTCTGTGAAGCGGCGGCATTATATACGGAGGGCTTGACGGATCGCCGGACTGCGCTGACTGTCAGTGCGGCGATGATCGGCTTTGGCGGTGTATGTGTCGGAATGCAGATTGCGGATGCGGCGGCGGAAGCGGGCATTTCCATGCGGCAGTATTGGATTCAGCGCATGCTGCTCGGCGTGCTCTGCGTATTGGCGGCGGCAGGTATCAGCATATTCGGAATCGGATGAGGAGGAATCATCATGGCATGGCCCGATTGGTTTTGCGGGACGGAAACGGTGCAGTTTTCTGCGCGTGAGAGACGGGTATATACATCCCTGCTTATGCGGGCGGGCATTATCGCTGTCTCAGTGTGCGGTCAGGAGGATGGAGGGCTTTCCGTTGTCTTGCGTCGGCGTGATCTGCGTCGGCTTCGTTTGTTGGCATCCGAGCGCGGTCTGCCGATTCCGTGTTCTGATACCATAGGCGGTCTGCCGCGTCTGCTTTTATTTTTTCGCCGCCGACCGGGGATTCCGATCGGTGCGGTGCTGGCACTCGGCATCTGGGTTTTGTCGACATTGTTTGTCTGGCGCGTGGATGTTGTCTGCCTTGACAATGCACAGGGAACGGCGGAAAGGGATCATCTGGATGTCGGAGCGGTACAAACGGATCTTACCGCGGCGGGCATCGCACAGGGAATGTTTTTGCCGGGGATGGATACCCGACAACTGGAAAATCGCTTTCTGATCGGACGGGAGGACATCAGCTGGATTGCGATCAATCGATACGGAACAGTTCTGTCGGTCGAGGTACGTCCGTCGCATGCCGCTGACCGTACGCAGGAGCCAAAGCTTGCGGAGAATGAAGACGGATATCTTGTCGGTACCAATCTGGTCGCCGATGCGGATGGGCGGATTCTGTCGTTTTCCGTGCGCGGCGGTCAGCCTGTTGTGATGGCGGAGGAATTTGTTCTGCGCGGACAGCTTTTGGCATCGGGTGTCTATACCTCGGATACAGGCGACAATGTTGCCGGACGGGCACACGGAGAATTCATGGCGGAGACGGTGCGGATTTTGGAAACGCGCATACCGTTGACCGTTCATACGGTACAGACAACCGGGAAAAGCCGTACGGCATATACGCTGTGTCTGTTTGGAAAACCGCTCCTTTCGGTGAAGCATCCGCTCGTTTCTCGGGGTGAAATCGTAACTTTTTTGGAAACTTTTTTCAAAATCGGCGAAAAGAGTGGAATTGATGGGGAGAGTTGTGGTATAATAGCAGATGAGACGATTTCGGATGCCTCGGAGTTGTCTTTTCATTTACCGGACGGTCTTCCGCTTCCTGTGTCTTTGCGGAAATTGACCGAATCCGATGTCATCGAAATTCCGAAAACGCTGACGGAATCGGAAGCCTTACTGTGCGCCAAAGCTGCGTTGGATGCCGAAGAAGCCGCGCTCGGTGCCGCCCGTATTCTATCGCGGGAGGAGACTTTCGTGCAGGAGGATGATACTCTTGTGGTGACACGTTATGTATTCTGTGTCGATAACATCGCCGTCGAGCAGGAATTTCAAATCAAAGCGGAGCCGTAGTGCTCCCGTTTACAGAAAGGAATTGCGTGGGATGTTCCCAACGCATCAAAGTATATGACAGAACTATCCATTTTAACCGATACGCTGGAGGAGACCGCCATCCTGTTCGGTACGTATGACGCCAATATCAAGCCGATTGAAAAGGCGTTCGGCGTCACCATTCTGGCAAAGGACACCATAGCGGCGGGCGGTAATGCCGTTGTGGTACGCGGTGAGGACACGGATGCCGTATCCAAGGCTGCAGAAACCTTAAAATATGCGCTCCGTATGGTTAAGCTGAACGGCAATCTGACCGATCAGAATGTCGACTATGTTATCTCGATGGTCGGCGATCAAAAAACGGAAGATTTGCAGGCAATGGACGGCGACTGCATCTGCATCACAACGCGCGGCAAGCCCATTAAGGCAAAAACCGTCGGTCAGATGCAGTATGTTGATGCCATTAAGAAGAACACCGTCATTTTGGGTGTCGGTCCTGCGGGTACAGGTAAAACCTTCCTCGCCGTTGCGATGGCGGTCAAAGCCCTGCGCCAAAAGGAAACCTCGCGCATCATTCTGACAAGACCTGCCGTGGAAGCCGGTGAAAAGCTCGGATTTCTGCCGGGGGATTTGCAGACCAAGATTGACCCGTATCTGCGTCCGCTGTATGATGCGCTTTATGAAATGCTCGGACCGGAAACGTATCAGAAGCATCTGGAGCGCGGCACGATTGAAATTGCACCGCTTGCCTATATGCGCGGACGGACGCTCGATGATTCGTTTATCATTCTTGACGAAGCGCAGAATACCACACCCGAGCAGATGAAGATCTTCTTAACGCGTCTCGGCTTCAATTCCAAGGCGATCGTCACGGGCGATATCACGCAGACCGACCTGCCGTTCGGTAAAAAGTCGGGTCTTGCGGAAGCATCCAAGGTGCTTGCGGGCATTGAAGGCATTGCGATTCATCACTTCACCGAGCGTGACGTTGTCCGTCATAAGCTCGTGCAGAAGATCATTCTCGCCTACGAAAAGTATGACCGCGAAAAAGCAAGAAAAGCCGAGGGCTATGCGAAATCCGGCGAACACAAATTCAAATTCGAGAAAAACTGACGCGGAGGGACACTGTGATGAAGCATAAGATTTATACCCGCAACGACCAGAAAAAAGAACCGCTGACACCTGCCGCAAGAGCACTTGTCAAACGGGCGATCACAGCGGCACTTGATTATGAACAGTTTGAGGGTGCGGCAGAGGTTTCGGTCACGTTTGTTGACAACGAAGCCATTCGGGAATTGAACCGCGACTACCGCGGCAAGGATGCACCGACCGATGTTCTGTCGTTCCCGCTTTATGAGGACGACGAGGACTTTGATGACGGTTTTGTGCTTCCTCCCGACATGGAAGAAGACGAAGAAGAGGCTCCGACTGCCATCGGTGATATCGTCATCTCCGTGGAACGTGCAAAGGCGCAGGCGGAGGAATACGGACATTCCTTTGACCGTGAGCTTGCGTTCCTTGCCGTACATTCCACGCTCCATCTGCTCGGCTATGACCATGAGCGCTCGGAGGACGAGGACAAAGAACAGCGCCGCCGGCAGGAAGAAATTCTTGCATCCATCGGACAGGTAAGATAACAGAAACGACTGAATAAAGGACAAGAGAAGAAAGACTATGAAAAAAACAGGATTTATTGCCATTGTCGGCAAACCCAACGTCGGCAAATCGACACTGCTCAATACCATGCTCGGCGAAAAGATCGCCATTGTTTCCGATAAACCGCAGACCACGCGCAATCGTGTTACGGGTATTCTGACCCGTGACGATACCCAGTATGTCTTTATGGACACGCCCGGTATGCACAACCCCAAGAACAAGCTCGGTGACTTCATGATGCGTGCGGCAAACGATACGCTGACCGATGTCGACGTCGTGCTTTACGTCGTTGAAGCGGACAAGCATATCAGCCCGACCGAGGAAGCACTGATGGACAAGCTGTCCCGCGGCTCCATTCCGTCCATTCTGATTATCAATAAGATCGACGCGGCGAACGGTGAAAAGGTCGGCGAGACGATCAAGCGCTTCTCCGAGCGTCACAATTTCAATGCTGTCATTCCCGTATCCGCACTCAAGGATAAGGGCATTGAAATCATCTTTGAAGAGCTCCAGCCGTTCATGAACGAATGTGACGACTGGTTCTTCCCGGATGATATCATCACCGACCAGCCCGAGCGCCAGATTGCGGCGGAGGTTATCCGCGAAAAGATTCTGCGCCTGACCAATGACGAAATCCCGCACGGTACTGCCGTTGTGATTGAGGCATTTGAGGAGAAGAAGGATCTCATTTCCATCCGCGCCGAGATTTTCTGCGAGCGCGAATCGCACAAGGGTATTCTCATCGGCAAACACGGCGTCACCTTAAAGAAGATCGGTACGTATGCGCGTGAAGATCTCGAAGCGTTCCTCGGCGTCAAGGTTTATCTGAACCTGTGGGTCAAGGTCAAGGAAAACTGGCGTGACAATGCCGTGCAGGTAGCCAACTTCGGCTTCATTGATGAATAAACCGTCACCCGTATTCAATACACGCGGCGTTGTTCTGCGTGCCACCGATGTCGGGGAACGTGACCGCATGTTGACGGTGCTGTCGGCGGAATACGGCAAGCTGTCTGTGTTCGCGCGCGGAGTACGCAAGATCACATCGGGATCGCTGCCCGCATCCCAGCTGTTTGCCTATGCGGATTTCACGCTGCGGCGCGGTGCACAGTATTGTTTTCTGAATGAATCGACCATCAAGGAGACGTTTCTCTCCATTTCCTCAACCATTGAGGGTGCGGCGCTGGCTTCCTATCTCTGTGAGATTGCGGATGAGCTTTCTCTTGAGGACGAACCATCATCGGAGATGCTGCAGCTGATGCTCAATACCTTGTGGGTGATCGCGGCAGGCAGTCGTCCTCTGTATCTGGTCAAAGGTGCGTTTGAAATGCGTGCTGCGGCGATTGCCGGTTTTCTGCCGGATGTCGAAGGATGTGCCGGATGCGGATGCGAGGAGATCGGGGAAGTCGGGATGCTCGATATCATGAACGGCAGACTGATCTGCGGTGACTGCTACGACAAGCTCTACCGCGAACGGCTGGAGTGGGCTTCTGCCTATCTGCCAAAGGATGCGTCCTTGACGGATGAATACGGACAGGCGATTCTGTTCCGCAGATTGACCCCATCCGTTTTGCAGGCAATCCGCTATATTCTGTATACCGATCCCAAACGGCAGTTTTCGTTCAGCGTCGATGCGGAAGATATTCCGTTATTCCGTGATGCGTGTGAGACATATCTTCTGCACCACATCGGACACGGCTATAAAACGCTGTCGTTTTACAAATCTTTGGAACATTTATAACACTGACATATAAGGACATATTATGGCAAATTTTGAAAAAGCAATCAGAACCCTTGAGTTTGACAGGGTACTGGAGCAGCTTGCCGCCGCAGCACAGACGGACGGTGCAAAGGAGAAGGCGATGCGCATCATGCCGCAGACCTCCCTTGTGCGCATCCGCAAGCTGCAGGCGCAGACCTCCGACGCACGAAAGCTCATGGGTGTCAAGGGGACGCCTCCCTTCGGCGGTGTCACCGATATCACCGGACACGTCGACCGCGCGGAAAAGGGTGCATCGCTGTCTCCTGCCGAGCTTCTGCGCGTGGCAAATGTTCTGCGCGTGGCGAGAATGCTCGATGATTATATCAACACCGACAAGCGGTTTGAAACGTCGCTGGACGAGGTGTTTGACCGTCTGACCTCCAACCGCTATCTGGAGGACCGCATTACCAAATCGATTCTTGCAGAAGACCTGATCGCGGACGAAGCCAGCCCTGAGCTTGCTGAAATCCGCCGCAAGATCCGAAATGCAAACAGCAAAATCAAAGAAAATCTGCAGAAATACACCTCGGGACAGACATTTTCCAAGTATTTGCAGGAAAACATCGTCACACAGAGAAACGGACGCTACGTCGTTCCCGTCAAGGCGGAATACCGCAACGAGGTCAAGGGTCTGATCCACGATTCCTCTGCATCGGGTGCGACGCTGTTTATCGAGCCGCTGTCTGTTGTCGAGGCAAACAACGAGCTGCGCTTCCTTGAAAATCAGGAAAAGAAGGAAATCGAGCGCATTTTGTCGGTGCTGTCCGGTATGGTTGCGGACTGTGCGTCGGCACTCTCACTTGACTATCATAACATTACCGAGCTTGCGTTTATTTTTGCAAAGGCAGAGCTTTCCTACCGCATGAATGCCTCCGAGCCGCAGCTCAATGAGGACGGTGTGGTCGATTTGAAGCGCGCCCGCCATCCCTTGCTTGACCCCAAGAAGGTTGTGCCGATTGATATCCGTCTGGGCGGCGATTTTGATACGCTCGTCATCACCGGTCCCAATACGGGCGGTAAGACGGTTTCGCTCAAAACCCTCGGTTTGTTTGCGCTGATGGCACAGTCGGGTCTTCACATTCCGACCTCCGGGGAATCGACTGTCTGTATTTTTGACAAGATCTTTGCCGATATCGGCGACGAGCAGTCCATTGAGCAGTCGCTGTCGACGTTCTCCGCGCACATGACCAATATCGTTTCGATTCTTGATGACATCACACCCGAGTCGCTGGTACTGTTCGACGAGCTTGGTGCAGGTACCGACCCTGTCGAGGGTGCTGCACTTGCCGTATCGGTGCTCGAGCACGTCCGTGAAATCGGTGCAAGATGTGCCGCAACGACGCACTATGCCGAACTGAAAGCATTTGCGCTCGATACACCCGGTGTCTGCAACGCATCGTGTGAATTCGACGTCGGAACGCTCCGTCCGACGTACCGTCTGATCATCGGTACGCCCGGTAAATCCAATGCATTTGCCATTTCCGAAAAACTCGGTTTGCCGCATGCGATTATCGACCGCGCCAATGCCCTTGTTTCCTCCGAGAACAAGCGGTTTGAAACGGTCATTGAGCAGTTGGAAGTCAACCGTATGGAGATGGAAAAGAATGCCGATGAAACGGCACGTCTCCGCCGCGAATATGAAGCCATGCGCGAAAAAGCCGATGCGGAAATTGCACATATGCGCGAAACCGCGGAAAAGGAACTGGAAAAGGCGCGTGCGCAGGCGGCAAACATCGTCGCGTCCGCCAAGGCATCCTCGGAATATATCTTTGAGCAGATTGAAGAGCTGAAACGCAAAAAGGACAGCGAGAATCTGGCGCGTGAGCTTGACGAAGCACGCCGTGCGATCCGCATCAATTTGAAGGAATCCGATGCGTTCATCGACCCGATCATCAAGCGCGATACGGAAGGCTATAAGCTGCCGCGCCCCTTGAAGGTCGGCGATCAGGTCATCCTTGTTAACCTTGACATGCAGGGTAAGGTAACAGCACTTGCGGATAAAGACGGTATGGTATCCGTACAGGCGGGCGTCATCAAGACCAAGGTCAAGGAAAATGAGCTGATGCTCGTTGACGGCAAGCAGATTAAAGTCAATGACAATCCCAAGAAGCCGAAGATGGCATCGCAGAAGTCCGTCCGTGCGGCGGTCGTGCGCGAGTTCCGTCCCGAGCTTGATCTGCGCGGGGAATACACGGACGATGCGTGGATGAAGACCGATAAGTACCTTGATGATGCGGCACTGGCAGGCATCAAGTCCGTGACGCTGATTCACGGCAAGGGTACCGGTGCGCTCCGCAAGGCAATCTGGGACAAGCTCAAAAAGGACAGCCGCGTCAAGTCCTACCGTGCCGGTGCGTACGGTGAGGG
>JAZTZC010000415.1:0-26437 GCA_045637265.1 Eubacteriales bacterium | reverse complement strand
GCGGTTGCTGTGCAGGGAGACAAATCCCGCATCGGGGAACGCGTCGGAATTGGTCGGCGGTGCGGTAAAGCCGTCATCGCGGCAGAAGGCTTCGGTCGGCAAAAAAACATCAAGCAGATGCAGAAGGAACAGATTCTGTTCCGACAGGCGGCGGTCATAGCTGCGTGCTTCATCCAGTCCCGAAAGATCGGCATAGACGCGGAACGGATTCTGCGCAAAAAAGCCGGGCCACTCGGGCGACTCAGGATGGCACCAGTAGCCGTCGCCGAACGGGTGAAGTTCATGATCGGGCAGTGCAAAATGCAGAAGATACCGCGCAAAATTGCGGTAGAACGGGCGGTCAAAGAACGACTTTCCGGAATAACGAGCCACGGCGGAGAAGAACGGCAAAAACCATTTTGTGTAGCTGGTTGCATAGAAGGTACCTTCTGCCCAGCCGCCGTCGGGTGTGCCGAAGAACGGGAACATACCGCCGAAGACCGTGAGTGCATACGTCAGCCAGCGGCGGAGCATTTGGTGGTCGATATTCGGTTCACCCCACAGTGCAAGTGCGGCTTCACCGAGGTAAGCCGGAAGTCTGCCTGCGTGGGAGTTGCCGGGATTCTTCATGAAATCAAGCCCTGTCAGCCGTTTTTCGCACTGTTGTGCGTATGCGATGACACTTTCCGCGGCGTAGGCACGTTCTTTGGCGTTCATCAGGGGCGCAAGCATATCAAAGACGGCGGGGAAGCACCGAGCGCAGGAAAGTCCGACCTCATCGCCCCACGGACCGCAGAGGGAACAGGGACCGTTCGGATTCCAGTCGCAGAGGTGTAAAAAGAGCTGTTTTGCAAACGCACCTGCTTTTTCGTCATCGAGCAGATAATAGCCGAGCGCACAGGCAACGAGATTGCGGTCACAGAAGTCGCGGAACCGTCCGAAGTATTCGCGGTACGGAAGCGCATTTTCATCGGTATGATACATCGGGCGCGCGGGAAGTCCGTCTTTGTATGCCTGCGCTACATTGCGGCGAAGCGTTTCGATGGCATCGGCACGGGACTCCTTCAGGGTGGCGAGATCGGACGGTGCAAAGAGATGGCGTGGATGTTCGGCGGGAATCCCGTTTACCACTTCATCGACAGTCGGACGCAGGAACGGAATGGCGTTTTCGGCAACCGTGAAGGATTCCCATTGACGTACGGCATTTCCTGCGGTGATCTGCCAGCGGTAGTCGCCTGCGGTAAAGAGGACATCGGGGACAAACGTGTTTCCGTATACCGTTTCAGACAAAAACGGGGTTCCGTCGGCATGTTCCACGGTGACTGTGTAGGGAACGGTATGATCGTTATCCTCGGGAAGCGGCAGCCAGACAAAAGCGGGAGGATTTTCGTAAACCGTCACGTCGCCCGTGGGATACGGAAAGACCTGCCAATGGTTCTGACGTTCTTGCGGAAATGCATGTGTATCGTTTAACGCACCAGCGTGTGTATCGTTTGACATAACGGGTCACTCCTTTTCGTTTTTCTCGGAGAACCAGATGTACTTGCCTGTCTCGGGGTCGATTCTGCCGACCTGCTTTGCCGGGATGCCTGCCATAATTGCATAATCAGGCGTGGAACGGGTCACAACGGCACCGGCGCAGACGAGGTTGGCACGTCCGATTCTGACCCCTGCCGTGACGGTGACATTGCTTGCAAGCCACGAGCCCCAGCCGATGACGATGGAGTTGTCGTAATCGCCATTGGTGCGCGCGGAGAAGTAGCCCGTTGCAGGATCAAATTTATGGTTACCCGCGGCAATGGAGCAATGCGGACCGATCAGAACGTGGTCCTCAACCGTAACATCACCGTTGATATAGACATACAGACCGACGAAAATATCCTCACCGAACTTCTCCCGCATATCGGGTACGCGGATAATGGCACCGGGCGCGACGAGGATGTTCTTGCCGCCCAGCCCCAGCATTTCTGCACGGCGGATGTCATCGGGACCGTTGTCCGACATCGAGGTCAGACGCACATATGCCGCATATTCCTCGTCGGAGAACTGCATGTTTTTTAAGTCTTCCATAGTCAGCTTCCTTTCTCTATAACAAAAGGAGCGAACCCGAATACCCTGCCGATGGATATGACGGCAGGGTGCGGAAATCGCTCCGATCAGTTGAAATTACAGGGATGCGCGGTCGACGGGGTAAAGGATCTTGAGCTGATTCAGCTTGGACTGGTAAGCAGCCTGCTGCTTGTCCTGCATCAGCTTTTCCTTCAACTGTGCCTTGACAGCGTCGAAGGGCATTTCGGTTTCTTCGCCCTTGGAGTTGAGGCGGATGAGGTGGAAACCAAACTGGGTCTTGACAGGACCTGCGGTCTGACCGACTTCCATCGTAAAGCATGCTTCGTCAAATTCGGGAACCATCTGACCGCGTCCGAAGTCACCGAGATTACCGCCTTCCTTGCCGGAGGGACAGGTGGAGAATTCCTTTGCTGCATCTTCGAAGGTCATTTCACCTGCGTTGATCTTTGCGAGGATTTCGGCTGCCTTTTCTTCGGAATCGACGAGAATGTGGCTTGCGTTGACGGTTGCACCCTGAACGAACTGCGCCTTGTTTTCGTTATAATATGCTTCGACGTCTGCATCGTTGACACGAACATCGCGGATTGCCTTTTCCACTGCATAGTTTGCAAGCAGATCTTCCTTGACGCGTGCCAGCTCTGCCTTGAATTCAGCATCGCGCTCATAGAGGTTGCGGGTTGCATCGAGAACGAGCAGTGCCTTGTTGATCAGCTGTTCGAGCACCATCGCTCTGCCCTGCGGATTCTGATATGCCTGACCGCGCTGACCGAGCTGCATGATGAATGCATCGACATCTGCTTCTGTGATGGCCTTTGTGCCGACCGTGGCGAGAACTTTTGCTTCCATGATAATACTCCTTTTGGGGTTGAAATAAATAAGAATACCTTATTATATCATGTTTTTAACGGTATTGCAACCTCTTTTTGAAAATTTTTTCACTGCCGGGAAAAATCGGAAAAGCGGTTGATTTTTCGGGGGAAATGTGGTATGCTATTTCTATCATTTTAACAAATGGAGGATTTATCCATGTATTTACAGAACTGTTATCCTACCCCGAAATTTCTGCGGGAAAATGATGAATACGGTTATCGTTTCGGCGCGGTGGAAACATTCCTGCTCTCCCGACCGATCGGTGAGAATGTCGGTCGGCGTATGCGTGCGTTGTGGCACCGTTTTACCTGTACGGCGGGTGTAGCAGAGCTTGCGGTTCCCTATGTTCTGCGTCCCGAAACCGATGGTGCGATCACAATGACAATCGGCGAAGAACCGCCCGCCATTGTGCTTTCGGACGGTGACCGTTATGCCATTCGTGCGGACCGCGGCGGTGTGACGTTGTGTGCCGAGCATGAAAAAGCACTGATGGAAGGATTTTCAACGCTGGTGCAGATGATCGTGCCCGAAAATCTCAGCGAAGGAGCAGAAGCGTTTTTCATTGCCGATACGGAGATTCATGACGCGCCTGCCATTGGTTTTCGCTCGGTTCATTTGTGTATCTTCCCGGATTCTGCATTCTCTACCATCGAAAAGGCGATTCACATGGCGGGATTTCTGAAGTTCACGCACGTGGTGCTCGAATTCTGGGGCATCTATCCGTACGAATGTCTTCCGAAGCTGGCATGGAAGGATCGCGCATTCACAAAAGCGCAAATTGCGACGCTTGTGGATGCCGTGCACAGCTGGGGAATGGAAGTCATTCCGATGATCAATCATTTCGGTCATGCGTCATCCTCGCGTGTTGCAATGGGACGGCATACACTGTTGAACAACGACCTGCGGTATTCGCTGTTGTTTGAGCCGGATGGCTGGACATGGTGTCTGTCGAATCCCGATACCAAAAAGCTGCTTTCGGAGATGCGCGAGGAGCTGTATGACCTGTGCGGCGACGGCGGATACTTCCATCTCGGCTTTGACGAAGCATACTCGTTTGCGACCTGCCCGACCTGCCGGAAGCGCAAGCCGCATGAGCTGCTGGCAGAATACATCAACGAGCTGACCGAGGACATCTGTGCACGCGGCCGCCGTCCGATCATCTGGCACGATGAGCTGCTGGATGTGCGTGATTTTTCCGATTCGCCGCTGAAGCCCGTCGCCAATGCGCAGAGCCACGATACCTCACCCGCGCTGGATCTGCTTGACCGCCGCGTGATCATTGCCGACTGGGAATACCATTACAAGAACGAGCAGAACGTCTCCACGCAGATTTTCCTTGATCGCGGCTTTGATACGATTCTCTGTCCGTGGGACGAGCATGAAAATATTCGTTCTCTGTCAGCCGATGCCAAACGGCTTGGTGCGATGGGCGTGATGGTTACAACGTGGCATCATCTGCCCGGATTTATGCCGCGCTTCCCGTATGCCGCAAACTGTCTGTGGCAAAATGAAGCATCGCCTGCCGATTGTCCGCTGACCGAGGCGGCAACGCTTTTGCGTCGTGTTTATGATACCGAGGGCGATTACGCATCCTCCGGCTGGAACCGTTTTGAAGTTGAACAGTAAGAAAGGAATTACATCATGAAATTTTTGACATTAGCCCCCAACGAACTTTTTTCATCCTGTAAGCAGATGGGACGCATTACGCTTGCCGATGACGGGATTCTCTGCGACTGGAGTGCTTCGGGCTTTTCCGTCAATGTCCGTGCCAACGGTGCTGTGCTTGACTTTGCACCGTATCATGCCGATCAGTCTGTGTATATTGCGGTCTATGTGGACGGTGTGAAGCAGATTCACGCACTGTCGGACTGTGTGACGCGCGTTGTTGTTCCAATGATGTACGGCGCACATACCGTGACCGTTCTTCGTCTGTCCGAGGGTGCATCCCTGCTGTATGTCAAGTCCCTGCGTCTGTCATCTCCGTTTGGCGGCGAAGCACCCGCGCTTCTGGCACCGCCTGAAAAGAAATCCCGCCGTGTGGTTTTCTTCGGTGATTCCATCACCTGCGGCTATGGCAATGCCGCCGAGGAGACCTCATCGTATCTGACCTCCGAGCAGGACCCGACCGAAGCATATGCATGGAAATGCGCAGATCTTTTGGATGCCGATGCAGAACTGGTTTCGATCTCTGGTCAGGGCATTGTGCGCAACTGCAACGGTGTTGTCGATACCCCGATCCCGACATTTTTTGGATGGCAGTCTCGCCATCTGCGTACACCGCACGATTTTTCCTGTGATGTCGATTTTGTTGTCATCAATGCCGGAACCAACGACAACGGCGGCGGTGTGACGGACGTGGAATTCCACGATGGCGCGAAGGCATTTCTGCTTGATCTGCGTGCACATTATCCGACTGCCAAAATCGTGTGGTACTACGGTCTGATGGGCGCGCGCTATGACGGCGTTCTCTGCGCGCTGGCGGAGGAACTGTCTGACACCGATGCATCATTTACCTATCTTCCTACCCGTACAATCTCACGGGAAAAAGGTGAGATCGGTGCGGTATGGCATCCGTCCGTCGAAGGGGATGTCCGAGGGGCGGCGGAGCTTGCGGCGGCACTGTATCGGATGATGTAATTACCATCGCTCCGTCATGTCGGAGTTGTTTGACAAAACTTCTTTTTTGAAAAAATTTTACTGAATCTGCCTAACCTTTCCGATTTTTCCCGACTGTATGGGTGAGAGGGAAAAGGATCCCTCGCCCGGGCAAAAACGACATAAGGAATGAATCCCATGAAACAGTCAGAATTGCTGAACCTCATCGACCGCGCATTATTGGAAAATCTATACGGCTTCTGCTACCGCCGCACCTCGGATCATTTCGAGGCGGACGCGCTGTGCTCCGATATTCTGCTGGCTGTCACACAGGCGGCACAGAGAACGGGGACCATATCCGCACCGGATGCATTTCTGTGGAAGATTGCGCACAACGTCTACGCCGATTTTTCCGAGCGGCGCAGAAAACGTGCGGAAACCGAGGCGATGCTCGATCCCGATATCACGCCCGACGACATCCCGTGCGAGGATGACGAGGAAATCATGGCACTCCGTGATGAGCGGCTGGCGGCGATTTATCGGCAGATCGCGTTTCTCGGCCGTGCGTACCGCGATGTGATGATTGCGTTTTATTTGGAGGGTGTTCCCATCGCGGAAATTGCGCGGCGGGAAAACACTTCTGTCGGCGCGATCAAGCAAAGACTGTTTTCGGCAAGAGAAAAAATCAAAGGAGAGGTCACGAATATGACAACCACGAATGAAAACGCAATGAAATTACAACAGATGAACTGGAACGTCTGGGGCACGGGTAATCCGTCCACAGGTCAGGCGGCGGCACACTGTCAGCGCCAGTTCTCCCAGCATCTCGTATGGCTGTGCAGAAAGCAGGCGAGAACAGCCAAAGAACTGTCCGAGCTGCTGTGTGTACCGATGGGATATGTGGAAGAAGAACTCGGCATCCAGTGCTTTGGTGAAAGCGGTTACGGTATGCTGCGCAAGACGGAGGACGGCAAGTACATTTCCAACGTCATCATGTTTGACCGTGCAGAGATTGCGGCGGCACAGAAGATTTATCTTGATCGCATTCCCGCACTGTGTGATGTGATTGTCCGCTTTGCAGAGGCACATCTGGACGAATATATGTCCTATCCGTATCTCAACAAGACTGTGGATAAAAATCTTGTGCTGTGGCGGCATGTCAAGCATTATGCATCGATCGTCGAATGTCAGGTTGAGGAAGAACTGGATACGGTCTTTGCCGATGTGGACAAGCCGACAAAACGCCCGTATTCGCAGTTCGTCTATGAGGATGATCCGAACGCAAGATACTGGGGCGGCGGATGCGACGGTATCGGCGGCAATGACATTGCGGGATACAAGTATGTACATCTGAATAATCTTTACAATTCCTCGGTTCAGGCACATTTCCGCTGCGGTCATGACATCCCGGGCGACATGCCTCTGCTGCTTGCCATCCGAGCCGTTGACGGTATTGATGTCAATACGTTGACGGAAAACGAAAAAGAGTATGCCGCAAAGGCGATCCAGCAGGGATATGTATACCGCGACGGCGATATGCTCTACACGAAGTTCCTGTGCGAGCCGATGGATGAAGAAAATTACCCGACCAAGCCCAACACGGGACTGTTTGCGGAAATTGCGTCGATCTGCCATGAAATCGCCGAGGAACTGTCTGCACTCCTGCGCCGTATCCTTCCTGCGCATCTGCTCGGTGAGTATCCGTTTGCCAATATGCTTGCAGGTATTCCCGTCAACGATTCGATCATCGAAACGCTGATTGCCAAGGGTCTTCTGACCGCGCCCGAGGGCGGCATCGGTGCCGAGGGTATGTGGATGCAGATTGAGAAATAACCGATACTTTATATTCATCACTTGATAAACAACAACCGCACCCGACAGATTTACGTGTCTGTTGGGTGCGGTTTTGCTTTATTCGGTATGTGCAATATCAGTGTGTAATTTCGATGCGGCATCGTTCGATGCGGCATCCGTTTTCATCGCGCAGGACGGCAAGGGAGGTACCGTCGGCAAAGGTGACGCGCTGTTCAGCATGGGTATTGACAATCGAAACAATGTCGTCTGCCGTGCCGTTCTGTGCGGTAATCGCATAGGCATAACTGTCGTGGGCGGTATGATCGATATAACATAGGAAAACACAGCCGGTGACCTCGTCCTGTGACTGGGCAGGGCTGTTGCGGCTCCATGCACCGCGGACGGTCTTCACTTCTGCCGTCATCGGTGCATCGCAGAGATTGTGATACCGCATACCGCCGTTTGCAATGCTTTCCCCACAAAGAATGGGACGTGCGTCAAACGGTTCTCCCGGGCAAAATGCCTGATCAACGGTGGTGTACAGCGGCTCCGGACCGGACAGGCCGCATCCGAGACACACCATGCCGCCGGGATACGCAAAATATGCCTTGTCACCGACAATTCCATCATGCTCGACACGTATGTACAGTACACCGTATCCGTCCCGGGCATAACCGCCGCAGTCGTCGTTGGTACCTGATTCCGACTTCCAGTCACCGACGGAACGCTCCCAAAGGACAGCATCGTCCCATGCGGGTGCGGTCGTGCCGGGGATTTTTGCGTAGTCGGTCAGCGGGTTGAGCTCCAGATATTCCTCACCCGTTGCCATCATCGTCATGACACCACCGTAGTTGAGATTATAGCCGAGTCTGTTTTCGGCAAGTCCCCATTCGGTGCCTTTATAAATGGTATGATAGCCCTTGACCGAAATGTGGAAGTCCGGTGTTTTGTGGACGAGAAAATAAGAATTCGGGAAATATTTGGTTGCACGGAACGTATCTTCGCCGTCCAGAAGCGATGTGCGGTATGCTGCCAGTTCGTCTTTGCGACGACATTCCGCGGTGTGCAGAAGATAGTCTGCCGCCTGTGCAAATGCAGAGGATGACAATGCGCCCGGACGCGCGATTTCCCGTCCGACCGTCTGATAGTCAACGGCGCATCCGCGCATCATGTATCGCTGACCGTCCAGCACAAAGTCTTCAAACAGTGCAATCTTCTCTGCGGGAATGGCAAACGGTGTGTCGGAAAGCATGGAAATCAGATGTGCCGTTTCATAGGTAAAGGAGCGTCCGTAGCCGCAGGAATAGAGAATCTGACCGTGCTGATAAAACGACATATCCGGCTTGATGCCTTCGTCGTGCGGATGATCGGGAATGTGAATTTCGCGGCAGAGTCGGTCAACGGCACAGCGCAGAAGGGCTTCGTCGCCGATGATCAGCGCGTGATAGACGGTATTGCGGATGCCCCAGGACAGATTGGCGCCGGTCCAGTCAAGAATGGCAGGTGCGCCCGCAATGGAACCGCGGCGGATGAGCTCCGCTGCACGATCAATGAGATCTTGGGACAGATGATCGAGCAGGACAATGACGACAGCCGCCAGATTGCTGACCATGCCGATCTGATTGAACCACCAGTTGGGATTGCGGAAATCATGATCGAGCCAATAGCGGAGTGCGCCGCGCATATCGTCCATCAATGCCGCATCGGAAAGTGCATCCTCGCCGTGCTTCATCAGCTTTGACTGCATACGCCGCAGATGGTCAAGGGCATCCCAGATGGCGGGACTTTGTCCTGCGTAGTCGATATCGGAAAAGTAGACATATCCGTTTTCGCGGACAAGGGCTTCCTCCCAGATGTCACAGTTGGTCGTGGTTGTTGTGTGAATCGGAGTGTGCAGGAAATGATGGCGGATGCGGGATGTAATGCGTTCCATATACTGCCTCCCTGTTGATTTCTTGTTTGTTCGTGCGCAGTTAACCGTGGTCTGCCAGCAAAACCTCGGCGTTGGTACCGTAATAGATGTCATCCTTGCCGGAGATCATTTGACAGAACTGCTCGAAGCGGTTCCATTCATTGCGGATATCAAACTCGTATGCATGACCCCAGATATAGAAAATCTTCGGCGTATCAGGCTTCAGCGCGATAAATTCCTCGCCGAGGCGGAACAGCGCGTCCCACTCGACATGATGATATACGGTCGGGTTGAAGATGATCAGATGGGACTGCAGATCAAAATTGTGTGTCGAGGTGGTCGTGCGGGCGTACTTGATGCCGGTGTTGTTTCTGATCAGATCGGCGACGTGCTCGTTCATGACGTGCGTACCGCCGGGATATGCCATACCGACGACTTCATAGCCTGCAATTTCGGACAAAGCTTTGCGGTCCTCCTCTACCTGACGGATGACTTCTTCATCGGATACCATGGACAGACCCGGGTGTGTCAGTGTGTGTGCCGCAATTTCGTGACCCTCGTAAATTTTGCGGATCTCCTCGGGGCGCGGCTTGCAGTGTGCGACAGAAACGTCCTCGCGCAGAAGCATACCGGCTTGTCCGAGCAGACCGGAGTTGATGTTGAACGTACACTTGAGGTTGTAACGGTTGAAAATCTCAATCAGACGCTGATCCTGCGTCACGCCGTCGTCATAGCTGAACGTGACAGCTTTCATTTTTCCGTGGAACATGATGTTGACTCCTTTTCATGAGAATGGTTGTATTTTTTGTGACCGAATCGAAGCAGCAATCCCGCCGCGATCAGCAGAACTCCGAGAATATACGTCGGCCAGAACAGATAAGAATAGAGAATCAGAAAATCTGTGTAAGTCAGATAACTGACACGGAAGATCGGCAGTCCGAGGATCAATGCAGCAAGGAACGGAACGGTACCGAGTCCGATGAGCACATAGGAAATGATGAATCTTTGCATTTCAGCGGTATTCAAAGTAATACAGCGTGCGATGTTCATCACGCAGGGTCGATGCTCTGCCGTGACCGGGGTAAATGGAAATTTCGCCGTCCATTTCAAACAGGCGATGCAGGGAATGACCGAGAATGGATTTGTCGCCGTATTTGAAGTCAAACCGTCCAAATCCACCGTCCGCAAACAATGTATCGCCTGTCAGCATGCGCTTTTCCGCTTCATTGTAAAGGCAAATGCATCCGGGCGTGTGACCGGGGGTGTGAATGACGCGCCAGACAGAGGTACCGAGCATAATCGTATCGCCGTCGGCAAGCGTTTTGTCGGGCATGGGATAGACGGTCGGTGCACCGATCAGAGCGGAGACATTTGCCGTGGGATCGGAGAGGATCATCTTTTCCTTTTCGTGGCAGTACAGCGGAACACCCGGGAACAATGCGGGATAATCCGCCGCAAAATACGCATGGTCATAATGTCCGTGCGAGAGGATCAGATATTTTACCTGAATGCCGCGTTCTTCGGCATAGGCGCGGACGATTGCGGGCGGAACAGCGAGATCGAGGACAAAGCCTTCTTTCGTTTCTTCGTCCCAAACAAGATACGTATTGGCGCCGACGGCACTGTCGGTAAAGCGATGAATCATGGAAATTCTCCTTTTCGGACTTTTCTTATATTATACTCCCACACAGCGGAATTGTCAAGAAAAAAGATGCCCTGCAACGTGGCAGGGCAAGGTGTTATTGCTGCATAACCGCAAGTGCGCGGGCTTCGGCGGATTGCGCGGTGCGCAGTGCATTGAGGATCACGCCACGCTTGTCGGTGTGGCC
Source organism: Eubacteriales bacterium (assembly GCA_045637265.1). GTDB lineage: Bacteria > Bacillota > Clostridia > Oscillospirales > CAG-272 > RGIG3925. The sequence goes on along the minus strand of JAZTZC010000415.1, from coordinate 15,388 downwards.
TGTATCAGAGATTTTGCATCGGTAGGCGTGATGCCATGCATCGGACACCGTACGGTATTCTGCGGTCAATGCGTCACAGCTCGGATGATCTGCACGGTGACGGTCATAAAACGCGGCGGCGTGGGATTTGAGCGCGGCGTAGGTGCCAAGATAATAATCAAGATTCCATGCGGAATCAAATTCGCCGCTTTCCACGCAGGCAATCAGTGTATCATATGCTGCCATCCCCGATACGTTTCCCCCGCTCCATTCCTCGCCGCGCAGATGTGATGCGGCAAGCGTGATGGTGTCGCGGACAAGGATATCCGCCGGTTTCGGTTCATATGCGCGCGGTGTCAGCACGGACAGAATCGGAATATCGAGATTCCCGAGCCTGTCATACTGCAGGGTCACGGTGTTTCCATCGGGCTTCAACACCTCAAGCAGCGCTTCGGTATCATCATAGCCGCGAATGATACCCCACTCGCATCTGCCGACATCCCATGCTGTGGAGCCGATGCCGCGGTCAATACCGGACTTGATCTGTGTGATTGCGGCTGTACGGCGTTCTTCTTCAAAGGCACCTTCCTCCCACATACGGCTGACATAATCGCAGGACAGCCCCGCATTGGCAAACCATGCGGTCTGACGGGAAAAATCCCAGATGCTCATCGCACTCGGGCACAGATCGGCGGCAACCCACATGCGGTGTGCAAATCCGGCAGCGGCGACAACATCCTCTGCCGCGGCAGAAAGGGAGGAATGGCACAGAATGGCGGCGACGGACTTTGCAAGGGTATGCAGATATCCTGTGGTATCGGGGACGGGATTCCATGTGATGGGTAAGGATTTCATCATGATCGGTTCTCCTCTCGGATCGGTATATATATGGTTTCACGGAACATGCGGCTTTCCTCGGTATAGACCTCAAACTGCGGTGCATCGGCGAGTCGGTATCCGGACTGCGGCAGCCAGACATCAAAAACATAATCCCATGTCCGTCGGATGACATCAACGAATGCAAAGTGCGTTGTGGTCGGAGTTTCAAATACAGCATACAGACCGCCGGGCAATGTCAGCGGAATGGTATTCGTTGTATCGCCATGCGCGTTCTCCGATCGGATGCCGATGGCGTAGTGCAGACGATTGTCTTCTTTGTTCCACAGTGACACACCGTAATCCTCGCAGACCGCACCGCCGGACAGACGGGCAGAACTTCCCTCTGCATTGTAACGGTTCCAGAAATGTGGCGGGTAATTTTCATCACTTTCGTACACGGTTAAGGTGATCGGTTCGAGCGTGACAATATCCGGAATCAGCGAAGGGAATGCTTCATCGAGCACCACACGGTCATAAAGACGCAGACTCATACGGGCACGGCGGTATTCGTGCGGCTGGATGTGGTGCTCCCGCAGAAATGCGCGGCAGAAATTCTCACGCGAATTGAAGCCGCAGGCAAATGCAATTTCGCAGATCGGGCGGTCATCGTATGCCATGCGCCTGACAATTTCTGTCAGACGACGGCGTCGGATATAGGCAGCAGGTGACATACCGATCACTTCGGTGAAAATCCGCTGGAAATGGTAGTACGAATATCCGGCGCACGCGGCGAGGCTTTCCGTATCGATTTCCTCGTATAAGCATGTCTCGATGATGTCGATCACAGACTGTATTGCCGGTCGGTAATCCATGGGGCAGTCACGCTCCTTCTGTGCATGTTCTGCCTATATTATATCACAGAAAGTGCCGGTTTGGTTGATAATTTTTGCGAAATTTGAATTTTTTGGCAAAAAACCTGCGCCGTCTTGCAATCGCTGTCAGAATCTGTTATAATGAAGAAAAACAGTTTCGGAGGTTTTACTATGAATATCCTTTTTATCGGCAACAGCTACACCTATTTCAGCGATCTGCCTGCGGTTTTTGCCGCACTTGCAAACGAGAACGGAAAGGATGTGACCGCATTCAGCGTTACGCGCGGCGGACGGGAATTGCGTCAGTTCACGAATGCGGAGGATGATGCCACAAAGGAGCTTGCAAATGTACTTGCGGACAATCCGCCGTTTGATGCGGTATTCCTGCAGGAGCAGAGCATGCTTCCGTATCTCGATTATGATGCATTCTTTGGCGGTGCAAAACATGTCGCGGAGACTGTTCGTGCGGCTGGTGCAAAACGGCTTTGCTTCTACGTCACATGGGGACGCAAGGCGGGTTGCCCCGATCTGGATGAGGTGGGCTGGACGCATGATACAATGACTGTGGGTCTGTCCGATGCGTATACGCGTGCGGCAGAAGCGTTGGATGCAGAATGTGCCTATGTCGGCGCGGCATTCCATGAAATTGTTGTTTCCCATCCCGAAATTGAGCTTTACGATACCGACGGTTCGCACCCGTCGTATGCAGGAACATGCCTTGCGGCAATGGTGATGTACAAAACCGTGTTCGGGGAGATCGCGGAAAAGGCGGAATCGCTGAAGCTGGATGCGGATGTTTTGCGGGTATTTCTTGATACATGAACTTTACTTTGATTTTGTAAGCGGTGCTTTCCTCGGACTGTCAGAAAATGAGATGGACGCGACGTACATTTTGTGGTATCATAATGTCAGAGAACAGGCCTGATCTCCAGTTTTATGATATAGGAGAAGTACATTATGAAATCAATCGGAGAAACCATACGGAATCTACGCCGTGAACGCGATATCACACAGGAATCCCTTGCCTCCATGCTTGGTGTGACTTCCCAGTCTGTCAGCCAATGGGAAAACGGCAGAACATTGCCCGATATTTCACTTCTGGCACCTATGGCACATATTTTTGATGTATCGGCTGATGTGATTCTTGGGATTGATATCGATACCAAAAACACGCAGATCGATGCGCTGTACGATGAAGCGTATGCTGTCGCGGCATCGGGTGAGCATGTCCGCGCGATTGCACTTGCGGATGCGGCACTGACCAAATTTCCATCATCGTACAAGTTGATGGATTTCTATGCAAATGAAATCTGGCTGTATCATGATCAATGTGACGAAGCGGTCAGAGAAATGCAGAAAGAGCGTGCACTTTCGTATCTGGAACGCATCATCGGTGAATGTACGGATTATGAAATCCGCAACAACAGTCTGATTATGGCATGTCTGTGGTATCACGATCTTGGACGGAATGCCGATGCGGAACGGATTGCCGCGACACAGGAGGGCATACATTTCACGTATGGCGAGCTGATGGGCAAGATCACACGCGGTCGCCGCCAGTTTGAATTTCTGCGCGATGAAACGGTGGGACAGTTTTCCTGTTCTATGGTCTATCTGATGGATGCACTGCTTGCGTCTGAGGATGATGACGGAACGCCCATGTATTCAGATGCAGAGAAATTGGCAATGAATGAAATGCGGCTTTCAATGTTTAATTTGATGTTTCCCGACGGTGACTATTTGTTCCACGCGCAGTTTGCGGCAGAAGCACATCGTCAGACAGCGATTTTGTATGCAAAACAGGATAACCGTGAACAAACAATTTCGCATCTTGCCAAAGCCGCCGATTTTGCCATGCAGTTTGACCGCACCGAGGAGGATGATGTGCATACCTCACCTGCGGCAAAGGGGATGATTGCCGGCGGTGTTTGGCTGCATGATGGTCACAATTATGCGCATGGGCTTTTGATGCGTCTCAAAGAGGAACCGACATTGACTGCACTTTCCGATGATGCGGCGTTTGCAGGAATTCTTGAAATGCTCGAAAAATACGCAAAATAAACCAATGGCGATCTTCACGGCACGAAATATCGTACACAGCGAAGATCGCCATACTTTGAATTACGAGAAAAAAAGGGATCGGTGCATTTGTGTTACACCGATCCTTTTGTGTTATGTACACATGCTGCTGAAAGCAACACCTGACCATCAACAGAAATTATCTGCGCTTCTTGGAGAAGACAACTGCTGCGGAAGCTGCTGCGAGTGCTGCTGCAGCAACGATACCTGCGTCAGCGGTTGCGGGTGCATCGGTAGCGGGAGCGTCAGTATCATCAGCGGGAGCTTCAGCTTCGGGAGCATCCGGGATAACGGTCGGCTGACCGTTGACAGAGTTGATGGTGTAAACGAAGTTATCGGTTGCAGTTGCATCAACCTGAGAACCGGAGATAACGAGGTAAGCCTTGCCGTCGGGAGAGATATCAGTCAGGTCAAAGTCACCGCCGCAGATAACGTCGTTGACAACCAGCTGATAGGTGTTGTCGTCTGCTTCGAGAATTTCAACAACCAGCTGTTCGCCCTGTGCGAGAGAGAATGCTTCGTCATCGGTGGTAGCGATCATCGTGAAGCTGTCGGGACCGAATGCCTGGAACTGATTGTTGGCAAAACGGATCAGGTTAACAATACCGGGGTTGTCGCTGAAGTTGTCGCCTGCAAAAAACAGTTCGGGCTTTGCAAGGAAGTCAACGGAGAACCAGCAGTCGTGGTTGCCTTCCGGGAACTTGTCGAGGGTGATTTCAACGCGTGCGCCGTCCAGTTCGATCGGAACGAGGTAAGCTGCGCCGCCCCAGTTTTCGCCGGTCTGGTAGTAACCACCGTGGGAAACCTGAATACCTGCATCGGTTTCGGTGATGGTAACAGGATATTCGCCGTCTTCTGCACCGTTGGAGATGAAGCCGGGACCTGCGACCCAGTTTTCAGAGCCTGCAGCCAGTGCGGGAATTGCGGTCATTGCAGTCAGCATGAGTGCTGTTGCTGCGGAGAAGAGAACTTTTTTCATTGTTTTTATATCCTTTCTGAAAAATGAATAGATTGATATCGTAACGATATCCATACTTAAAATTATAACACATTGTAAACTTGAAAAAATGTACAAAATGTAAATTATTTTACATTTTATTTCAGAAACAGCGTTACAGAAACGGCGTTACCCCATCCTGTAGGAGAATATCGGTACGAACGGTTTCATACCACGCGTTTGTCGGATCGTCAAAGGACAGACCCAGATCACGATCCGCACCGCGCATCAGGTACTCGGGGTTGAGGAAGTTTGCATTGTCGGCGCAGAGCAGACAGTGTATCGTGATGATACCGCTTTCTGCATCGTATTTCGTCTTTGCGGACTTGATAAACGGTGTGATATCGGTATCGCGGTCGCCTGCCTTGGATTTCTTGGTCAGAATCAAAGGTGCGGAGAACAGCACATCGAGCTGTTCTGCCATCTCGGAGCTGTTCTTCGGATGGGTGATACGGATATCGTACGATGCATAGCCGATGTCGGTCATCTTATGGACAGGCGGTGCGGCATAGAACAGCTGCAGCGTATCGGGCATACACGGATTGAGTGCATCGACGATTTGCGCTGGCGTAACAGGTGCGGTCATTTTGATGTCCGCAAATTCACACTCGGACTGGATGCCGATGGACAGGGGCGTTGAGAAGACCATCTTCGGATGTGGATTGAAGCCCTCGGAGAACCAGATGGGCAGTCCCGAGCGGACAAATGCACGCTTCATGAACCGCTGCAGGTCAAGATGTGAGATGAACTGCATATCACCGATCTTATAAAAACCGATGCGTGCCGTCAGCGTTTTGCTCTGCGGATGAATGTCATCCATGACAAAGTCCCACGCGACGGGGAGCGCTCTCTTTACATCTGCTTGTGCTTGCAAAGCTCGCGATTGCACCATGTCTGCTCACCTCCCAGTTTATTTGCTCCGCATGCGGCACACGCCTCCATGCAGTTTTTCGTTGTTTTTGTTTCGTATGCTTTTGTGCGTTCCCGCAGTAAGAATGACTTGTCAACACCGCAGTCGATGATATCCCACGGCAGAATTTCATCAAGACCGAAGCCGCGCGTCGTATAGAAATCCGGATCGACGCCGACAGATGCGAAGATATCGATCCATGCGTCATAGGAGAAGAATTCTTCCCATGCATCAAAGCGGATGCCGCGGCTGTGTGCTTCGAGCAGTGCCGCACACAGCTTTCTGTCGCCGCGCGCGAAGACACCTTCAATGCGTCCGACCTGCGCGTCATGGTAGTTGTAGCGCACCTTGCGGTCGGTGATGACGTTCTTCAGATACTGCTGCTTTTCGTGCGTGACTTCCAGCGCATCCTGCTTTTCCCATTGGAATGCGGTGAACGGTTTGGGAACAAACGCGGCAACCGACAGCGTGACCTGCACACCGCCCTTGTTCGGCTTGCCAATCTGCTTATCTTTGCGTTTGTTGACGTAGAATTCATGAATGACATGCTCGGACAGAGAGAAGATGCCGTCGAGGTCTTCGTTTGTTTCTGTCGGATGACCGATCATGAAGTACAGCTTGACCTGATTTTTGCCCGCTTCAAAGGCAACGCGGCAGGCGTTCAGAATTTCTTCCTCGGTGACGTTTTTGTTGATGACGTCGCGCAGACGCTGGGAACCGGCTTCCGGTGCAAAGGTCAGAGTACTGGTGCGGACGGAGGAAATACGGTCCATCAGCTCTTTGGTAAACGTATCGGCACGCAGGGAAGGAAGTGCCAGCGAAACGCGTGCATCGTCCGTCCAGTCAAGCAGCGATTCTGTCAGCTCGGGCAGTCGGGTATAGTCGCTGATGGACAAGGACGAGAGGGAAATTTCCTCATAGCCTGTGTTTTCGTAAAGACATTTTGCCTGTTTTGCAAGGACATCAGGCGACTTTTCGCGGATCGGACGGTAGACCATACCCGCCTGACAGAAGCGGCATCCGCGCGGACATCCGCGATAGACCTCGAGCATGATGCGATCCTGTACCGTGTCGATGAACGGCATGAAGGTCTTCTCGGGGAAATAGGACTTGTCGAAGTCTTTTATAATGCGCTTGGTGATCTTGTCGGAGATATCGTCGTATTTCTTTGTGACAGCGGCAATCGTACCGTCGTCGTTGTAGGACACAGAATAGAACGACGGGACATAGAAGCCGCCGAGTTTCGCTGCCGCGTGCAGGAAGTTTTCACGCGTATAGGTGCCGTTCTCCTTCATTTCGATGTACAGACGGGACAGCTCGGGAAGCGCTTCCTCACCTTCACCGATAGAGAAAATATCAAAGAAGTCGGCAAGCGGCTCGGGATTGTAGGTACAGCATCCGCCGCCGATGATGATCGGGTCGTCCTTGCCGCGTTCTGCCGTTGTCAGCGGAATACCGCCGAGGTCGAGCATATAGAGGACATTGGAATAGGACAATTCATAGCCGAGCGTGAAGGCGACGATGTCAAATTCCTTGATCGGGTCACCCGATTCCAGTGCCCAGAGGGGAATATTGTGGCGTCTCATCTCGGCTTCCATGTCGGTCCACGGTGCAAAACAGCGCTCGCACCAGACGTCGGGCATTGCATTCAGCGCGCCGTAGAGCAGGCGGATACCGAGGTTGGACATGCCGATCTCATACGTATCGGGGAAGCAGAACGCCCAGCGGCATTTGATATTTTGTTTGTCTTTGATCGTCTGTCCCCATTCGCCGCCGGTGTAACGCCCGGGCTTGGAGACGGATTTTAAGAGTTGGTCGATGTTCATGATGGATCCTTTCGGGATTAGTATATATTATTATATAATATTTCGTGGATTGGTGCAAGAGGTTTTGGGGAAGTTCGTGATATTGTACAGTTTTTCGGTGGGAAATTTTACATCAGCAACCGAATCATTTACAGAATGTTCATTGACGGAAAATGGAATTCTATGATATAATAAAATCGAAAAAGTTATCTGAAATGGGAAAGGAGTATGGTTTATGAAATGGACTGTTCTTTTATTCTGTTGTTTGTTTTTGTTGTCATGTGGGGTTGCAGATCATGAGACGGAGCAACGGGAAAAAGATACAGATACGCAAATACAAACAGAGTCAATGACTGCGGTAGATACAGAATATATTTCTCCTGTATTATATAGAGATGTTCAGGATGAGAAGCCGCTCGAATCTGAAATGCAGGATGAGAAATTGACAGAGACGGAATCGCTTGACTTTCCTATGGAGTATTTATTGGAGGTTCATGCGTTATTGGTCGAACACATGATAGATTTGCAAATTGTTGGCGTCGGTGTGTCTGGAAATAAAAATAATGTAACAATCGATGTTATTTCTGAGGAACACATTGCACCGATTGAGGAATTATTGAATCAAAAACAGATTAATTCCGAATGTTATGATTTTTGTATAACTGGACCGATTGTTCCCTGCGGTTCTGTTGGTTAAGAACCTCGTTTGTAGCTTGCAGTCGACCCCAAGGTTGACGTTCGGAGAGAGAAACCCGGAAAATCAATTTGTGGAAACGGTGACGTTTCAAATCAAGCAAGAATCATATCGAGAATCCTGCGGCAAATCTCCTCTGCCGTCATCACTCCGGAATCAAACCGCCGCTCACCGGTATAAGGTGTCCGGCGGATTTTTTCTGCGATTTCAGCCGCCGCTTCGGTATCGCGGTATTCATTGCCGTTGTCGCGGGTGAGGATGCGGTTGGTGCGTGTTTCGTCGTCACAGTCGAGGGTCAGAATCCGTACATCGGCAATTCCTGAAAAGGCATCTGCAAAGTCCGGAATCCGCTCGTCTTCCAGATCAGAGACAATGACTGCTTCAAATCCGTGCGCGAAGTAGTTTTTTGTGACGAGGATCAGATTTTCCGTCGAGAGCGCGACCTCATCCTCATAGGAAATTTCCGTGTGCGGGTTCAGATTCCGGAATTCCGGGATCCAGCCGAACTCAAACCACGGACAGCGCAGGGTTTTATGCAGTTCTGCGGCAAGGGACGTTTTTCCCGTTCCCGGTGCGCCGCGGAGTATATATAAAGTTGGCATGATAAAGTTCCTCAATACGGCTTTTCCCGCTCGCCTTGCAGAAATGCATGGACGCGGGATTTTTCTTCTTCCTTTTCAATTGGTGTCGGCTGCCACAGCTCGCCGTAGCAGTAGCACGGGGTGATATTTTCTGACACGCCTGTCAAGTTCCGGTCTGTGATGTCGAGAGTCAGCGTATAGACCATCGTGCGGTTTTCGCAGGTATGACTGCCGCCGAACAGGAAGTTGCCAAGGGAATAGACGATCGTTTTGCCGTTATACTGCTCGATGGGCTGCAGGACGTGCGGATGGTTGCCAAGTACCAGATCGGCACCGGCATCGACCATCGCACGCGATGCACGGACGCGCCAGGCATCGGGCTCATGGACACGCTCTGTACCGCCATGGTAGTATACAATGCGGAAATCGCAGGTATCGCGGTTGTTTTCCAGCCACTCTAAAATCGGCGTCAGATAGTATTCGGAGTACATTGAGATACACAGCAGACCCACGGTCACGCCGGATTTTTCGAGCATGATGGAGCGTCCTTCCAGAATCGGTGTACACCCTGCATCGGAAAGCGCTTTGGCGGTGTCGTCACGTCCTTCGTAACCGTAATCGAGCGCATGATTGTTGGCAAGCGAAACAAGTTCGATAGAGCCTGCGGAGAAGATATTTGCGTTTTCGGTTCCGGAATAATACCAGTACGTAAATTCGCCGTCTTTTTCGGTCGGTGTCGGATTTTCACGATCTGTAAAGACATTTTCACAGTTGGCAACTGTCCAGTCGTCCTGCGAGAACAGCGGAAGCATCTTTTCAAAGTAGTATTCTTTCGGTGTGTCATACGCAAACAGGTTGAACGACCAGAAGCCGTCATCACCGTTTTCCGCCGCCAGCATGACATCACCGATGAAATTCATGACGATCTGATCGTATTCCGGCGGTGCATCGGTTAAGGGAACCGAACGACTGCCATGGTCGGATATGCTCGATGCCTGCATCAGAGCAACAGGAGCTGCGAGTGTTTGCTCGGCAATCGGTTTATCGGATATGAAAAATGCGGTCGGCTGCCATGCATCGCGCAGGGATGTGCAGGAGGTTGCGAAGAGCAATACTGTCATCACAAGGAGGATGAATCGTTTCATGATGATGCTCCTTCGTTGTACCGATCTCCCTGACAGAGATTGCGCGCGGCAAGCGTTTTGTCAATGGCGGCAAGCACGGCGCGTTTGTTTTTCGTCCAGTCGGGAGCGAGCAGTGCTTCTGCCGCACCGTCACCCGTCAGACGGCAGATGACCGTTTCTGGCGGAAGAAGTGCTAACTGATCGCAAACGATGTCGACATATTCCTCCTGTGTCAGCAGAGAAACCTCGCCTTTGCGCCAATCGTCTGCCATGGGTGTACCGTCGAGCATGTGAAGCATGTGGAGTTTGAGAAACGCGGGATGCAGAGCTGCTACCGTCGCCGCGGTATACAGCATCTGCTCTTTCGATTCGACAGCACTGCCTTTGGTCGGAAGACCGTTGATGATGTGGATGCAGACAGGAATTCCCGCGTTCTGCAGCCGTTCATATCCGTCACGGAATGCGGCGAAATCATGACCGCGGTTGATGTGACAGAGTGTTTCGTCGTGTGCGGATTGCAGACCAAGCTCCACCGTCAGATCTGTTTTTGTATTCAATTCCGCAAGATAAGTCATGGTTTCGTCTGACAGACAGTCGGGGCGCGTTGCAATCGAAAGTGCGGGTATGGCCGCAGGGTTCCCGCTTTCATCGGTATAATGCAGAGCGGCATCATACAGGGTACGCAGATACTCCGTCGGTGCATATGTGCCGGAAAACGCCTGAAAATAAGGGATGGCGGGAAGGCGTTTGCCCCATTTTTCTGTCAGTCGCGCATATTCTCTTGCAAACTGTACTGCGGGCGGCAAAAATCCGTCCGAGCAGAAGTCACCCGAGCCGCGTGCGGAACAGTAGGTGCATCCCAAGCCGCCGTTCTCACGGTTGGGACAGGAAAAGCCGCCGTCCAGCGGGATGCGCGCACACTTGGTCCCGTATTTGTGTTTTAAGTAGTAGTCGTAGGTGTGATACCGCTTGTTGGTATCGGAATAGGGAAACGGACTTTGCATCGGCGGTATCTCCTTTTCAATCGTTCCTTATATTATAAAGGATATCATGGAAATTTGCAAGATGTTTTCATACAAAAGAAAGATTCCACACCAAAAAGTGCGGAATCTTTTTTATATGGTCTTATTTCAGGCGGGTACCGCAGATATAGCACTGACCGCTTGTTTCGGGATTGGGGACAGCGCATGCGGGACACTTGATCTGCTTTGCGGGCTTTTCGACGCGGCGAAGCTGTTCTGCCTGCTTGTCGTCAGCCTTGGGGGTTTCTGCCTCAACCTTGGCGGTATCCTCTGCGGAAAGCTGTTTTGCACGGAGCGCACGCAGACGCGCAATCTGTTCCTCACGGGATTCCTCCTGTGCGGGACGTGCTGTTTCTGCTGTGGGTGCGGGTTCTGCGGGTGCTTCTGCTTTGATCTGCGGCTGTACAACGGGCGCTGCGGGAGCGTTCTTTGCGGCAGCCTTGTCTTTCAGCACCTTGATGTATGCGATTTCCTCGGGGGTAAAGCTGACCTTCTGACCAGCCTTGACCGCTGCCATTTTGCGCTTCAGCTCGGCGACAAACGCGGCATCGGGCTTGGGGGCAGGGATCGGTGTGATCTGTACCGGCTCTGCGGGGTTGGGATCTGCCTTTTGCGTGTTGTCAGACATCGGTGCAGGTTCGTCAGCAGGTTCATCAATATCAATGTGAACCGGGGTGACACGCGGCTTTTTTTCAGCGCCGTCACGGAGGGCATTGTTGAAGAAGTCATCTTCCTGTTCCAGATCGGCCTGCGTCTTTTCTTTGGGAATGGTGATGTCGCCTGTGGTATCTTCGATTTCAGGCATATTGCCGACGAAGCGGTACCCGCAGGTCGTACAGGACTTGTCCTGCGGCTTGCATGCGGCACTGCAGCGCGGGCAGTATTTCTTCTTCGGAATCAGTGCGATGATCAGCACGATCAGAAGCACAATCAGAAGTGCGGCGCCGAGCCAAAGGAACAGGCAGACACCGTAAGGTGCGGGACAGAAGCCGCAGATCGGGCAGATGTATTTGAGTTCACCCTCTCCTGCCGTGTCTTCGGTATAAAGCGGAAGGGTAATTTCGGTGAGGGGAGCCGTGACGGTCTCCTCGGGCTTTTTGTCAAAGGCAAGTGCCGCGGAGAAGGGAGAGTTCAGCGGAATCTCTTCGGCGACATAACGCATCTGTACACGGATATACGCATAATCGTTGAGGTTTTCACCTGCGATTGCAATGGAGATGTCACCTTCATCGGTAAGCACAGGATAGGACAAAAGCTCACCGTCATACGGCGCCCATTCGCTTCCGTTGATGGAGATCTCAAGTGCATATTTGACGGTACCGCGATTGTAAGCAAAACACCAGAACAGTGTGTCACGTACCGTTGGATTGGGAGTGACATGGAAGGTCAGTGTCGTCGTTCCGTCCTCGGCAGTTTCAAAGCGGGGATCGGAGAGGACAGGCGCTTCCATGGCGGTGGGATCGGTGACAAGCGAGTTGGATGCGCCGCAGTAGAACGGATCGGTAAATGCGGTTTTGGTATAGTATACCGTGCCGTCGGCGGCAGTCAGTGCGAGAACATACCGTGCACGGACGGACAGAGAAACGCTTTCCGCATCAATGACCCAGAATGCAGGATCTTCGGTTGCATCGTCGCCGTCGTCGATGATCTTTTCCGTAAAGGTTTCTTCGGGGAAGAATGCTCGGAACGCCTCTTCGTCAAAGCTGTGGGCGTGAGAATCGGAAAAACCGGTATTCAGATCAAACTCCTTGAAGAGAACCTGCAGTGTTTCGGGACTCCATACCTCCGTGATGCCGTCGTCCGCTTCCGCATCATAGGACGAGGGGACATCCATACGGGTCTGATCGAACTGAATGTAAAGCTGTGCGTCGGTCAGTCCGTATTCCGACAGAAATGCCTCTTTCTCGCTCATCAGCGGACCGTACAGGTACCGGATGCTGTCGGAGTTGAGCAGGTGGATGTCGAGTTTTCCGTGTTCACCTTCGTTTTGTGTCAACTGCGCAATGAGCTTTGCCGGTCTGTCGAGCGAAAACGTAACAATCGGCATTTCACTCTGCCATGTCAGCGTGTGGTCAAGCGGATACGTACCGTCCTCGGCAGCCGTACCGCCGACAATGCGGAATGCGGCGATATAGCCTGGTGCCAGTGTGTAAACGGGAGAGTCGGAAACGGAAACCGCACGGAGAAATTCGGGGGATTCGATATAGGCGGGATCCTCGACATTGATGTCGGAGGGCTTGTGGAAGCTGACGGCGAAAACCGGACGCGTGGTTTGTGCGGCATCGGTATCGGTTGTCTGCTCCATCGCCGTGATGGTGACCCAGCCGTCTGGAACGGAGACGGGCGTTGTCGTATCTGTTGCTTTGTAGATTGCATAGCTGATCTGCAAGGGCAGATTTTCGGGATTGTCGGCAAACAGGTGGAATCCTGTGACCGCCTCGGAGTAATCGTCGGCACGCAGAAGCATCGGTTCAACGGAAGCCGTGGGTGCATCCTCTGCCGATGCCGCGATGGGGAACAGCGTGAGGAGCATGGCAAGGAGCATCAAAACGGCACCCAGCCGTGTGGACAGACGTGTTTTGATCATAATCGGATGTTGTCCTTTCAGAATGAATTTGGATGTGGGAATCAATGCCGTTCAATGGCAAAGAAAAACGGCGATGTGGGGGAATTGATGATACGCAGGCGTGATACGGAGAATTTGCGTCGGTCAAGCTGTGAGAGCATTTCATCAAGCATATTGCCCTCAATCGTACCTTCCTCATGACCCGGATAGACGGCGACCAGAATGATACCGTCGCGGTCAACAAGTGAAATTGCCGCTTCGACTGCTGTGCGGGTGGATTCGTGAAGCGTTGTTTTGGTGCGGTCGCCGCCCGGCAGATAACCGAGATTGAAGACGCCGGCACAAATCGGTTCGTGGATATAATCAAGAGCGTTTGCATGGGAATCGAGGATCAGCGTACAGCGGTCGGCAAGTCCCATCTCCTCCAGATGTGCGCGCGTGGAATCGAGTGCCGCCTGTTGGATATCGAAGGCGTAGACATGACCTTCCTCACCGACGGCATCCGCCAGCCACGCGGTATCGTGACCGTTGCCCATTGTGAAGTCGGCGACAATACCGCCCTTTTTGATATGATTGCTCAGAAACTGCTTATGCATGGAAAGCAGATCGATATTCGGCATGGATGTCTCCTTTTTTCAGACGTGGTTTTTTAATAACTATACATATATTATTATATCGGATTTTTCTTATATTTGCAAGACCTTTCGCGAAAAAAACAGATATTTCACGGAATATTCAAAATTATCTGAACCGTTTCTTTGCTTTTTTGGCTGTACTCTTGACTTTTTTTCCCTGCGATGATATAATAACGAATGAAAAACAACGGTCAGGCAGACGGTTGTTCAAACAAAAAGACGCATGGAGATTTGGAGCCGTCGCAAACCAAACGGATGTCATCCCGATGAGGATGGGACCCTTTTGTTTGCTGCGGCTTTTTTGACGAAAAAGAAAGAATGAGGAGACTGATTATGAACTACGATGTATGTATCATCGGTGCCGGTATCACCGGTGCGATGACGGCAAGAAAACTCGCTCGTTACGACGTTTCTGTCGCGGTACTGGAGGCGGCAGGTGACGTTGCCATGGGTGCAACAAAGGCAAACTCCGCGATTGTCCACGCCGGCTTTGACGCGGAAGAGGGAACGCTGAAGGCGCGGTTAAATGTGGCGGGATGTGCCATGATGCCCCGGGAAACCGAAGAGCTGGACGTTCCGTTTTCGATGTGCGGCTCGCTTGTCTGTGCGTATTCCGACGAAGAGATTCAGCATCTGGAAAAGCTCCTTGCGCGCGGCAATGCCAATGGCGTTCCCGATCTGCGCATTGTGAGTGCCGAGGAGCTTCGCGCCATGGAACCGAATATTTCCCCCGATGCGACAGCCGCTCTCTGGGCACCGACAGCGGGAATTGTCTGCCCGTATGAGCTTTGCATCGCGGCTTGTGAGCATGCGGCAATCAACGGAACGGAATTTTATCTCGGCTTCCGTGTCAGCTCCATTACCAAAGAGGATGGTCTGTTTGTCATTTCCGACGGAAATCGGACGATCCGTGCAAAATATCTTGTCAATGCGTGCGGCGTTCACTCCGATGAAATCGCGCGAATCGCCGGGGAGCAGGATTTCCCGATCCGCATTATTCCGCGCCGCGGCGAATATATGCTGCTGGACCGTGCCGAGGGCGGTGCGGCAGAGCATGTTCTGTTTTCCTGCCCGTCGGCAAACGGCAAGGGTATTCTTGTTTCCCCGACGGTCGACGGTAATCTGATTCTCGGTCCGACGGCGACTGCCATTGATGACAAGGACGACACCGCGACGACCGATGCGGGTCTTTCTCTCGTTCAGACGGGCGCACGTCATCTTGTTCCCTCGGTGAATACCCGTGCTGTCATTACGCAGTTCTCGGGTGTCCGCCCGACGCCTGTAGGGGCTGACGGTGACATCACC
>JAZTZC010000414.1:0-2728 GCA_045637265.1 Eubacteriales bacterium | reverse complement strand
TCTGCAATATCAACGGACAAGCTCCGCTTTGTTGTATCCGACAGACCGCAGGGGCGATTCACAACTTGTCCGTTTTGATACAATAACGGCTCTTCCCTGCCAAGCACAATCTGCGCATACCCAAGATCGCGCTCGCCTGCGAACATCATCACATTCAGAAGATACTGCGCACCGGGGACTCTCGTCTCGGGCAAGGACGCAGGATACGGAATCTTCACCGTGTCACCCGGACCGAAGTTCAAGCCGGTCTTCGTACCGCGGTCAAGCATCTTTGTGTCCTCGCAAAGACTCCAGATCATCGTGACGTTGTCAAGCCGCTCAAATGAATTGCGGCAGTAAACCGACAGCGCACCGTCTTTGTCACGGATGCGCAGCGGCGACATCAGATACTTGATTTCATACATGGCTGGCTTCGGCGTGCCGTCGGAGAAGCAGTAGCCGTCCAAGAGGAAGTTCGCCCAGTTCGGTCCTTCATCAAAGTCACCGCCGTAAAGATACGTTGTCTCGCCATTCTCCAGTTTCTTTGCAAAGCCGTGGTTTTTGAACTCCCAGACAAATCCGCCCTGCATCTGCGGTGTTTCGTCGATGACATCCCACATGTCGGCAAGCGCACCGGGGGAATTGCCCATCGAATGTCCGTATTCGGTGGAGATCGCCGGGAAATCGGATTCCATTTCGGCATATTTGCGCACCGTTTCCATGTTCGGATAGCCGTACTGACGGAAATCGGAAATGCGCGGATTTTCGTTATCGTCCTGCGCCTGTAAAATCGGCTTTTTGTTCAGGCGGGAACGAAGCCATGCGGAACAGGCATCGATATTTTTGCCCGATCCCGCTTCATTGCCGATCGACCAGACGACGACGCACG
This sequence comes from Eubacteriales bacterium, assembly GCA_045637265.1. Taxonomy (GTDB): domain Bacteria; phylum Bacillota; class Clostridia; order Oscillospirales; family CAG-272; genus RGIG3925. The sequence goes on along the minus strand of JAZTZC010000414.1, from coordinate 1,860 downwards.
TTTCGTTCTTGTCGCGCATATACATCCGCTCGGTACGGTCAAGGAACGCACCCGCCCAGTCGTCGTGCTTGGCAAGCCAGCCCTGATCCCAGGATGCACCGCATCCGTGCGATTCAATGTCCGCCTCATCCGCGACGTAAATACCAAGCTCATTGCAGTATTCGTAAAATGCGGGATGCTGCGGATAATGGCTGGTGCGGATGGAATTGAAATTGCACGCCTTGAGCAGCTTCAGTTCCCGCTCGATCTGTTCACAGTCAATCGCACGTCCTTTTTCGGGATGATATTCATGGCGGTTCGCGCCGCAGAACTGAATCGGAGCGCCATTGACGCAGAACAGTCCGTCGATGATTGCCGATTCCCGCAAGCCCACCTTTTTGGTGTGAATTTCCACGGGAACATCGCCCTGCAAAATTGTAATGACCAATTCATACAGATACGGATTTTCCGCGTTCCATGTCTCGGGCGACGGCAAGTCAAACTTGACGGAATTTTCATGATCGAGATCGCACTTGCGTGTACGGCGGTCAAACGTCAGCTCCGCACGCAGATCACATCCCTCGGTGCGCGGGTACAGCACAACCGCAAGAGAATTGGTTGTCGTCTTCAACTCATAATCCCACAGACCGACGCGGTTTTCAAACAGCAGATAGACATCGCGGAAAATGCCGTTTGCCATCCACATGTCCTGGTTTTCTAAATACTGTGCATCGGAATACGTCCAGATTTCCACACAGATGTCATTTTCGCCCGTCACAACCGCATCGGTAATGTCAAACTCCGCGGGGATGCGGCTGCCTTTGGAAAAGCCGATGTATTTGCCGTTGATATAGAGGTTGAACGCGCCGTCAACACCGTCAAAATGGAGCGTGATCAGTCGGTTCTTTGCCTGCTTTGACAAAACGAACTTGCGGCGGTAAATACCGACGGGATTGTCATAACCGACATACGGCGGATTGAACGGGAACGGATAGTCGACGTTGGTATAGCGCGGCACGCCGTAACCGCAGAACTGCCACTCCGACGGCACGGGAATATCGTCCCAGCCATCGAAATCGCCGACAGCCGCAGTACCCTCCTTGTAGTCGATGTCGTTTTCAAGATATAAAAATTTCCATGTGCCGCACAGGGACTGCACGCGTTCGGAGTCTTCCTTTGTACGGTAGTCCACGCCCGACTTCTGTGCCGGAAGCATGACAGAACGCGCCGGCAGTCGGTTTTCGTGCTGGAGTTTTGGGTTTTCAAATTCGTTTCTCATGGTTTTTCTTTTCTCCAATGTGCTCTGTATGGACGACCAGTGGTCGTCCGTTTTCTTCTTCAATGCAACCATTGAATAAATGCGGTTTTATCTGTACTGTTGAACCCAGCGCGCTCATAAAACCGCAATGTTTCCTCGTCTTTTGCACCTGTCAGAAGCATCATTTTGTAGCAGTTTTCTTTTTCGGTAAGTTCCCGCGCATAGGCAAGACATGCCGTCGCATACCCGTGTCCGCGGTAATCGGCATGCGTCACAACATTTTCGATAAACGCGTACGGACTTTTGTTTTGCAGACAGCTGTCGCGGCGGGAGCAGAGCCCCCGTGACTGCGGTCACCCGCCCTACGCGGATTTTATCGCTGTGTGCTTCGATTTCTCAAAACACCAAATTCTCAAAATACGCAGTAATTTCTGTTTTATTCGCCTTCACGCTTCCCGAAATCATCTGATCCGATCCTCCTCCGCGTCCGTTCAGCGCGGCGGTAATCTCCTTTGCGCGCGCACGGAGCGGAATGTTCCGGGCACCAATGACAAAGCGGTAACCGTCCGCGTCATTGCCGGAAAAGACACCGCAGATACCGCCGCACTTGTCGACACACGCAT
>JAZTZC010000413.1:0-4319 GCA_045637265.1 Eubacteriales bacterium | reverse complement strand
TTCTGTAAATGAGACGGTTTGTATACCATGCAAAGCGCGATTTACGGTCTTGCGCGGCACGTTCGGAAAGTTCCTCCATTGCTTCACGGAATTCCTCTGTGCCAAACTGCGAGTCATCTGCGGGTGCATGCAGTTTTTCGTCAAAGGATGCGCGGTCGAGCGGGACGATGCGAAGCCGCTCGGTTTCCAGTGTGATCAGCGGAACGGTTTTGTCTGCCATCAGTCCTTCCTCCGATTATAGACATTTTCAAACCAAAGCTCTGCGTCGGGAATCGGTCTGACGGGAACAAATTCGCTGGTTACTTCACCCGTCATGCGTTCAAAACGGGTTTCCTGTACATATGCTGCATGTGCCGTATCGATTTCCTGCGGTTTGTCGGCGGCAAGCAGAACGTCAACGGTGTCCTGCGTGTAGACAGCCGAACCGCGGGAGATACCGCCGTGACGCAGATAATCAAGCATCGCGCCGATATAGACATACTGGGTGAGCAGAATGTCATGATCGATGAACAGTTCTTTCAGCGCACGGAAATCCTTTGCACTGTGGACGGAGAAGAAACCTGCAAGCTGCATGTGGCGATGCGCATAGAGATTGGAAAGTTCACCAGCATGGCGCAGAAACGCACCGCAGCGTGACATTTCCTCGGCAAACGCATCACGGACAGCAAGCAGCTCCGATGCCGACATGCCGTCGGTTTTGTCAAGCAGTGCCGCTGTCAGCTGAAGCACCGTTTCGCTCTGATAGTATACCTCGTCGGTCATCATGCGCGGTGTCGGTGCGGCAGTATTGTGCAGAGCGGCAAAGATACCCTGTGCGGCAGGTGCGGATTCCTCTTTGGGCTGTGCGGATTTACCTGCGATGTGCTGTGCCGCACGGGCAGAACCGACCTGTGTGGAGTTGAGCGCGGTACCGCCCGGACGGCAGATACCGAACGTACCTGCGGCTTCTCCTGCACAGTACAGACCCGATAGCGAGGTCTGCCAGTTAGAGTCAACCGCAATACCGCCGTTGTTGTGCTGGGCGCAGACCGCGATTTCAAGAAGCTCCGATGTCAGGTCAATGCCGTGATCGGCGTAAAGCTTGATCGCCTTCGGATTCATTTTCGTAAGACGTGCGATCGGTGTGTCAAGCAGAGCATCGGAATTGGATAGGTACTGTCGCGGAATTTCCTCCAGCAGCGAGAAATCAAGCACTCCGTCCTTATCAGCGCAAGTGGGATTGTGCATGAAATCGAGATACACACGGCGACCTTTCTGCAGTTCCGCAAATACCGCAAGGTCAACAGCGGACGAGCCGCGTCTGCCGTCTTTGAAAATCTTGCGCGGGTCAAAGGGCCATTCATAGCCTTTGAAGAAGATGGCGGTCAGCTGGTGGGAGGCATCGGGGAAATAGTCGTTCAAAAATTCGTATTCCGTGCCGTCCTTGTCAACGGAAATATAACGAGGAAGCACCTGCTGATAGGTACCCGACAGATTCCAGCGGAATTTGGTCGACGCGATACCATACTGTGATTCGGTCAGGGATGCGCCCTTGACACCGGCCAAAAACAGTGCACCGTGTGCGCAGGTCTGGCTTTCGGGATAAACGGTGGACTGGTAAATGGCAGAGGGACCGCCCGCTGCCCAGACGAGATTGTCGCACAGGAAAAAGACCAAGCCCGCGGGATTGTCCTGCGTGATGGCATCCTCGCAAAGTGCCGCACATCCGGCGATTTTGGTTTGGCGTGTGGTATCTTCTCCGTCATTTTCATCGGTCAGCAGACGAATGACGCGCCATCCGTCGACGATCGGAATGTTTTTGGCACGCACGCTCTTTTCCAGCGCTTCTGTCATCAGCTTGGAGGTCAGTGGTCCGCAGGAGGTCGCGCGCATGGCAGGGTCATGGTCGGTCTTGTAGCCGACGTATTCGCCCATTTCATTTGCGGGGAACGGAACACCAAGAGATACGAGCTTGAAGAATGCCTTTGCAGAGCCTGCCGCCTCGCACAGCGCAATATCACCGTGCATCGAGCCGCACTCGAACAGCGTCTCTGCCATACCGCGGACGGAATCGGGCATACCGCCGGCTAAGGTCAGCTTATAATACGTCTGCTTGTCGGAGCCGGTGTTGCGGGAGGTGCCCATGCTGACACCTTCGGTCAAAATCGCAATGTCGGTCACGCCGAGATTATAAAGGGTATCCGCCGCATTGAAGCCTGCCGCACCTGTGCCGACGATCAGCGTATGATAGGAAAAGGAGGGGATCTTGTAGACCGATCCCCAGTATTCGTATGTTAAAAGTTCCATGGTGTTATTCTCACAGTCTTGAAATGTGGAAGCCGCCGTCGAGGTTGATGACGTCGCCTGTGGAGTATGCAAACAGACCCGAGGTCAGGCCAAGAACTGCATCTCCAATGTCAGAGGGCTGTCCCATACGCTTGATCGGGAGCAGTCCGCCTTCGATCAGCGCGTCATATTTGTCCTTGACAACAGCGGTCATGTCGGTTTCAATGATGCCGGGACGCAGTTCATAGACGTTGATGCGATCCTCCGCCAGACGGTCGGCAAACAGGCTCGTCGCCATGTGCAGACCGGCCTTGGAGATGCAGTATTCGCCGCGGCTGGTGGACGAGGTTTCGGCGGAGATGGAGGTGATGAACGTGATCATCTTGAAATCCGTATTGCCGTTTTTGCGTTCTTCAACCATGCGGCGTGCTGCCAGCTGGGACAGGAAAAAGGTACCCTTGAGGTTGATGTCGAGCAGTCTCTGCATCGATTCCTCGGTCATTTCGAGAATGTCACAGCGGTTGAGCGGTGCAACACCGGCATTGTTGATGAGGAAATCGAGGTGACCGAAGCGCTCGTATACGGTTTCGATGATGCGTGCGCGGTCGTCTGCCGAGGAAATATCGCCCTGCAGATAGAAGGAATCTGCATCATAGGATTTCAGTTCGGTTTCGTATTCGACGACAGCATCGTTCGGTTTTGTGCCTACACCGCAAACCGCGATACCGTTCTTTGCAAGAATCGTGGAAATACCGCGACCGATACCGCGGGATGCGCCCGTTACAAGGGCAGTTTTCTTCTGTAACATGGTAGATTGTCCTTTCGTATGAAGATGCCGCTCATGCCGTGTGGTCCGACATGCGCGGCAGTGTTGTTTTGTGTGATTATTTGCCCTGGCAGTATTTGCGGTAGGGAGCAAGGTACAGCTCCGTATCGCGGACAGGGCATCCCGTTGCGTGGTGGGTACGCATCAGCTCGGTACACTTGGAGCAGGTCAGACAACTCTTGGAGCGGTCAAACGTGCCGGAAATCATCGCGGATGCGAAATCCGGATATGCAAATGCCATACGTCCGAAGCCGACGAGCGTTGTCAATCCCGCCTTGATCGCGCCTGCGGCAACGTACGGTGCAAATTCGCGGAAGAAGGAATAGCCAGCGCCGACGAGAGCGACATTCGGGAAGCGCTTCTGCAGCTCCCCTGTGTATTTAATCATGCGGTCAGCACCGATCAGCGGATCTTCGGGAATCACGCCGCCGAGCGTGTGCGGACGATTGATGTGCGGTGTCAGATAAGGCGTACCCATTGTGATGTTGATACAGGAAATACCGAGCTTCTCCATTTCGGTGACAAGTGCGCCGATTTCGTCAAAGTCGGGGATCATGAAGTCCTCGCGGGAGCAGCCGAAGCCGTACGGATACACCATGGCATCGTACAGGTTGAAGCGGGAGGCGAGGAAGACCTTGTCGCCGAATGCATCCGCCGTGTTCTTGATGATCGTGCGGAACAGACGGGTACGGTTTTCAAAGGAGCCGCCGTATTTGCCTTCACGCTCATAAGCCGCCAGCGTTTCGCCGAGCAGATACTTGTGACATGCCTTGATGTCGATGCCGTCAAAGCCTGCTTCTACGGCAAGTGCGGTCGCCTCGTGATACTTCTCAATCAGAGAATCAAGATAGTCATCGGTGACGAGCGGAATGTCGTCGATGTCGTGGAATTTGGTATTGTCAAACAGCGGATTTTTGTAAAGAACCAGCGGATGAAGCGTTCCCTCGGGTGCGGAGAAGCGTCCGGAGTGGGTCATCTGCGCGATGATCGGTTTGCCGCCGGAGGTTTCGTGAAACATGTCCACCATGCGCTTGTAGGCATCGAGATTGCCTTTGTGAATCCACATCTGATGCTTGTTGGAGCGGCCTTCTTCACAGACGGAGATCGCCTCACACCAGCCCATCGATGCACCGCTCTTGGCGAAGCGCTCATAACGGCGCATGGTCAGTTCATCTGGTGCACCGTCCTCGGTCGTGTCAAAGCCTTCCATCGGATGGACGATCAGTCG
>JAZTZC010000412.1:0-2403 GCA_045637265.1 Eubacteriales bacterium | reverse complement strand
AACGGCGGGCAGGCGGCGGATGATGGCGTTCTTTTTAACCATGCGCTGTACGCCGATGGACAGAACGATGGTAACGATGGCCGGGAGTCCCTCCGGAATGGCGGAAACGGCAAGGGAAACGGCGGTCATGAAGATCTCCAGAACGGGGATGCCGTTTGCAAGACCGACGACGAAGATCACGGCACAAGCCGCCAGCGCGACAATGCCGAGATATTTACCGAGCTGGGCGAGCTTTTTCTGCAGGGGGGTCTGACCTTCGGTTTCATTATCGAGAAGACCTGCGATTTTACCCATTTCGGTCTTCATACCCGTTGCCGTGACGACAGCAACAGCCGTACCATAGGTGACGGAGCAGCCGGAGAAGATCATATTGGAGCGGTCACCGAGCGGTGCATCCTCTGCAACGACAGCGGCGGCATCCTTTTCCGAGGGAACGGATTCACCGGTCAGCGCGGATTCTTCGCTTTTGAGGCTGACGGACTGCAGCAGTCTGGCATCGGCGGGAATGAAGTCGCCCGCTTCGACCTTGATGATGTCACCGGGGACGAGCTCTGCCGCGTCGATGATGCGTTCTTCTCCTCCGCGGATGACACGGGCATGCGGTGCGGACAGGCTCTTGAGCGCATCCAGTGCTTTTTCGGCTTTCGACTCCTGCATGACACCCATGACGGCATTGAGGATGACGATGAATAGAATGAGCAGCGGTTCAAAAAATTCCTTGGGATTGCCCTCGGTGATTGCAACTACAAACGAAATGATGGCGGCGGCGATCAGAATCAGAATCATCGCGTCACGGAACTGGTCGATGAATCGCCAGAACATGGTTTTCTTCTTTTTCTCCTGCAAACGGTTTTCGCCGTGTTCCGCACGGAGCGTTTGAACCTGCTCGTCGGTCAGACCGCGTGTTTCATCGGTGGAAAGGGACGTGAGCAGTTCTTCTTTTTGTGTGCTGTGGGGTGACAATCTCATATCCTCCTTATATTGGTTGAAGTGATTTTTTGAATGTGGTCACATGACCGTATTGAACAATGATAAGATTATACTCTATTTTTCCAAAAATTGCAAGGGATATCGGGAAATGTTACGCCTTGGAAACGGATTGTTTATAGTTTATTCATTTTCTGGAGAAAATATGCAAAATGCCGCAGATATGGTATCTGCGGCAAAGGCAAGAGGAAGCAACATCATTCAAACTGCTCCGACAGATAAATTGATGTGCGGGAATCGGCGATTTTCAGCGATTCTTCGATACTGCGGTCGGGGTTTGTGCGCAGTTCTTCATAGAAGATTGCCTCGGGCGTGCGGGTAAGGACAATGCGGCTTGTGACCGAATCGAGCATCTCACAGAACGCATCCGCCCACTCCCGTGTGATCTTCATCTTGACACCGGGCATGGTTTCGGCTTCCTCGTCGGTGAAGACGTCTAAAATACGGTCCTGCTGAACGATCGTCATACCGTCATAAGCGGCAAACTGCTTTTCAATATCACTGCGGTAATAGACCGCCGCATAATCGGGCAGATAATCACCGTTGATCGCGATATTAAAATCCAGTGTTGCTTTGAGCAGCTTGATACATTCCGCCTTGTGCTCCGATGCATTTGTGACAGCAAAGAATGTGCCGTCGGAATGGTAGACACAGTGTTCGCCCCGGTTGTTGGGATAACCGATGGCGGTGATATCATCGGGGGTTTCAGCACCGAGATTCTTCATTTCCGTCACAAAATCATAAAGCGACTGCGGCAATAATGCTTTGTGGAACAAAACCGTACCCTCGCGGAAGAGTGTGCGCGCGTCGATATTCTCAACGCCCGTATAGGCAAATCCGTTGCCAAGCGCTTTGGAACGCGCGATCAGATCGGCGAGTGTTCCGTCGTCAAAGGAGCAATAGGGACGGCTCATCGCAGAACCGATGTCGTAATACTCGGAGATCGTGCCGTCGATTGGGAATAAAGAATCACTGTAGTAAAGCACAGCATGGTCGGGGCTTTCGGCAAGATGCCCCTCTGCCAGTGCAAGATACGCATCCGGGTTCAGCGGCGAATCGGCGGTATCGGTATGCGCAAAGACGGTAGAGGGATTTGCATGAAGCGGGAACAGACGCTGTTCCATGTGGAATTTACCTTGTATCTGATACGGCTTTGTCACATAGGAAAGCAGATCGTCATAGTGAAAATCGGGGTCTGCCTGCAAAAGCGGCGTCAGATCACAGAGCAGGTCGGAGTGCTCATAGGTGTTGACGATCGTGCCGTCGACCTGACTGTCTTCCATCAGTATGATATCGGGAATGTCCCCGGCGGCGAGGTCGGTATCAAAGGCGAGCTTGCGGCGATCGGCGGGGTAAACGGTATAGTCGCGAAGAACAAAACGGTGCGTCTCGGAGGAACGGTTGAAGTCGATGATC
>JAZTZC010000411.1:0-4653 GCA_045637265.1 Eubacteriales bacterium | reverse complement strand
TCCCGACCGATAAACTCGATACTGTTTTTTCGGGCGATGTGGAGCTGTACACCGAGCACTCCTGGGACAGCGGCGCATCCGGCTGGGTCTATCTGCCGACGCTCGAGGAAGGCATTTACCTTGTTGTTCTGCAAAGCACGGCACAGCGCGACATGCATCAGTATGAAAACACCGTACAGGTACTGTTACAGGTCACCCCGCTCCGTGCGTATACCGAGAGCATGGGAACCGATCAGGGTGCCGATACGCTCGTCTGGGTACATAGCACCGCTGCGGGTGATGCGGTCGCGGGCGCCGATATCAGAGCCACATCCTTTGAAAACACAATGTGGCATCCCGAGGAATTCATGTCCTATACCGATCATAAGGTCAAAACCGACGAAAACGGTCTTGCGACGATTGTCACCGAGGATCCTGCCGACGCGGCGCTGATGACAGTAACGCACGACGGACATACGCTGATCGTCGGTGCGACTGCCCGTCCCGATACGCAAAAGGACACCTGCCGCGTCTATCTCTATACCGACCGTGAGGTCTATTTCCCCAATGACACGGTCTATTTCCACGGTGTGCTCGGACGCACCTATGAAGGACAGATTCTGCCCGATACGCTGTCGCTGTCCGTTGCGGGCAACGATACGGGCGTGCGCATTGCCGTTGATGAGGATGGCAGTTTCGGCGGCAGCTTCCCGATTGAGGACTGGATTTCCTCCTATATTTCCTTTACGCTGACGGACGAGGCGGGACTTGTCAACCAGTACCGTTCTCTGCGCGTCACGCAGGAGGAAAAGCCGCTTTACACGCTCGATATTGCCTATGACCGTCCGTTCTATACGCTCGACTACCCGACGGCGACCGTCACAATGACGCTTTCGTACTTTGACGGCACTCCTGCGGCGGGTATGCAGCTGTCCGTCTCCGACAATAATCGTGAGAGCACCCTTGTCACCGATGAAAACGGGCAGGCGGTATACACCTATCCGATGCAGTACCGCAGTTACGAGACCACAACAAGACCGCTTGGCAGCGAAGTGCACGTCTACCTCTCCGGCTACGAAACGGTATCCCTCTATGATTATGCATCCACCCTGTGGTTTCATTCCTCGGGTGTCATGACCTCCGAGCGCGTCGATGCCGACCACAGCCGCGTGACACTGCACAAGCTCGACACCTCGCGCATCCAAAAAACGAGCGATATTTACCGCTATGATTCCTACACCGGTGAGGCGTCCGGCTACCCGACACTCGTTCAGGGTGCGCCGATGAACACCGAGGTCACAGTCAAGCTCGAAAAGGAATACTATGTCAAGACCAAATCCGGCACAACGTATGATCCGATCAATAAAGTTTCCGTCGAGCAGTACAACTATGAGCGCAAGGTCGATCATATCCGCACGGAAACCAAAAACGTCGTCAACGGTGAATTGCGCCTTGACCACATTGACGCAAAGGGTCAGGAATGCAGCTACTACTACACCGTATCGTGGCGCGATCCTGTCTCGGGTCGTACCTATTCCGAGCGCATCCGTGCCAACCGTTCCACACGCGACTATAACCCCTATGACACCGAGCCGTATTACGAGCTGTCCGCCGACAAACACATGGCGCTCACGGGCGAGGATGTCACCCTTTCCCTGCTCTTTGACGGAGAACCTGCCGCCTTTGCTGACACACAGGTGCTTTACACCCGTTATACGATGAACGACGGACGCGCGGACATCTCGGCGGGCAAGCAGAACACCTATCGCTACACCTTTGATGAAAACTGCACCGTCGGATGTGCTGTCAACGTCACCATTTTTGACGGTGAGGACTACCTCACGCATCTGTCGCATACCGCCGTCTACGACCATACACGCGGCAGTACGGCAGATATGACGGTATCCGCTGACCGCGAGACCTATAAGCCCGGTGAGACGGCAATCATCACCGTCAGCGCTCCCGACCTTGCCGGCGGTACGGTCCGTGTCAGCGCGGTGGATGAGGCATGTTTTGCGCTCGGCGATCAGACGGTATCGACCGACAGCTATTTTTCGTTTGCTTCCGGGCAATGGTACTGGGGTTCTCGGTTTGACCGTCTGCCCACCGTCCGACGCGACAGCCGCTTCTCTCTGGTGACACTTCTGCGCGCGGCACTTTCCGGCTCTGACCAAAGCGAAAACGGTCTCTATGTCGAGGAAGAAACGATGAAGGATATGGTTGCTGATGCTCCTGCCGAGGAAGCCGCACCCACAGCACCTGCAACGGGCGGCGGCAGCGAAGAACAGACCGCCTACGTCCGTGAGCAGTTCCTCAATACCGCCGCATTTACAACGGTGACACTGGATGAGTTCGGCATCGGTACTGCCGAGATCACCGTTCCCGACAACATCACGACATGGCGGCTGACTGCCATCGGCTTTTCGGGTACCGGCATGGCAGGCGGCGCAGACTTCACCTCGGGTGTCCGATGCGGCACTGCTGTCAGCCGTACCGTCTGCACGCTTCCCCTGTTTTTGAACATCACCCTGCCCGATCTGATCCTGTCCTCCGACGAGGTTTCCTTCTCCGCACGCACGGCAGGAACGGTTCGCGCGTCCGATCCAACAGCGATTGTCTCCTATACGGCTGTCCTGTCCGATGAAACGGGCAAAGCGCTTGCCTCCGACAAGACCACAGCCGCCGCAAACGATACGGCATGGTTCTCCTTTGGCACCCTTCCCGTCGGGGAATATGCCGTGACGGTCACAGGTGTGCTCGGCGAGTACAGCGATGCTGTCCGCATGACGTTCCGCGTCGTTGATACCGCGCAGATTGTGATGACGCAGAAGATGGTCGACCCGTCCGAGATTTCCGCACTCAACCCTGCGGCGTTCCCGATGACCCTGACGTTCTTTGATGCGACCGACCGACTTTATTATGATACGATCGCGCGTCTCTCCTACCTCGGTTCCTCCCGCCGCATCGATGCCAAAGCTGCGGCCTATGCCGCACTGATCGCAGAAGAAGCGCTGTTTGGTACAGAGCGGATGTGGTATGCGCCGCGCTCGATGGCGGATACCATCCGTGCCGAGCTTTCCAACAACTACTGGGGATTTTTACCGATTCTGCAATATGGAGAGGGCGACCCGATCCTGACTGCCGAGGTGCTTTACTGCTCGCCCGATGTTCTGACAGGGGAGGTCAAGTCCCGGCTGATCGCCGAATATGAGTATCTTCTGACCGACAAATACGCAACGGGCGTGCAGACCGCGGCTTCCCTTCTGGCACTGGCCTCTCTTGACCAGCCCGTGCTCGATCTGCTCTACACCGCGGCACAGTACACCGCCGACATGACCGATGAAGAAATTCTCTACCTGTCTGCCGCTTTTGCCGCAATCGGTGATACCGCCGCCGCACGTGCGCTGTGGGAGCCTCTGCGCGATACCTGGGGACAGGCGGACGGCGATACGTTCTGCATCGTCGGCGCTGACACCGAGGAAACGATTCATTTGACAGCCCTCGCACTTCTGCCCGCCTCCGTCATTGACTGTGACACGGCATGTGCGATGGTGCGCTATCTTGACAACCACACCTCGTCCGTCGATCTGCATGTGCTGGAGCTTGCGGCGTTCCTCACCCACTACACACCGACGGCAAAAGCCGAAACTACCCTTTCCTACCGTACAAGAACAGGTGATACCACTGAAATCACGCTCTCCCGCGGTCAGTCTCACACCGTGACGCTGACGGCATCCGATTTCCGCGCGTTTGAGGTGATCTCGGCGGAGGAAGGCATCGCCGCACGTGCGGGATACGGTGCATCTCCTGCCAACGCAATGATGGCAGAGGACAAGATTCTGTCCATACACAAAACGGTGACCCCGCACGATGCGGAAAACGGCATTTACCGCGTGACGATCACCTTTGACGGTGAAACCGATGCCGATCATCTGCAATATTCTCTCACCGACACGATTCCCGCCGGTGCACGGTATTTCACCTCCCTGCGCGACAGAAGTCACTATAACAACAACTGCTCTGTTTGGATGTCGAACGACGGCGGTCAGCAGGTCAAGGGTACCCTTTCCACATGGAATCCGACGCTCCACGACAAATACCCGCTCGACGGCACGCAGTCCTATTCGTTCTCCGGCTCCGTTTCCTATCTCATCCGCGGTGCGGTCAAGGGGACATTTACCTACGAACCGACGCTGGCAATCGATTTTGAACGCGGTGTTTATGCCGCGACAGAGGAGATGCGGGTGACAATTGACGATGGCGCGTGGGAAATTATGGAATGAGATAGGAAACCCTCATCCGTCTTTCGACAAAAACGCAGGGGCGCACGAAGATAGCAAAGCTATCTTCATCGAAATCCACCGGTTCCCACCGGGATGCCAGCATCCCCGGGGGAAGGTTTTGGCGGGATCGCCCATCACCGTGTGCTTCAACCACCCAATTTCTAATTTCTAATTTCTCATTTCTCATTTCTCATTCCCAATTCCCTCTTGCATTTTCCCTCCATCTGTGCTATAATACACCCAATCATATTGGTATGCTATAATAAAAGTACAGTCGACAAACTCACCAAAAGATGATATAATAAAAGAAAAAGGAAAGGTGAGAAAAATGACGTACGACAAGGAATTCAAGGAAAATGCATTAAAACTATCCGATGAGATCGGAGTAAAG
>JAZTZC010000410.1:0-5643 GCA_045637265.1 Eubacteriales bacterium | reverse complement strand
GCGCATTGGAGTCACGGCCGTTCTTGGTAGAACCGACACCTTTCTTATGAGCAAAGAACTGTAAGCTCAGCTTTAACATGGCTATTACCTCCACATGTAATTTTTGATGTTAACAAAACAGATTTGACAGATACAGACAATCTCGTATTAGCGATAAGCACGCTCTTCGACATCGACATCCAGATAGTCATAATAATCCTCGAGCATATCATTTAACTGTAAATAATAGCCGTAGATCAGACCGTGGGATGCATACTGCTGCTTTTCATCGGGATTCGAGTCAAGCGCCGCCTTACATTTGACTGTAATATCGGTCGTCTTTTCGTCGATCTTATAATCCACATCAGCCGCATACGCGACCTCCAGTGTATTGATGACAAGCATCGTCATCGCAGACAGTGCCGCACACAGAACATCGTGTCCTGCGCTTGCAAAACCTGCATGTCCCGTTTCACGGAAGCCGTAAAACGCGCCGTTCTGCTTATAAAATACGATTTTGGTCATGAAGTCTTAACCTTCGATCTTTTCGATCTGGATCTTGGTGTAAGGCTGTCTGTGACCGATCTTCTTCTTTTCGTTCTTCTTGGACTTGTACTTCAGAACGTAGATCTTCTTGCCCTTGCCGTTCTTGATGACGTTAGCCGTAACGGTTGCGCCAGCAACAACAGGAGCACCGATCTTGAGCTCGCCTGCTGCACCAAGTGCATAGACCTTATCAAAAACTACCTTGTCGCCATCTGCTACATCGAGCTTTTCGATGAAGAGGATGTCGCCTTCCTGAACCTTGTACTGCTTTCCGCCAGTTTCAATGACTGCAAACACGAAAAGCACCTCTCTTTCATTTATAGACTCGCTGAGTAACAGGCCGGGATCACTTTCGTTTTCCCAGTTATACGCCCAATCTCAAGCGGCATATTATTATACCATATTTTCGCCTTGTTTGTCAAGGTTTTCTCGGATTTTTCGCGATTTTCTTCACTCGGAATTTGTAAATATTTCGTGAACAAATCAAAGATTATGATGCAGCTTCGATGCAGTCAGCGTGTTCTGCAAAAGCATCGTGATCGTCATCGGACCGACACCGCCGGGGACAGGTGTAATGTAGGATGCACGCTCGGATGCAGACACGAAATCCACGTCACCTGTCAGCTTTCCGTCCTCGCGACGATTCATGCCGACATCAATGACAACCGCGCCTTCCTTGACCATATCGCCTGTGATGAAGTCCGCGCGTCCGATCGCAACAACGAGAATATCCGCCTCACGGGTCACCGCACCAAGATCCTTTGTCTTGGAATGGCAGACCGTAACGGTACCGTTGGCTCCGAGCAGCAGCATCGCCATCGGCTTGCCGACGATGTTGGAGCGTCCGACCACAACACAATTCTTGCCCGTGATATCGATACCGGTCTTCTTCAGCATGACCATAACGCCGGCAGGAGTACACGGCAGGAAATCGGGATTGCCGATCATGATCTTGCCGGTATTGACCGGGTGGAACGCATCCACGTCCTTGTCGGGACGTATCGCATGGATGACCTTTTCTTCGTCAATGTGCTTCGGAAGCGGCAGCTGAACGAGAATACCGTCGATCTTGTCATCGTCATTGAGTTCTGCAATCTTTGCAAGCAGGGTTTCCTCCGTTGTATCACCGGGCATTTCAATGACCTCGGAATACATGCCGACCTCGCCGCACGCCTTGTGCTTGTTGCGGACATAGACCTGCGATGCGGGATTTTCTCCGACGATGATGACCGCCAGACCGGGAGTCACACCTGCAGCCTTTTGTTCCTCTACCTGTGCCGCGATTTCCGCACGGGTTTCTGCCGCAATTTTCTTTCCGTCAATCAACATTGCAGCCATGGTTATGATTCCTCCGTCCCGGTTTCCGTTTCTTTCGTTTCCGATGCTGCGGGTTTCTCTTCCGCAGTCTTCACTTCAGCCTTGACTTCCTTGTTCGCTGTTGCGGAAGACTTCTTTTTCTTTGCGGGCTTTTCAGAGAACAGGCTCTCGTATTCCTGTGCATCCTGTTCTGCCACGAGAACGGGCTTTGCCTTCTTGCGGAGCAGATGATAGAACATGATACCAAAAATAACACATCCGACCGCAACGAGCTGGGAAATACGGACATTGCCGAGATACAGGGAGTCCGTACGGAATCCTTCGATGAACATTCTGCCGAAGCCGTACCAGACGATGTAGGAGAACAGAATCTGACCGTCGAACTTCTTGTTCTTGTAGCGGATATTAAGCAGAATGAATCCGAGGATGTTCCACAGAGACTCATAAAGGAACGTCGGGTGAGCGTAGTAAAGTGCCGAACCGTTGACGTTTTCAATCGTCATGATCCACGGGATGGCCTGTCCTGCAAAACGGGATGTTTCAAATGTCTTACCGAGAAATTCATACTTGAGGATGGAACCGTATGCTTCTGCATTGAAGAAGTTGCCCCATCTGCCGAGCGCCTGCGCGATCATGACACCGGGCGTTACCATATCGAAGAACTTGAGAACGCTTTTCTGCTTCTTATAAGAAATAAACAGAATCGTCAGTGCCCCCGCGATCAGACCTCCGTAAATGGCAAGACCGCCGTTCCAGATGGCAAAGATATCAAGGAACGATTCATAGCGTCCCCATGTCATCGCAACATAGTAAAGACGTGCACCGAGGATACCGAAGAGGACAACCCAGATGGCGTAGTCCAGAACATCGTCTGTGGTAAAGCCCTCCTGCTTGCCACGCTTGATGGTATACAGCACTGCAAGAACAATGCCGATTGTGATGATAATACCGTACCAGGCAACCTTGAAGTTTCCTGCCTGGATCAGAAATTTGTTGACTTCCCACGGACCCAGACCGAGGTTCGGGAAAGCAATGGTATTCGTATTCATGCTTTGTTTCCTTTCATGTTTTTATTATGTTACAACACTGACCGCCATGCACTCCGGTCGGTAGAGTGCATCGAGCGCATCAATGAGGTCATCCTTTGTAATCTGCATCATCGCATCGATCGATGAGAACAACTCGGTGCCGTCCATCGTACTGTCAAGACAGTCCAGTGCCATATCCTCCGTTGACTCAAATGCCGTGACAGAAGATGCATACATCACGCGTCTGCACCGTGCAAACTGCGCATCGGTGATGTCATGCAGACGAACTCTGTCAGATAGATAGGTACGGATGGCGTCTGCCGTTTCCGCGGGATATGCAGTCTCCGCGGAGATCAACGTATAAGAATACGTGTCGGTATGCTCATATTCCGCACCGAATCTGCCGTTGATCCATCCCTTTGCATATAAATCAGAGAAGATCGCAGACGATTTGCAGAACAGGATATCGTTGAGGATATCGACCGCCGACGCATGCCGCAGGCGTTCTGTCGGATCAGAGGAAAGGCAGTTGTCCTTGACACCGAAGTAGAGAAGCGGTGCCGCAGCGCCAGCCTGTGCCGTGACATGATCGGTGACAATCGTTTTCGGCTCCGGCAGATAAATGCGCTGTGTCCGATTCGCGGTCACTGTATCCGGCAGACAGCGGTCACAGACAGCAAGCACTTCTTCCGGTGTGACATTCCCCGAAACCGACAACACCATGTTATCGGGGCGATAGAACGCCTCATGACAGCGGTACAGAACGGCAGGAGTAATATCGCGGATGGTTTCTTCCGTGCCGCCGACGTTGTCTCTGATCGGATGCGTGTGGTACAACGCTGCCATCAGATTGTAATATCCCGTCTGCATCGGCGAATCGTCGTACATTCGGATCTCCTGCGCGATGATACTGCGTTCCCGGGCGACATTTTCCTCCGTAAAATACGGGTTCATCACAAAGTCCAGCAGAATTTCCAGCGGCGCATACGGG
This sequence comes from Eubacteriales bacterium, assembly GCA_045637265.1. Classification (GTDB taxonomy): domain Bacteria; phylum Bacillota; class Clostridia; order Oscillospirales; family CAG-272; genus RGIG3925. Next base: position 1,782 of record JAZTZC010000410.1, on the reverse strand, counting down.
TCTTCCGTCGTGGAATAGAGATACGCTGTCAGATCAGGCGTGGTATACGCATCGGCATTCGCACCAAACCGTGCAAAGCGTGCAATCGCATCTTCTCCGCCGCGCTCGGCAAACATCTTGTGTTCCAGAAAATGCGCACAGCCGGAAGGGATATGAAATACATCTGCCGGCATCGTCTCCGTCGTCAGCAGCGGCGTATGCACAGCATCATCCGTCATGCGGAAGATACGGTCATTGGCACCGAAGTTTACGCCGAGCACACCATAGGTTACTGCCGCACGTTTCGGCAGGACACAGACCGTCAGACCGCTTCTGTGACGGATACGTGTGTAAGACTGATGCAGACGGTCAGAGGTCAGATGTTCAATTTGTGTCTTCATCCCAGTCCTCCTCCCCGTCTCCGTCCGTGCAGGTTCCGCGCAGGAAATACAGCGTATCCTCTGTCAGATGCTCCGCACACCGTTTCATATCCTCTTTGGTACAGGACAGCACCTGTTCCGCTGTTTCCTCAGGCGAGGTCGCAATACCTGCCGCCCGTCGGTTTTCATACCAGACGGCAATCGCCGCGGCACTGTCTTCAATTTCTCTGTAGCCGGAAACAAGCGACTTCTTGGCGGCAAAAAATTCCTCATCAGTGATATCACCGTCGCGGATTGCCGCTATCTGTGACGCAATCGCTTCCTCTGCTTCTTCTTTTGCATCTGCTGCAATGCCGCAGCTGATATAGAGGACACCCTTCTGCGCCTCGGGATAAGACGCACAGTCATAGCACAGCCCTCTCGCCTCGCGCACCTCCAAAAACAGCTTGGACGAAGCGGAACCGCCGAGCAGTTCATTGAACAGTGCAAATCGGTAGAAATCCCCGTCGGACAGCACTGATCCGGTTCTGTAACCGATGCACAGCCGCGACTGGCGAATATCCATCGATTCCTCCACACGGTGAAGCGGATGTCTTGCTGTGCGGATCACCTGCGTCTGCGGTGCATACAGCGTGAGATTTTCCTGTCGGTAGGAGGTCAAACGGGATGTGAAACGAGAGAGTGCCGATGTGACCTCATCCGCTGTCATACGCCCGACATACGTTACGGATACCGGTGCACGCGACAGCATATCAAGATAGCATCGATAAAGGGAGGCCGGTGTTACAGCCGCGGCAGATTCCTCCGTACCGCGTGAAGACACACCGTAGGTTTCCTCTGCAAACATTTCCTCGTCGAGCCGACTGATTGCGTACGATGCTTTGTTATTGATTTTGGAGCGGATGGCATCACACAGATTCTTTTTTTCGCCGTCAACATACGCAGGGAAAAAAGCACCGTTCTCCAGAAGCGGCGAAAACAAAACATCGCAGAAGGTATCCAAAAGAGATATAAACAGCGGACCTTCGTTTTCATCCTCCGGCGGAACCACGTCCTCTGCAAGACATCGCAGTTGGAACGTCACCACCTGCGCCTCTCCGCGTTTGTGTGCTCTGCCCGCGATCCCTGCGTTATACAGCGTATCCAGCCGTTTCGCAAGATCCTCCAGCGTCGGATATTGTTCCGAACCGCGGCACAATACCGATGGCAGGAGCGCATATTCCGCGGCAGTTTCCGCCATCAGCGGAAGCGTGAAGGAGAACATGATAAAATCGGTTTTGAAGGTGTCCTTGGGAATCACATAAAGCTCCGTGCCCGGACACAGCGAAATACAGTTCTGATTCGTTTTCATGATATCCGTCATGGTGCCGCAGTATACAGATTGCCGATCGATACGGCATAATTCCAATCGGACAGCACGTCA